>NZ_JBQFQP010000014.1:0-134243 GCF_056536925.1 Ruegeria sp. CI1 | reverse complement strand
CAGGCTGTCGCAGATGGCGTGCAGCTTCGTGTTCATCCCGCCCTTGGTGCGACCGATCAGACGGCCACGCCCCCCTTTTTTCGCGGCCATACTGGTTGCGGTGCGGTGTGCTTTGAGATAGGTCGCATCAATCATCACGGTCTTCTCCTCGCCGTGATCGGCTGCCAGTCCCATCATCATCTTTGCGAAGATGCCCTTATCGCTCCAGCGCTTCCAACGGTTATAAAGCGTCTTGTGCGGACCGTATTCCTTGGGCGCATCGCGCCAGCGCAACCCATTGCGATTGATGAAGATAATCCCGCTCAACACACGCCTATCATCGACGCGAGTTTTGCCGTGGGACTTGGGAAAGAAGGGCTGGAGACGCGCCATCTGGGCGTCGGTCAGCCAGAAAAGATCAGACATGTTCACCGCTCGTTTTCGAACCGTGAATCACGACACCCCTCTGAAATCAATGGGTCCAGACCCTAGGTTTGCCAATACTTCCCAAGCGCTCTCTTCTGAGTTGATTTCAATGCGCATTAAAATCCCTTTCCGTGAATTGCTTTGCAAGCAATCAGAATGAGCCGACGAGGTAAAGTGGAGAGTACCGGAGTGCGCACCAGATTTTGTGAATTGTGTTGCGGGAAACGTTACGGGATTGGTTTGAATCCCTTTGGTGGCTTCAATGTGAAGCTTTATTTTATTTAATAAAATCTATACATTAAGTGAAAAAGTGGCGCACCTGAGAGGATTCGAACCTCTGGCCTCTGCCTTCGGAGGGCAGCGCTCTATCCAGCTGAGCTACAGGTGCCTGCGGTGTTAGCTAACCTTGTTCCAGCCCGTGTGCAATACCAAAATCCGCGAGTGGTTTGGAACTCAAGCGAACAAATCATGCGCGAGTTCCAGGGCCTCAATTAACGTATCGACCTCATCGCGAGTATTATACAGGCCGAAACTAGCGCGACATGTCGCCGTGACCCCAAGGTGATCCATCAGTGGTCCGGCACAATGGTGCCCTGCTCGTACGGCGACCCCTTTCTTGTCAAGGATTGTCGAAACATCATGAGCGTGCCCGGCCCCGTCAAGCGTGAAACTGAATATGGCAGCCTTGTCTGGCCGTGTGCCCTGAACCTGCAACCAATTCAAGCCTGTAAGACGTTGAAGGGCATAGTTCCGCAGGTCCGCTTCATGCGCTGCGATGTTCTCCATCCCCAAGTCCATCATGTAATCCAGCGCGACCCCTAAACCGATCGTCTGCACGATTCCGGGTGTTCCAGCCTCGAACTTCATCGGCGGATCGTTATAGATCACCTGATCTTTAGAGACTTCCCTGATCATGTCGCCACCGCCGATAAACGGGCGCATTTCGGCCATGCGATCGGACTTGATGAAAATTGCCCCCGATCCGGACGGCCCGTACAGCTTGTGACCAGTGATTGCATAAAAATCACAACCGATATCCTGAACATCCACTGGCATGTGCACGGCGCCTTGACTGCCATCAACGAGAACCGGAACACCCTTGGCGTGTGCGCCTTTTGTGATGGCTTTTACATCGACAACTGTACCCAACACGTTCGAACACTGGGTAATCGCAACCAGCTTCGTTTTTGGGCCGATCGCATCGATAACAGCTTGCGGGTCCAATCCACCATCGGCATCTACATCAACCCATTTCAGGACGACCCCCTGGCGTTCTCGCAGGAAATGCCAGGGCACAATATTCGCATGGTGCTCCATGACACTTAAGACAATTTCGTCACCGGGTTCCATACGCGGCATCGCCCAGCCATACGCGACCAGGTTGATCCCTTCGGTTGTCCCCGAATTCATTACGATCTCGTCTTCGTTTCCCGTGTTGAGAAAACGCGAGATCGTGCCGCGAACGGCTTCGTATTTCTCGGTGGCGAGATTGGATAGAAAGTGTAGCCCACGATGGACGTTGGAATACTCTTCGGCATAAGCGCGCGTCACCGCGTCGATCACAGCCTGAGGTTTCTGCGCGGATGCGCCATTGTCCAGATAGGTCAGCGGCTTGCCGTTCACTTTCCGTGATAGGATCGGGAAGTCAGCGCGGATCTTTTGAACGTCATACATAAGCAGGGGTACCCGTAATTGGCCCTCCGACGAGGGATAGAAGAAGTATAGCCAAAACGGCAATCGCCAGGATGGAAAGCACCAGAACGCCGGTTGCAACCGCCAGGGAGTTCAGCCGATGCGCCTGATCGATAAAATGGACGGTGATGTAAATGCCGACCAGAAAAGCCACGGCAGACAGCAAGGCCGACAGGATCGGGACGGTCAGCAGAAAAATCATTCCTGCGGCCTGAACCAAGACCTTGAGAAACTGCAACCAAACAAGCAAAACCATCACGTCACTAAACGTCCCGGTACCCCCCATCCGGATACCGATCTGGTGAAATGCCACAATGGTCACGATCAAACCGCCGCCAACTACGGCGGCATAAGGGATCACCGAGCCGACAAGCGCGGGAACTTCGACCCCCATGGATGATAGGATTAGATTCGATGTCGCCTGAAGGGCCGCGTTGAGCACGATTGCCAGTGCCAGAGCGAGCCACAGCACCTCGCGTCCCAAGTCAAGCGCCAACAATCTTCGGGCAGCCTCTGCCGGGTCCACTACTGTTTTCTTTGCCAGATCGCTCCAGAATCCCATGCTCATTCTGTTGTCCTCTCGGCTTGCACCAAACCAGACAACCAAAACATCATGAATACTACCAGCCAAACAATTCCAACAAAGTTCAAAGCAGCACCCTGTCCGATAAAGCCAGCAACAAGACCGTTGAGAAGTACGAGTGGCGTCGACGCCAAAAGCGCCCAGAACAGAGCAAGTCGCGCGCCATAACCAGTGCCACCGCCCCCGAACAGTCGCGCAATCAGGTGTGACACCCAGGCCAATCCATAGAACAGCAACGGCAACAGAATGACTGAGCCCAGTAATGCCCCTCCCATAGTTGCGTTCAGGTCCAGCCCTTCCATGTGAGCTTTCCGGGCAAGCCCGGGCATTTGCGCGATAAATGCAACCACGCAAAAGACCATCACAAATGCCAAGGCGCGATCCTCGCGCTGCCCCATAGCCAAGAGGCGACGCATGACGCGTCCAGGACCACGGTAGGTGGCGACTATGTCAGATGTGACCGGCATTAGCTGCGTCGAGCCAACCACGCTTCGAGACGTGCGACGATATCCCCTGCCAATGCCTTGTCTTCGATCTCGTCGACTGCCTCGGCTAGAAAGGCCAGCGTCAACATGTTGGTCGCTTCCTTGTTTGGAACGCCGCGAGACCGCAGATAGAACAATGCCGTTTCGTCGATCGCACCTGATGTCGAACCATGCGAACAGGCCACGTCATCGGCGTAAATTTCCAGCTCGGGCTTAGCAAGAAACTGGCTGTCCCCATCCAATAACAAAGACTGGCTGATCTGATAGCCATCTGTTTTCTGCGCACCTTCTTTAACCAGAATCTTGCCTTGAAACACCCCGGTCGCACCGTTGCGCAGGACTTTCTTGAACACCTGGCGGCTCTCGCAATTTACGGCGTCATGGGTGATGAATACAGTGTCGTCATGGTGGAAATCACCGTCGCCCACGCATGCGCCGGAAATATGCGCGACAGCATCGTCACCGGTCAGCTCAATAACCTGTTCATTGCGGGTCAGCACACCATTTACGGTCAGTGTAAACGACTTGTAGATAGAACCTTCGCCTAGGCGGGTGAAAATATGTGTCACCGCCCGGCGTTCATGATCGCGCCCCTGCGCCCGAACGTGATGCAGCGTGCCACCGTCCGCGATGTCGATCTCCATACATTTGTTGAATCGCGAAGCCGCTGGCCCGTTTTCCAGAATGGTTGCTTCCGCTCCAGATTCCACCCGGATCACATGATGCAGAATCACATCGGAAGCCTCTGAATTATGGGTGTAAATCAAGCTGATGGGCTTGGATGGCTTGCCAATGACGTGAATGGCAACTCCGTCGGCCGCAAAAGCGGTATTGAGCGCTGCCAGAGGACGCTGAACGGGTGACTGCCCGCGCGCTTCAAGTACGCCATATAGCTCCTTGGCCCAATGGATGTCCTTGCAACAGATGTCTTTCAGCCGCTCGATCCGGACCCCTTCGAGTTCCAGATTATCCGAGGCCTCTGGGTCGAATACGCCATCGACAAAAACAATCTTTAGACGTTCGAACCCGTCGAACATCATTGCTTCGTCCGAGACGAAAACTGCAGCTTTCGGGGCGTCGGTTTGAATCAAAGTATCAGGACGTGTGTATTTCCAATACTCGTCCCGTCGGCTTGGAAGACCCATTTCGTGCACACGGGACAACGCATCTACCCGCGCTTCCTGTGTGCACCCCGCTTCGGGAAGGCTCATAGAGGCCAAGCGAGCCACGGTGACGGAATGTTTAACTTCGGGCAACGCCATCAGTTCACCTCGGCCAGGATGTCGGCATATCCGTTATTTTCGACTTCAAGTGCCAGCTCCGGACCGCCGGTCTTGACAATGCGACCATCGGCCATGATGTGCACAACATCGGGTTTAATGTGATCTAAAAGGCGCTGATAGTGAGTGATGACAAGGAACCCTCGCCCCTCATCCCGCAGCGCATTCACACCTTCGGCTACCAATTTCATCGCGTCCACGTCCAGACCGGAGTCGGTTTCGTCCAGAATGCACATGCGTGGCTCAAGCATGGCCATTTGAAGGATTTCGTTGCGCTTCTTCTCACCGCCCGAGAAGCCCACATTAACCGGACGCTTAAGCATATCGGCGTCGATCTTGAGCGTCTTGGCCTTGGCGCGTACCACCTTGAGGAATTCGGCGGCGGATAGTTCCTCTTCGCCCCGCGCCTTGCGTTGCGCGTTAACAGCCGTACGCAGGAACGTCATATTACCAACGCCGGGAATTTCGACCGGGTATTGAAAGGCCAGGAACAGACCCAACGCAGCGCGTTCTTCGGGATCAAGTTCCAAAAGGTCCTCGCTACCCAACGTTGCCGACCCTTCGGTTATTTCATATCCATCGCGCCCCGACAAAACATAGCTGAGGGTAGACTTACCCGACCCATTCGGCCCCATAATCGCGTGAACCTTGCCGGCTTCGACAGTCAGGTCGACGCCTTTGAGGATTTGCTTATCCTCTTCTTCAAGTTTCACGTGCAGGTTTTTGATTTCAAGCATGTTTTCCTCGTTCTCGTCTCGAGCCCGCACTCAAGGGGCGTGTGATTTTCGTTCTGTCTTCAAGCTTTGGTCATGAAATGAAAGATTTTCTTCAACCGGTTTGCCGGGATCGGCGTCGGATTGACTTCAAATACTCCAAGCCTGCCGATGACCTCCGGCTCGCCTAGGAACTCCTCGACCTGTCGGTGCCATTTTCGGTTCGCGTAATCATCAAAGATCAGGGTAACGGGCCGTTCGATGTTGAACGCCGTTGCCAAGGCGCAGCCAATGCGAAACCGCCCGTCGACGAACACGACGTCGGGGTGACGAAAGTCTGGACGGGTCCAAACATCCAGCGCATAACCGGGAAACCGTCTCCAAGTCTCATCCGTCACGGGATGCCCCCAATCGCCCGTCGGCCCGATATCCGACCAGATGATTTGCACGGTGCTTCCCAATGCGGGTGGGTTTTGATCAATCCAGTCCTGCACGGTCCGCGCCCATGCCCGGTCACTTTCAACCGACGTGATATGGGTGCCGGGAAGCTCCGATGCCATAACCGTGGACCCGCCGGTACCGTATTCAAGGATGACATCCGCTTCGCCATAGGCCAACCGCAACGCATCCGCCTCGTCCCGAGGCAGGATGAGCTGCGGGCGTTCTGATTGAAGCGGCTGAAGTGTCACGCATCCATTCCTTGATCTAGCGAGCGGCGCCGTCGGGATCGAAGACTTCGTTTAACCCACCGACCCTTCCAAAGAAATCGCGACAAGCTGCTGCGCTTCCATGGCGAACTCCATCGGCAATGCCTGCAGGACGTCCTTGCAGAAACCGTTCACAACCAGTGCAACGGCTGCTTCCTCGTCCATGCCGCGCTGGCGGCAATAGAACAACTGGTCGTCGTCCACCTTGGATGTGGTCGCCTCGTGCTCGCAGCGTGAGGAATTGTTACGAACTTCGATATAGGGAACCGTGTGCGCGCCGCACTTGCCCCCAATCAGCAAACTGTCGCACTGCGTGTAGTTCCGGCTGTTCTTTGCCTTGGGATGCATCGAAACAAGCCCGCGATAGGTGTTCTGGGCATGACCCGCGCTAATACCCTTGGAGACAATGCGCGATTTGGTATTCTTGCCGAGATGCACCATCTTGGTTCCGGTATCGGCCTGCTGATAGTTGTTGGTGATCGCGATCGAATAGAATTCACCCTGGCTGTCATCGCCGCGCAGGATACAAGATGGGTATTTCCACGTCACGGCACTGCCGGTTTCCACCTGCGTCCACATCACCTTGGAGCGATCGCCCCGACAATCCGCGCGCTTTGTCACGAAGTTGTAGATGCCGCCCTTGCCATTCTCGTCGCCCGGATACCAGTTTTGAACGGTCGAGTATTTTACTTCGGCGTCCTCTTCCACAATGATCTCTACAACTGCAGCATGCAGTTGTGCGGTGTCACGCTGAGGAGCAGTGCAGCCTTCCAGATAGGACACGTAAGAGCCCTTGTCCGCGATGATCAGCGTGCGCTCGAACTGGCCGGTGTTTTCTGCGTTGATACGGAAATAGGTGCTCAGTTCCATAGGGCACCGGACGCCTGGCGGCACATAGACGAACGAGCCATCCGAGAACACGGCTGAATTCAGCGTCGCATAGAAATTGTCTGATACCGGCACAACCGAGCCAAGGTATTTCTTCACCAATTCAGGATGTTCACGGATCGCCTCGGAAATCGAGCAAAAGATCACTCCATGCTTTTTTAGTTCATCCTGAAAAGTGGTACCCACGGAAACCGAGTCGAAAACGGCATCCACCGCAACCTTGCGGCCTTCGGCCGGCGCATTTTCGGCCCCTTCAATACCCGCAAGAATCATTTGTTCTTTCAAAGGAATTCCAAGTTTTTCGTATGTGGCCAGCAGCTTGGGATCAACGTCATCCAGCGATTTGGGCTTTACTTCCATCGACTTAGGGCGGGCATAGTAATACTGGTCCTGAAAATCAATTTCAGGATATTTGACCATGGCCCAGGTTGGTTCTTCCAGTTTGGACCAGCGTTCAAACGCAGCCAGGCGCCAGTCGGTCATCCAATCCGGCTCGTCATTCTTGCTTGAAATCAGACGCACGATATCTGGATTTACACCCTTGGGTGCGTATTCCATCTCGATCTCGGTTTCCCAACCATACTTGTAGGTTCCGACCTCGCGCACCGCATCTACGGTTTCCTGGTCGACACCATCTTTGACCTGCGTCTGGTCCAAAGCCGCCATGGCCCTCTCCTTGTCTGTTCACACCGCGCGGGTGCGATATTTCTTGTGCAGCTTCAGCCAGGTTTCGGCAAAGCGCATTATTTCATCTTCCGTCGTTTGCGGGCCCAGGGACACCCGAATGGCACTTGCCGATTCGACCTTGCTGTATCCCAACGCCGCCAAAACCCGACTGGTCTTGACCTTGCCACTGGAACACGCCGAGCCCGCCGAAATGGCAAAGCCGGCCAAGTCCAATGCCATCACTTGCGTTTCCCCTTTCCAGCCGGGGGTAACTATACAGGATGTGTTGGGCAAGCGCCGCTCATCTTTCCCGACAAAAATAGTCTCTTTTGCCGATTCCACAAGGCAAGTTTCTAGAATGTTTCTAAGTTTTTCGACTTGCCCCCATGTTCCATCGGCAAGTTCCCTGACAGCGGTTTCTATTGCGGCACCGAAACCGGCAATTCCAATGACATTTTCTGTCCCCGAACGTCGCCCCATCTCCTGACCTCCGCCCGTCAAGATCGGTTCGATATCCAGGCCTTGCCGCAGGATCAACGCCCCTACTCCCTTAGGCCCGCCAATCTTGTGCGCCGACAGGATAGCCATATCGGCGCCACTCCAAGCAAAGGAAAACGGAATTCGCCCAACCGCTTGCGTGATATCCAGCAACAGCCAATCGGCGCGACGCGCTCCATAAGGCCATTGCCCTTCGACCTTTGGAAGCGGATCGGTAATGATTCCCGTCTCGGAATTCGCCAACCCCATGGCCAATGTATGTCCGGGGCCGAAAGGCCGCTCCTGAACGTTGGACAGGTCAAAGTGCGACCAGAGAGCATCATGAGCGGTGCTGTCCACAAAAACGTCACACTCCGGCGGACGTTGGGCCAAAACTTGCGCTGCTTCGGTCGCCCCGGAAGTGAAAACCACCTCTTGCGGCCGACACCCAACCGCCTCGGCAACCTGCACCCGCGCCCTTTCAACCATTGCTTTCGCAGCGCGACCTTCCGCATGGACAGAAGAAGGGTTGCCACACACGTCCATCGCCGAAACCATTGCCTCGCGCGCTTCTGGGCGAAGCGGCGTTGTGGCGTTGTGGTCGAGATAAACACGTTTCATGGATGCATCTTTTCTAGCGGCAGATAGGATGTCGGGCGCGGATAGCGAAAGTCAATGCGGCGGGAATTGACCAAAGTCACGCCACTGCCAGTTAGTCATCGACAACCGAAAACAGGCTCGGAACCGCGGGACAAGGGGCAAGTTCGTTTTCGATGACGTCGGACAACCGCGTCTGGTGCAGAAAGACATAGACATGCGCGCTCAGGCTCTCCCACAGGCGGTTCGTCAGCGATTGTGCCCGACTACCAGAAGACGCACCGGATGCGCCTGCCCCTTTGTGCATTGCGTCGACGGTTTCGTCGACGGCAGCCAGGACTTCGACGATCCGGATTTTCGATGCAGGACGCGCCAACCTGTATCCCCCACCCGGACCGCGAACGGAGGCGACAAGATCGGCGCGGCGAAGTTTGACGAACAACTGTTCGAGGTAAGGCAGGGAAATGTCCTGGCGGTCGGAAATCTCACCCAGCGTAACAAGTGCATCTGCCGGCTGAAGTGCAATATCCGCGAGCGCCACCATCGCGTAACGACCCTTGGTCGACAGTTTCATTTGCTTTCCTCTCAGCCTGACATGCGCGAAATCATTGACCTTCTCGCGGCCAGTGCGTATCTCCCACTGACAGCGTCGCAATGCAACGCCCGACAATTAGAACCGCTCTAAGGTGCCCGACGAATACCGTCAAGAATATCCCGGCGCCGCATGAAAACAGACAGGACAAAAGCACACATGCCCGAGGTGATTTTTCCCGGACCCGAAGGCCGCCTGGAAGGCCGTTACCACCCGCAAAAGGAAAAAGACGCACCGATTGCCATCGTGCTGCATCCACATCCGCAATTTGGCGGAACCATGAACAACAAGGTTGTCTACAACCTGCACTATGCCTTTTACAACATGGGGTTCACCGTTCTGCGCTTCAATTTCCGGGGCGTTGGCCGCAGCCAGGGCGAATATGATCAAGGTATCGGAGAATTGAGCGACGCGGCGTCGGCGCTGGACTATCTTCAGTCCATGAACAACAATTCGAAACATTGCTGGGTCGCCGGATTCTCTTTCGGCGCGTGGATCGGCATGCAACTCCTGATGCGCCGCCCGGAAATTACCGGCTTCATCAGCGTCTCACCGCCCGCGAACATGTATGATTTCTCGTTCCTGGCCCCCTGCCCGTCTTCCGGATTGATCATCAACGGCACGTCGGACCGCGTGGCGCCTCCCGCAGATACGACTTCCCTGGTGAACAAACTGCATGAGCAAAAAGGGATCACCATCACCCATACCGAAGTCGAGGGTGCCGATCACTTTTTCCAGGATCAGCATATGGACACGTTGATCACCGACGTGTCCGACTACGTAAAACGCCGCCTGACGGAAAATACCCGCTGATGTCTTCGAGCGTTGAAACGCTGGCCGCAAAACTGGCCGAGGATACGATGAAAGTGATGGATGAAACCAATGAGGACCGCCTGTTCATGGAGGTCAGCGCGGTATTGGGGGCGGCTTCCCAAACTCTCGAAGAGGCGTTTCTAACCGAAATTCGCGTACGCATGGCTGAACGTAAGGCACGGCAATTTCTGATCGGCAAACTGTCGAAGTTCAGAGACAAGGCGCAAGCCAAGGAAAAGCAATGACCGAACGCCTGTCCGCGCAGATCGACTTTCTAAAAGCGGCGGACAGGTTGAAAACGGTCGAACGCGCGAATGCTCTCCTTGATCTGTCTCGTCCCGAAAACTCTGCCGAGCATAGTTGGCACCTTGCCTTGTGGGCCTTGGTCTTTTCCCCAATTGCAGAACCCGGGGTGTCCATAGACAGGGTCATCAGGATGTTGATTTTGCATGATCTTGTGGAAGTTGAAGTTGGCGATCATCCCATTCATTTGGAAACAGATTGGGAGTCTGTGGCAATCAAGGAACGCGCGGCAGCCGAATCTTTGTTTGGTTTGCTTCCTTTGGATCAAAAAGCGGTGTTCTTGTCGCTCTGGAACGAATTCGAGGCAGACGAAACGCTTGACGCCCGCTTCGCCAAACGCTTGGACAGGTGCCAGCCGCTGTTTCAGGTTCTTTGCGCTCCGGTCCCGCGGCCCGACCACATGGGGATCGTACGGGAGAATCTGAACGGCGGGCGAGCGGCCTATCTGCGTCACGAGTTTCCCGAAGCCTACCGGCACGCAATGGATTTGCTGAACGGTTCACAGCCCGATCACTCCTCTTCTTTTTCCAGCCGTCTGCCTTTTCTCGTGGACGCTGATCAATTGAAATCGGTCAACAGGGCGTCCAGGCTCTTGGACAACTCCCGTTGCGAAAATTCTGCGGAACACTCGTGGCACATCATGCTCTACGCATGGGTGCTGGCAGAATATGCCCACCCCGAAGTTAGGATTGATCGGGTTCTGCGCATGCTATTGCTGCACGACATTGTCGAAATCGATGCCGGAGACCACCCTATTCACGGTCAGGTTGATCATGCGGCCCAAGCCGAAAAAGAAATGGCCGCGGCCGCACGTCTGTTTGGCCTCCTGCCTTCTGCGCAAAAAGAGGAATTTACCGATCTCTGGCTTGAATTCGAAAACGCCGAAACACAGGACGCGTTGTTCGGCAAAGCGGTTGACCGAATTCAAACCCCTATTGCAAACCTTCAAAACGGCGGCGGCACGTGGATCGAATATCAGGTCAGTTTTGATCAACTGGAATCCCGGGTCGGATATCCGGTAAAGCGCGGTGCGCCGGAATTGTGGCAATGGCTGCAACCTCAGCTGAAACTGTTCTTCGATGTGATCGAACCCGTGAACTGAAATCCGTTCTGGGTTCTTTCACAAGTGGAAAAGGGGCCTCTCAGCCCCTTGTCCTGACCTCGGTAGCGCTGTCTATACCGGCACACTAGCCACTCGCTCAACATTTCTGGCTGCATCTATGTCGACGGACCCCCCGTCTGCAAGCCACCCAAGCGCCACTATTACGGCCGAAATCAAAATGATCTTTTTTGCAAAAGCAGTCATTGAAAACTCATCAACATTTGAACTCACCAATAACCCGTCAGATATACCTTGCCGTCATTCGTCGCTAGTCCGGTTTCCCTGACCCCGCGTTAACCTAGGGTGCGTGGCACCACCTTCGATTTCTCTTGCGGTGGAAACCTTCATTGTGTTCAACGACTGACCAACGTGACGAGAACGGTTTCGTTTAGATGCCCAAAGCCTACCTGATCCTCCTTCTGGCCGTGATGGCCGAAACAATCGGAACGACGGCCCTGCAAGCCAGTCAGCAGTTCACGCGCCTGTGGCCTTCTGTTCTGGTCGTTATCGGCTATGGGATCGCCTTCTATTTTCTGGCGCTGACTCTCAAGGTGATGCCAGTGGGAATCGTTTATGCTATCTGGTCTGGCTTGGGAATCGTTTTCATTGCTCTGATCGGCTTCGTTGCATTTGGACAAAAACTCGATTGGCCCGCCTTTGCTGGACTAAGCCTGATCATCATCGGAATATTGGTGATTCATCTTTTTTCGCAGTCCACAAGCCACTGACGGCGCGTTTGGGCTGGTATCTTGTGTCCTGCCGCGCTATGCGCGCGGCAACTTTCCGTTCAAAGGCTGACCTCTCATGGACCTTCGCAATATCGCGATCATTGCTCACGTTGACCATGGCAAGACGACTCTTGTCGACGAGCTGCTCAAACAATCCGGCGCATTCCGGGAGAATCAGGCCGTGGCCGAACGCGCCATGGACAGCA
The DNA here is from genome assembly GCF_056536925.1 of Ruegeria sp. CI1. Lineage (NCBI taxonomy): Bacteria > Pseudomonadati > Pseudomonadota > Alphaproteobacteria > Rhodobacterales > Roseobacteraceae > Ruegeria > Ruegeria sp. CI1. Next base: position 122,006 of record NZ_JBQFQP010000014.1, on the reverse strand, counting down.
ACGATCTGGAGCGCGAGCGCGGTATCACTATCCTCGCCAAGGCGACCTCGGTCGAATGGAAGGGCACCCGGATCAATATCGTTGACACCCCTGGCCACGCCGATTTCGGCGGCGAAGTGGAGCGTATCCTGAGCATGGTCGATGGCGTTGTACTGTTGGTCGACGCCGCCGAAGGCCCAATGCCGCAGACCAAGTTCGTGACGTCCAAGGCGCTTGCGCTCGGCCTGCGTCCGATCGTCGTTCTGAACAAAGTCGACAAACCCGATGCCGAACCTGACCGCGCGCTTGACGAATGTTTCGATCTGTTTGCGAATCTGGGCGCGGACGACGACCAGCTTGATTTTCCGGCCATGTATGCCTCTGGCCGATCTGGCTGGGCAGATGTGGAACTGGACGGGCCGCGCAAGGATTTGTCGGAGCTGTTCGATCTGATCATCGACCACGTTCCCTCTCCGAAACAGGCGGCGCACAAGGGCGAGCCGTTCCGCATGCTGGCAACCACTTTGGGCAACGATCCCTTCATCGGGCGCATTCTGACGGGTCGTGTCGAAAGCGGTACACTCAAGGCCGGTGAAACCCTGAAGGCGCTGAGCCGCAATGGTACGCTCATTGAGAACTTCCGTGCCTCCAAGATCCTCGCCTTTCGGGGCCTCAGCCAACAACCGATCAATGTAGCTGAAGCTGGTGACATTGTCACAATTGCGGGCATGAGCAAGGCGACCGTCGCCGACTCTCTGGTCTCGCCACAAGTGACCGAGGCACTTCCGGCCCAGCCCATCGATCCGCCGACAATCTCGGTAACGTTTGGCATTAACGACTCTCCGCTGGCGGGACGGGACGGCAAGAAGGTTCAGTCCCGTGTGATCCGCGACCGCCTGATGAAAGAGGCTGAATCCAACGTCGCAATTCAAGTTTCCGACACCCCCGGCGGTGAAGCCTTCGAAGTAGCCGGTCGTGGCGAATTGCAGATGGGCGTACTGATCGAAAACATGCGTCGAGAAGGATTCGAACTCAGCATTTCCCGCCCGCAGGTCCTGTTTCGTCATGAAGATGGCCAGAGACTGGAACCGATCGAAGAAGTCACCATTGATGTCGATGACGAATACTCGGGTGCCGTGATCGAGAAGGTGACAGGCGCCCGCAAAGGCGAACTGGTCGAGATGCGCCCGGCGGGCGTTGGCAAAACGCGCATCATCGCGCATGTCCCATCACGCGGATTGATCGGATACCACGGCGAGTTTCTTACCGACACACGCGGCACGGGCGTTCTAAATAGGGTCTTCCACGGCTGGACGCCTCACAAGGGTCCGATTCCGGGTCGGCGCGCAGGCGTTCTGATCTCAATGGAAAATGGTCAGGCGGTGGCCTATGCACTTTGGAACCTCGAAGAACGCGGACGCATGTTTCTTGGCCCCCAGGCGGATGTCTATCAAGGCATGATCATCGGAGAGCATTCCCGCGACAACGATCTTGAGGTTAACCCACTCAAGGGCAAGAAGCTGACCAACGTCCGGGCGTCTGGCTCGGATGACGCCGTACGACTGACGCCCCATATTCAGTTTTCGCTCGAAGAAGCCATTGCCTATGTCGACGACGACGAGCTGGTCGAGGTCACGCCCAATGCCATTCGCCTGAGAAAACGCTTCCTTGATCCGCATGAACGAAAAAGGATGGCCAAATCAGCCTGAATGCTGAAAAAAATCAAGCTGACTTCAATCAACAACCCACTCAAAATCTTCTGATTTCATTCAATTAGAAGACAACTCACACCAAAGGCCCTCGAGATCTACGCGTCTCGCAGGGCCCATTTTTGTTGGAAAAATTGAAAGCCTCACACGATCGTTAAGAATTTTCAACCTTGCCTTTGGGGCAACTTTATGGCGAAAGCTAGATTATGTTTTGGCCTCTTTGAGGCGATCATGTGCCCGATGGAAGGGACTTGATTTTGGACAGAGTGATTGGAGTACAAAATGAAAACACGGGCACGTCTTATTCCACTGATCTTGGCGACATCGTCAATTTCAGCGATTGCTTCGACCAGCTTCGCAGCCGGCGAACGATGCACACTGAATACCGCGAAGAACTCGGTATCTACCGAAACGCTGTGTTCGTGTGGTGTCGTCGAGGCGCGGATGCTCCGTTACCTTCAAAAGCGGTCTGATTTTGAAGACATACTTGCCCGTACCACTAACGCCTGCCCAAGTTTCGCTGCTGTGCTAGTCGACTTCCCAACAGCGTCGGTAGGAAATTCCCTTGAAGGTGGTGACGGCGACGGATCATCAATGTTCGGAGGCGGAGGCACCCCATCTGGTGGCGATACCAGCGGCACACCTGGCGGAAACACGGGCGGAAACCCCGGTGGTGACACTGGAGGCAACCCTGGTGGTGACACTGGAGGCAACCCTGGTGGTGACACCGGCGGCAACCCCGGTGGTGACACTGGCGGCAATCCCGGTGGTGACACCGGCGGCAATCCCGGTGGTGACACCGGCGGTAACCCTGGTGGTGACACTGGTGGCGATACCGGTGGCGACACTGGTGGCGATACCGGCGGTGACACTGGTGGCGATACCGGCGGTGACACTGGTGGCGATACCGGCGGTGATACTGGTGGCGATACTGGTGGCGATACCGACGGTGATACTGGTGGCGATACTGGTGGCGATACCGACGGTGATACTGGTGGCGATACTGGTGGCGATACCGGCGGTGATACTGGTGGCGATACCGGCGGTGACACTGGTGGCGATACCGGCGGTGATACTGGTGGCGATACCGGTGGTGACACTGGCGGAGGCAAAGGAAACAACGGCGGCGGCAATGGCAGCGAAGGGTCTAGCCCCGGTCAAGGTCACGGAGCCAATGACGACGAATCTGGCGACGGCAGTGGCAACGGCAACGGAAATGGGAACGCTGGCGGTAACGGAAACGGAAATGCCGGCGGCAATGGAAATGGTGGCTCGAAACGCTGATCGCCACCGGCCTCATATATTCCAATTACAAACCGAACTCGAAAAAGCGCGCCAAGGCGCGCTTTTTTATCCGCTGTTGTTTATTGCCACCCATTTCTGTGGTTGCCTTGGGTCCTGCATTCGCAGGAACACATATCCAGTTTGGCGCCAGGGTTTGATCCGGTTCGTCAGGTTATCCAATACCAAATCCCCGCTCACTGACCGATAAACCAGCACAGCGTGTGAATTTCGGCGCGTGTCCAGCACCGTTGCAAGAAGAAGCTTCCTTGGATCAAGACCCAATCGGATTAGTTCATGCTTTTTCAAAAGGGCAAAGTCCTCACAATCGCCTCCCCTGGACGTCGGAAGAGCCCATTCTTCAGCCTTGCGATACTGTGTCTGGTCTTCAATCGTGCGCGTCGTTCGATTAACGCGGCTGTTTACGTCACTTACAAGTCTCAACTCTTGCCCGTTCGGCACAGTTGCATTTGCGACGGTCGCGCAGGCCCACGAGTAGGTTTCACACAAGTCTTTTGCTCCCGACGGAGCGGGAAACGAAACGGATACGTTGAGATAGGTATTCTCCAAGGCGATGGCACCAGTCCCAGTGGTGATACCAACAACCGTAAGAAGAGCTCCCATTGCGGTCTGCTGAAGGCGGCGGAACGAAAAGATGATGGGTTTTCGACCACATGGCAGCATGGCGACACCTCGGATTAAGTCAGAACGGTGTAGTCGCAACAGCTCTATCCAAGGGTTTTAGCAATGCATGTGGCGCCCTTGGACAGTGTCGATACGACTGCCCCTAGTGCTGAACCCGAAAAAAGGCGGAAATCCGAAACGGAATGTGGCTGATATGGGGTGATTTCTGGACAGGCAGAAACCCGCCGGTCCTAGTCCGAAAACAAAAAAACCCGGCGTACGGCCGGGCTTTTCTCAGGAAAATTGATTGTTTCCTTTGTTACTCGGTCGTCTCGACAACCAGCAACTCACGCTCGGATGCATCCCGCGCGTGGCTCAACGCCTGTTGGTACTCTGTCGAGTTGTAACACTCCACAGCAGCCTCAAGCGACGGAAAGGTCGCCACAACATTCCGTGGTCTTTCCTTTCCTTCCAGTTGTACATATCGGCTGCCGCGGGCAATGAACTTGCCACCATGCTTGGCGATCGCAGGACCCGCAAGTTCCGCGTATTTGCCGTAGGCTTCGGTGTCTGTCACCGTGACATGCGCAATCCAGAGAGCTCCCATCCTATCCTCCAATTACCTGTTCAGCTGCCTTTATGGCCGCATCCGCGTTTGTGGTGTCCTTGCCGCCACCCTGCGCCATGTCCGGACGACCGCCGCCACCCTTGCCGCCCAGTTCAGCAACCGCCGCGCGCACCAGATCCACCGCTGACACTTTACCGATTAGATCATTGGTCACCCCGGCAGCCACCGCCGCCTTGTCACCGGCATCTGCGATCAGCAACACGGCACCGGTCTCAATCCGCTGTTTATGCTCGTCTATCAATGACGGCAGGTCCTTGCCTGACACACCAGACAGAACTTGTGAAACGAAACGGATGCCGTTGACAATGCGCGCCTCCTGACCACCGCCCTGACCTGCGCCACCGGCCATAGCCAGTTCCCGGCGCAATTGGGCAACCTCGTTCTGTAGCGCCTTGCGTTCATCCATCAGGGACTTGACCCGATCGGCAACTTCCGCCGACTGCGTTTTCAACATTCCCGACACTTCGGCAAGCGTGGTGGCCTCCCGGGTCAGATGCTCAAAAGCGACCGCTCCGGTCAGAGCCTCGATTCGCCGCACGCCCGCCGATGATGCACTATCACCAAGCAGCACGAATGTGCCAATATCGCCAGTTTGTTTGACATGCGTGCCGCCACAAAGCTCGATGGAATAAGTCTGCCCGTCCTGGCCTTTGCCGGTTTCCGCTCGTCCCATCGACACCACGCGAACCTCGTCACCATATTTTTCGCCGAACAATGCCTGGGCTCCGATCCCGCGGGCATCGTCAGGTGTCATAATACGGGTTTCGACCTTGGTGTTTTGCCGGATAAAGCTGTTCACCTCGGCAGCGACCTTGGTCAACTCTGCATCGGTCAACGCCTTGGAATGGCTGAAATCGAACCGCAGACGGTCATCCGCATTCAAAGAGCCTCGTTGTGCCACATGATCGCCAAGTGTTTCCCGAAGCGCTTCATGCAGCAGGTGCGTGGCCGAGTGGTTGGCGCGTATTGCCGTGCGGCGAGCATGGTCAACTTCCAGTTCCACAGCATCGCCTTTTGCCATCATGCCCCCGTCGACCGTCACAAGATGTGCATAGACCTTCGCATCGGCGAATTTCCTTGTGTCCTTGACTGTCGCAGCCTGAATTCGGTCATCGATCTTGCGAATGATACCGGTGTCCCCAATCTGCCCCCCGGCCTCGCCATAAAAGGGCGTTTGGTTGACAATGATCCAACCGGACTCGCCTGCGTTGATCTTTCCGACCAGCGCACCATCCACGACCAAGGCCATGATTTGGCCTTCAGCAATTTCAGTCTCATACCCAAGGAAATCCGTGGCTCCGACAGAATCCAGAACGTCGAACCACACTGCATTATCCGCAGATTCACCCGAACCGGCCCAGGCCGCGCGCGCCTTGGCCTTCTGCTCTGCCATGGCTGCGTCAAAGCCTTCGGTATCCACCGCACGGCCTTTTTCACGCAACGCATCCTGCGTCAGGTCGAGCGGAAAGCCATAAGTATCATACAGTTTGAATGCCGCCTGTCCGGGCAACGGCTGATCCGCCGCTAAACTAGCCAACTCATCGTCCAGCAGTTTCAAGCCGCGATCAAGCGTCTGCTTGAACCGCGTCTCTTCCAAAAGCAGAGTCTCTTCGATCAAGGCCTGCGCGCGACCAAGTTCACCGTATTGCGCACCCATCAATTGGACCAGCGTCGGTACCAGGCGGTGCATGACCGGATCCTTCGCCCCTAATAGATGCGCATGGCGCATGGCCCGGCGCATGATACGGCGCAGCACATACCCCCGACCGTCGTTTGAGGGCATCACGCCATCGGCAATCAGGAAAGAGGTGGAACGCAAGTGATCCGCGATAACCCGATGGTGCACGTTCTGATCCCCATAGGGGTCGACATTGGTGGCATGTGCGGAGGCTTCGATGAGGGTTTTGAACAGGTCGGTGTCATAATTGTCGTGGCTGCCTTGCAGCAGTGCCCCAATCCGTTCCAGCCCCATTCCAGTATCAATGGACTGCATGTCGAGTTCGCGCATCGAGCCGTCCTCGAACTGCTCATTTTGCATGAACACGATGTTCCAGATCTCGATGAAGCGGTCCCCGTCTTCGTCGGCGCTGCCCGGCGGGCCACCCCAGATATGATCGCCGTGGTCATAAAATATCTCGGTGCACGGACCGCAGGGGCCGGTCGGTCCCATCTGCCAGAAGTTGTCAGAGGTCGCGATGCGAATGATCCGATCCTCGGAAACACCGACTTTTTTCCAGATTTCAAAAGCTTCATCATCGGTGTGATAGACCGTAGTCAACAACCGGTTTTTATCGATACCGAAATCCTTGGTGATCAGGTCCCAGGCAAAAGGAATTGCCTCGGCCTTGAAATAGTCACCAAAGGAAAAGTTGCCCAGCATCTCGAAAAACGTGTGGTGCCGTGCAGTATACCCTACGTTGTCGAGGTCATTGTGCTTGCCCCCGGCCCGTACACATTTTTGTGCTGTCGTGGCGCGCTTGTAGTCTCGGGATTCGACGCCGGTGAACAGGTTCTTGAACTGTACCATGCCCGAATTGACAAACATCAGGGTCGGATCGTTTCGCGGAACCAACGGGCTTGATGCCACGACTTCGTGTCCCTGTTTGGCGAAGTAGTTCAGAAAGGTTGAGCGGATCTCGTTCAGCGTGGGCATGTGGCTCTCTCGACGCGCATTTGTTTGGTTCTGTGATGGTTTAGCGACGTCCCGAACGATAGTCCACAGCGCAAGGATGCGGCAAACGAAACAAGGCGACCCGATCGGATCGCCTTGCCATGTTTCACTTTATCCAGACCGACGCGAAAGTGATACTCTTGCTGTTTCGCAGGCTATCGTCACGCTTCGAGAATATCGTCCTCGTCCCCATCGGAGGCCATGTCGAACTCCAGGCCGTGGGCCGCACGAATCTTGTCCTCGATCTCCAGAGCAACGCGGGTATTCTCACGCAGATAGGTTTTGGCATTCTCCCGCCCCTGGCCGATCCGTTCGTCGCCATAGCTGAACCACGACCCGGATTTCTCAACCACCCCGGCCTTGACGCCCAGATCCAGCAATTCGCCCATCTTCGAAATGCCTTCGCCATACATGATGTCGAATTCAACCTGCTTGAAGGGCGGCGCAACCTTGTTCTTGACGACTTTCACCCGGGTCTGGTTGCCGACAACTTCATCCCGGTCCTTGATGGCACCAATACGGCGAATGTCCAGGCGCACCGAGCTGTAGAATTTCAGGGCGTTACCACCTGTCGTGGTCTCCGGGCTGCCGAACATAACGCCGATCTTCATCCGGATTTGGTTGATGAAGATCACCATGCAATTCGACCGACTGATTGACGCTGTCAACTTGCGCATGGCTTGGCTCATCAACCGGGCCTGAACGCCCACGCTGCTGTCACCCATGTCGCCTTCCAGTTCAGATTTCGGCGTCAGGGCCGCAACCGAGTCGACAACAACCATGTTGACCGCGCCCGAGCGCACCAATGTATCGGTTATTTCCAGCGCTTGTTCACCTGTGTCGGGTTGCGAAATCAGTAACTCATCCAGATCAACGCCCAATTTGCGGGCATATTGCGGATCAAGCGCGTGTTCAGCATCCACGAAGGCGCACACCCCTCCCCGCTTTTGTTGTTCGGCAATGCAGTGCAGCGTGAGAGTTGTCTTGCCCGAGCTTTCCGGGCCGTAGATTTCCACGATACGGCCCATCGGCAGGCCACCAATACCAAGCGCAATATCCAGACCCAGAGAGCCGGTTGAGCTGGCCTCGATTTCCGGCAACGCATTGTCGCCGCCCAGTTTCATAATCGATCCTTTACCGAATTGACGCTCGATCTGGGCCAGGGCGCTGTCCAGCGCTTTTTGCTTGTCCGCGTTTTGCTTGCTGCTCATCGTCAGAAGATCCGCCATTGTCCTGTCGCTTTCCTTTTGTCACACCCTTGAGCGGGCGGCAATCGCTGCTTTGTTCGCCTCTTGTTCCTTATGGGACCAAAAAGAGAACATTTCAACTCAAATCTCTTAATTGAAGCTTTATCCAATTGTATTAAAGAACCCTTTACGGCACTCTGACTGTGAAATCCAAAATAAGAACGCAAGATAAATGATTGTTTTCTATAAAGAACGCCTTGTCCTTTTGTCGGTTCCGAAAACGGGGACCACAGCATACCACGCGGCTTTGAAGGATCACGCGGATATCGTCGTTTCGGGACCTCCCGAGTTGAAGCACGCCCCCCTTCGCAGGTATGATCGTTTTTTTAACAGCATGTTTGCGAAGCTTTTCGACGTCGACCTTGAAGTCATGGCGGTCGTTCGCGAGCCGGTCGACTGGCTGGGAAGCTGGTACCGATACCGCCGCCGCCCATTTCTAGACGGCAAACCCACCTCGACCAGTGGAATCGATTTCGACAGTTTCGTCCGCGGCTACCTGAGAAGTAATGATCAGCCGGCCTTCGCCCAAGTTGGCAGCCAGGCCAAATTCCTCACTCCCCGGGCGGGTGGCGTCAATGTTTCTCATGTGTTCAAATACGATCACCAGAGCCAGATTATCGAGTTTCTGGAGAACCGGCTTAAGATCAGGTTGGAGTTGCCGCGCGAGAACGCGTCCCCTCCAATGCCATTGGTTCTTACCGAAGAGACTGAACGGCAACTACGCCACAGGTACGCAGATGATTTCGACCTTTACCAATCGGCACTTTGACAAACCTTGTCGCCACAAAACCTAGTTCAGCTGCTGAAAAACCGTTTCAGTCAACTGATTTAACGAGAACGGTTTTGGCAGGAACACGGAATGTGCAAACTCCGGCTCTGTTTCGCCAAATGCACCTTCAGCATATCCCGAAACAAAGATGACCCTGACATCCGGCCGGTTTTTCAATGCTTTTTTTACCCAGGTCGGACCGTCCATCCCGGGCATCACCACATCCGTGACGATGATGTCCACGAGGACTTCGCCCTCTGCCAACACGGCAAGCGCCTCTTCACCCGTTTCCGCTTCAAGTACGGTATAACCTCTCATTCTTAGTGCGCGTGACGCAAAAGCGCGGACCGACGCTTCGTCCTCCACCAGCAAAACCACGCCTTCCCCATGTTTTGGAATGGGAACGGTGTTGGAATCCGACACTCTAGGTTCAATAACTTCAACCTCATGCCAAACCGGCAGATACAAAGTAAACTCGGATCCCCTGCCCTCAACGCTGTCAACAAATATGAAACCGCCAGTTTGCTTGACGATCCCATATACCGTTGAAAGGCCCAGGCCAGTACCTTCGCCAGTTCGCTTTGTGGTATAAAACGGCTCGAATACTTTTGGCAGCTTGTCCGCGGTTATCCCGACGCCTTCATCTATAACCTTGACGGATACGTATTCACCAATCGGCATCTCTGCCCTGTCGCGTTTCAATGGTTGATCGAACGCGACAACTTCGGTTTCAATCCGGATCTCCCCACCTTTCGGCATGGCATCGCGCGCATTCACCACCAGATTCATCAAGACCTGTTCCAACTGGCGTTTGTCCGCACGAACGGGCTTCAGAACCGGGTCATGACTGAGGGTCAGCGTGATCTTTTCGCCGACAAGCCGATTCAGCAAATGGATCAAATCGGACAGTGTATCGCGCATGTCCAGCGTCTCGGGCCGCAAGGTCTGCTTTCGCGAAAACGCCAGCAATTGGCCGATCAGAGCAGCGGCCCTATTGGCGTTCTGGTTGATCTGAATAAGGTCGCCATAGTCGGGATCGCCCTGATCGTGGCGCAGAAGCAGAAGGTCGCAATGCCCCGAAATCGCAGTCAGCAAGTTATTGAAGTCATGCGCGACCCCGCCGGCCAATTGCCCGACCGCCTGCATTTTCTGGCTTTGAACAAACTGCGCCTCAAGTGTCTTGAGTTCAGTTGCATCGTTGAGAACCGCAATCAAGCTTGTTTCACCGAAGCGAACCACCTTGCTAAGCGTGACTTGCACAAACGTTTCCCTGTCCGGTCGACTCAGGCGCAAGAATTCTGACCGAGGTTTGACCGATCCCTCGATTGTTTCGCGCAGCCAGTCCCTGATCGGGCGACCAAGCCCATGCATGATCTGCTCAACAGTGGTCCCGTCTTGGGGCGTGCAACCAAGCAATTCATCGGCAAGTGGGTTCGTCTCAAGCACTTCTCCCTGGGCTGAAAGACGCATCAGCGGAACGGGCAGATCATTGAATGATGGCGCCGGAGCCATGAACACTTCAGGTCCTAACGGGCAGAGTGCGATTTTTCTGCTGCCAACTGTTTTGCGAATTTCAGCGATGGCCACCGGTACCATTCCAGTTTTGCTTTGAACTTTGACAATGGACCCGGGTCGGATGTCTTGCTCGGCAATAACTTGCTTCAGATTGCCGGGTGCGAATCCAAATAGATTGTGTGCGGGTTCATTTGCAAACTGGATCCTGTTTGATCTCCCTACCGTTACCATCGGCAGACCCTCAACATCATCGCCGTTATAACTGTCGCCCCCCGGAACACTGGTCAACCTCCACAAATACGTGTCTTTTCCAAGAAGCTGGGCCGATATTTTGATAATTCCGCGACCGGTTACGAGCTCATCTTGTGCCACTCCCTTCCTTTGCGCAACAGATTGCAGCCGCAACAGAACGGCCGCCGGAGACGGAAAAAAACTTCGCAGCAAAACATCGAGACTACCATGATCGTCAACATTGAAACTTGCCTTTGCAGCGGCATTCGCGAAACGCACGCATCCTCGGGAATCTGTGATAATGCCAGGAGACGTATCGCTGCGCAGATAGGAGGAAACGAGTTCGTCAACCAGCTTTGCGCGACGATCAAGGCTCCACTCTCGAATGGTAGACAGAACCAAAACCGCAGACAGCGACAGGCCCACAGCATACAAACCTCGAGTTACGCCATCAGTCATGTCGCCAGCCAAAGCCGAAACAAGCACAACGACGATACAGGCGAACAACGCCATACGACGCCATGGTTTCGTGACACTCCGGTGACGGACCGGCATTGCCGGATTGGCGGTTGCAGACACTGAGACACTCCGTTTGATGTCATTGGTCCGGGTATTACGCGCAACCGGGGTTAATCCCAACTTAATGCGTTACTCCGCCTGTAGTTGTTATCTGGAGGCGCTATTCTGCGTCAAGTGCGCAGTGTAGAACCCATCAGTGCCCTCGGAAACCAACCATAGTTTTTCGAACACTCTGGACCACTGTGGGTTTTGCCTGACCAAGGCGCCCACCGCCTCTTGATTTTCTTCACGCAACATGGAGCAGGTTGCATAGGCCAGCTGTCCACCATTTGAAACAAGCACCGAAGCCTTCGACAGGATGCTTTGTTGAATAGAACACAGTTCGGTCAGTCGTTCTGGTGTCAAGGCCCATTTCCCGGCGGGTGCACGACGCCACGATCCGCTGCCCGAGCACGGAGCATCAACCAGAACGATATCATAAGGTGAATTGGCGGCGACACTCACGCCATCCAGCAAGGTGATATCAACGCCAGCGCGTTGCGCGCGCGCGGGGATATCGCTCATTCGGACTGGTGAGATATCATGGGCGAATACCGAAACGCCGCGAGACGCAGCTAGGGCAAGCGACTTGCCGCCCCCCCCGGCGCAATAATCCAGCACCTTCAGTCCTGGGCGCAGAGGAAGAGACGCCACAACCGCTTGGCTGGCGGCATCCTGAAGCTCGACCAGGCCATCCAGAAAAGCGCGGCTTTTTGCGACTAGCCGTGCACCCGAGACAATTTCCAGCGCGGTGTCGCACGCGGAATGCGAACGAGCTTCGATCCCGTCCCTGGCCAGTACTTCGACCGCTTGTGGCAAATCGGACTTTAGGCGATTCACTCGCAGATGAACCGGCGCGCGATGGCGCAGCGCCTGTGCAGCGGCCTGTGCTTCGTCACCCAGACTGTCCTGAAACCGCGACCACAACCAGTCGGGCAGGTCGTTTTCCTCGCCACCCGAGGCAGGTGTACACCCGGTTTCATTTTCACCGACAGGCAGTGGAGCATGCCGCGCGCCAGTAAAAAGGTCTGTCGGGTCTTCACTGGCGGCCCGGATCAGGCCGATCATAAGTCCACGCCCTGTCTCAGCCCCTCCTAACGCTGCAAAGGATCTTTTGCAGCGCAGTGCGTCGAAAACATGGTCGCGGATCGCTGCCCGGTCCTTCGATCCTGCAAACCGACTGCGCCGCGCCCATCCTGTCAGAGACTTCTCGGCCGGTGTTCCGGCCAGAATCTCGTCAAGAATTTCGATGGAGGCCTGAATACGGGCGGCAGGTGTCATAACAAAGTCCGGTTTGTTTTCGCGTTGATACGCATTGCCTCAACTGGTCCACCTTCAAAAGCCGAACATGGCAGGGCTGCCGCAAGGCCAAGTCCCGCCAAACGATTAACCTATACGATAGTTCGGGCTCTCGCGGGTGATCTGCACGTCGTGAACATGGCTTTCCTTGAGGCCCGCACCGGTGATCTTGACGAACTGGCAATTGCTGCGCATTTCCTCGACATTGGCGCAGCCCGTGTACCCCATGGCGGCCCGCAACCCGCCTACAAGTTGGTGAATGACCGCGCTCGCCGATCCTTTGTAGGGCACTTGACCCTCGATCCCTTCAGGTACCAGTTTGTCGCTAGCTGCGTCCTTTTGGAAATACCGGTCGGCCGAACCGCGCGCCATGGCGCCCAAGCTTCCCATACCGCGATAGGATTTGAACGATCGGCCCTGATACAGGATCACCTCGCCGGGGCTTTCGTCAGTGCCCGCGATCATCGATCCGACCATGGCACAGGATGCACCGGCCGCAATGGCCTTGGCAAAATCCCCGGAAAACTTGATCCCACCATCAGCGATGACAGGCACGTCTCCGGCTGCTTCGGCACAATCCATGATGGCCGTCAGCTGCGGAACGCCCACACCGGCCACCATACGCGTGGTGCAGATGGATCCCGGCCCGATGCCAACCTTGACAGCATCGGCGCCCGCATCAATCAGCGCTTTCACCGCATCCGCCGTCGCAACGTTCCCGGCAATGATCTGAACTTCGTTCGACAAGGTCTTGGCGCGTTTGACCGCATCGATCACGCCCGCCGAATGGCCATGCGCGGTGTCCACCACGATAATGTCGACGCCCGAGTCGACCAGCGCTTCGGATCGCTCGAATCCCGTGTCTCCTACAGACGAGGCTGCAGCAACCCGAAGCCGCCCCAGACGGTCCTTGCAGGCGGTAGGGTTCAGAACCGCTTGTTCCGTGTCTTTCAGGGTCAAAAGACCCGTGAGTTTGCCATTGCCGTCCACGACCAGCAATTTCTCGATCCGCCGCGCCTTCATCAGACTCTTGGCTTCTTCCAGATCCGCCGGCTCGCGCAGCATCGCCAGGTTGTCCGAGGTCATCATCACCCGAATTGGCGTGTCATCGGACGTGGCAAAACGCATGTCCCGGTTGGTGACAATGCCAACTACGCGGCCTTTTTCGTCAACCACCGGAAAACCCGTGAAATTGTAACGCTGCACCAAGGCCTTGGCATCTGCCAATGTCTGATCCGGCCGAAGCGTGACCGGGTTGTATACGATGCCCGATTCGAACCGCTTGACCCGTCTTACTTCGCGCGCCTGTTCCTCGACGCCCAGATTCTTGTGAATCACGCCAATGCCGCCCGCCTGGGCCATGGCAATCGCCATTCGCGATTCGGTCACCGTGTCCATGGCGGAACTGAGCAGCGGAATGTTCATGCTGATCTCGCGTGTCACGCGCGTTGCCGTATTGGCGGTGGATGGCAGCACGGAAGAAGCCGCCGGAACCAGAAGAACGTCGTCAAAGGTGAGAGCCTCACGAATCTGCATTTGCTAACCCCATGCAAAACCCCGTTTGGCGGTGACCCTATTGCATGGTTTCCGGGCAAGGGAAAGCCCCAGCTCACAGATCCGCGGAAATTGGGGTAAAGTTAATGGCGAGTCCTACGCGCATCATTTTTGACGGTAAGGTGCGAAAACGACGCAACACGCCCGAAACCTGCCGTTCGGCGCCTTTCTCTTTTCGTGCAAACCCATATGTTGCGCGTCAAACGTATGAATTCCAGAGGCAGGCCAGTCATGACCAGCGATCCACTTGTTGTCTTCACCCCATCTGGCAAACGCGGCCACTTCCCGGTCGGAACCCCGATCCTGACGGCTGCCCGACAGCTTGGTGTGGATCTCGACTCTGTCTGTGGCGGGCGCGGTATCTGCTCCAAATGTCAGATCACACCGTCTTATGGCGAATTTCCCAAGCATGGCGTGACGGTCAAAGAAGGCGCGCTCAGCGATTGGAACGCGGTCGAACAGCGCTATGATGACAAACGCGGTCTTAAGTCCGGACGCCGATTGGGGTGCCAGGCCACCGTTCAGGGAAACGTCGTGATCGATGTTCCTCCAGAAAGCCAGGTACATCGCCAGGTGGTACGCAAGGCAGCCACCGCACGCGCCATCGTCATGGACCCGGCGACCCATCTCTATTTCGTAGAGGTTGATGAGCCAGATATGCACGAGCCCACCGGCGATCTGGAACGACTGGAACGCGCACTCAAGGCGCAGTGGGGCGTAGACAAGGTTACCGCCGATCTTTCGCTCTTGTCCAAGCTGCAACCGGCCCTGCGCAAAGGAGGCTGGAAAGCCACTGTTGCGCTGCACAAGGGACACCGTGACACCGCTCACCAAATTCTGGAAATCTGGCCCGGATACTCCGAAGAACGTATCTATGGGCTTGCAATTGACCTTGGTTCAACGACGATTGCCGCCCACTTGACCGATCTTCGAAATGGCGAGGTCAAAGCGTCATCCGGGCTCATGAACCCGCAGATCCGTTTTGGCGAAGACCTGATGAGCCGGGTCAGCTATTCGATGATGAACCCCGGCGGCGACAGGGAAATGACAACTGCCGTACGTGACGCGATCAATGATATTACCAAAGCCATCGCCGAAGACGCCGGCATTTCGCCCGAATTGATCCTGGAAACGGTTTTCGTCTGCAACCCGGTGATGCACCATCTGCTGCTAGGCATCGACCCGGTCGAGCTTGGCCAGGCTCCCTTCGCGCTGGCGACATCCGAAAGCCTCTCCCTGCCAGCCCGCGAGATGGATCTGACCGCCATGAATCCACGTGCGCAGGTCTATGTGCTGCCCTGTATCGCTGGTCATGTTGGGGCGGATTGCGCGGCGGTGGCCCTCTCCGAAGAACCCGGCAAGTCCGACGACCTGGTTCTGATCGTCGATGTGGGAACCAACGCGGAAATTTTGCTTGGCAACAAGTCCCGGGTGCTGGCCTGCTCTTCACCCACCGGCCCTGCCTTTGAGGGCGCGCAGATCAGCTCCGGTCAACGCGCTGCTCCCGGCGCCATCGAACGGATCGAGATCAACGCCGAAACGAAAGAGCCGCGCTTCCGCGTTATCGGCTCTGACAAATGGTCGGACGAGGAAGGATTTGATGCCGAAATCGCCACGACCGGCATCACCGGCATTTGCGGTTCGGGCATCATCGAGGCAGTGGCCGAAATGCGCATGGCCGGCCTGCTGGACGAAAGCGGCCTGATCGGGTCGGCCGTACAGACCGGTACCACCCGCTGCGTTCCCGAAGGCCGGACGCATGCCTATCTGATCCACGACGCCAGCCCCGAGGGTGGTCCGCGCATAACCGTGACGCAGGGCGATATTCGGGCTATCCAGCTTGCCAAGTCGGCCCTCTATGCGGGCGCGCGCCTGCTGATGGATGAAATGAATGTCGACAAGGTTGACCGTGTCGTCCTGGCGGGTGCTTTTGGCGCGCATATCTCGACCAAACACGCCATGGTTTTGGGAATGATCCCCGACGCGCCGCTGGAAAAAGTAACAAGTGCAGGCAACGCCGCAGGCACGGGTGCTCGCATTGCGTTGTGCAATATCTCTTCAAGGGCCGAGATTGAACGCGTCGTGCGGGAGATCACCAAGGTTGAAACAGCGATCGAGCCGAAATTTCAGGAACATTTCGTCGCTGCAAACGCAATCCCGCACAAGACCGATCGGTTCCCGGAACTCAGCCAAGTTGTGACTTTGCCCGCACCGTCGTTCAACACCCATTCGAACAGTGATGCCGATGCATCGAGCGGGCGGCGCCGTCGGCGCCGGGGCTAGCCCCGGCCTTGGTCAAGTCCTTGCCATTCCGTTGGTCAACTTCTCTTTGCAGACATAAGGAGAAGCTGGTTGAGGCAATGGCGGGACTTGCGCGGCCAAGGCAGCGATGCACCAAATTTGCAGTCTTTTGTCCGGGGTTTTCAATTTGCTGGCGTCTTTAACCTTCGAGGCCATTTGACGGACCCCATGGGTCCCAAAACCTTTCCAGATCGGAATACAGCTACGTTGATCCCCATCACCCGCGTTGCCTATCGAACAAAAGCCGAGATTTGTGTTGGGCCGTGGGTCACTACAAAATAAACGTATTTGAATGTGATTTTTGTGCTAACGTCAGCTGAAACTGCCTTGTGACTTTGGTGTGATTTCACTCGCCATGAACCGACACAAACCGGCCCCATTCTAAAGGACTGAAAATGATCCGCTTCGGCATTGTAAACTTGATCCTTCTGGCAGCTTCGCTTGCGATTATCGTCTCCGGCCCGTCATATGCCCAGGACCGGGATTGGAGCTATTCGGCCTCGATCTATCTGTTCACACCCGAAACCAACACCTCCACCGAAACGGCTTTCGGAACAGTGGACGCCACCCTGTCGTTCAGCGACGCGCTGGATAACTTGGATTTTGCATTCATGGGCGCATTCGGCGCATCCAACGGGCGTTGGAGTCTTCTTGCTGACTACATGCTAACCGACATCTCCTTCGGTACGGCAACTCCCGGAGGGGCGTTCGGAGAACTCAACACTTCCGTCAAAACCCAGTTCTTCAACGCCTATGCCGCCTATCGGGTCTACGAGGATAGCAACGTCTCACTCGATGCCGGTGCGGGATTTAGATGGTACAGCACTGATACCGTCTTCACTCTGACTCAGGGCGCACTTCCGGACCGAACAAATACCGTCGACGAAGACTGGTTCGATCCTTTGATCGCCATGCGCGCCCGGGTTCAGTTTTCCGACAGATGGTCGGGCACCGCGTTTCTTGATTATGGCGGATTCCGCAGCGGCAGCGAAACCTGGCAGGTTTTACTGACAGCAGACTATGCCCTCAACGATCGATGGCTGCTCAGAGGCGGTTACCGCCATATCGAAGTAGATCACGAGATCAACGGCGCAGACTATACCTTTGACCAATCCGGGCCGATTTTCGGTGCAACCATTCTGTTCTGAAACCTGAATTTCGTCACGGCCGAAAACCATAAAAAATGCGTCGAACCCTCTGGACGCCGAAAACCGGTGTTGCTATACGGCGCGCACCGTTCCGGCGTAGCTCAGCGGTAGAGCAGTTGACTGTTAATCAATTGGTCGTAGGTTCGATCCCTACCGCCGGAGCCAATAATCAATAAGCTATCGAGAACGCTTTTTTTTCTAAGAAGTATCCAATTCACTTGTTTCGAACCATGCATTATATCCCGACATGTTTCCTGAACTGGTGAGCATGGGGAACCAGATCTCGGGCAAAAGCAGTTTCTACGATCCTGCCCCCAACGACGAATGCAATTCGATCGGAAATCGACAGCGCAGCATCGACCCGTTGTTCCACGAGAATCGTCGCGACACCTGTCGCTTTCAGACCAATAATCGTGTCACGGATCAGCGCAATCATCGAAGGCTGCAACCCTTCGGTCGGTTCATCGAGCAGCAGCACTTTTGGTTCAAGGCAAAGTGCCCGAGCGATGGCAAGCATCTGCTGTTCACCACCCGACAGCGTACGCGACACCTGCCCCATGCGTTCTCGGAGCCTCGGAAAGAGGTCCAGTACCTTTTCTCGTACCTGTGCGCTCCGATCTCGGGTCATCAATCCGATTTCAATATTCTCAGAGACGGTCAGGTTTCCGAACAGTCGACGCCCTTGCGGGACGTAACCTACGCCATGGCGTGGCACTTCATGGGCAGGAAGCGCCTCCAAGCGGGTGCCGTCAAGTTCCACTTTGCCAGCACTCGAACGTACCTGACCGATGATAGTCTTGAGTGAAGTAGACTTCCCGGCGCCATTCCTCCCCATCAAGCAAAGCACCTCACCAGAGGCAACCGCAAGCGACAAGCCATGCAGAACCTGAACCGCGCCGTAACCTGCGTCGATACCATCGAGTTTTAGCATTCACCCCCCTAGATAGGCAGCCTGAACCGCACTGTTCGCCCGGATCGACAGTGGTGACCCGGTCGCCAAGATCTGGCCAAAGTTTAGCACCGTGATGCGATCGGCCAGGTCCATGACCACGTCCATGTTATGCTCTATAAGAAGAACGGTGGCCTCAGGGACTATGCTTCGAACAATTGATTTGAAGATTTCGATCTCTCCTTGCGCCAATCCCTGTGTCGGTTCGTCGAGAATCAGAATCTTTGGCTCCAAGCCTAGTCCCATTGCGATCTCCAGTAAGCGTTGATGGCCATAACTCAGCGTCCCAGAAATCTGATCGGCTCGATCCGCCAAACCCACCCGTTCAAGTGCGGACATTGCATCGTCGGTTATGTGTTGAGAATGGCGACTCTGGACTGCAAGCGCTACGTTGTCAAAGGCACTCAGCGCGCCGTAGATCTGTGTGATCTGAAAGGTATAGGCGATGCCGGCCCGCACGCGGGCATGCGCAGGTAATCGTGTTATGTCATGGCCAGATAGATGGATCGATCCGGACTGCACCGGAATTCGGCCCGACAGCAAACTGACAAACGTTGTCTTGCCAGCGCCGTTCGGGCCGATGATCGCGTGAATTTCACCTTCAGAAACATCGAAATCCACCTTGTCCACTGCCTTCAATCCGCCGAAGTGCCGGGTAAGCTCTCGGGCTTCAAGAAGAGTTACGGCAACCATCTCATCCCCCGTTCACGCAGTGTGCCAAGTATGCCTCTTGGCGCAAATAGGATGAGGAGGACCAACACGGCCCCGGTCACGAATTGGTGAGCGTCGGTCAAAGAACTGGCATAGTCGACCAGATAAAACATCAGCAGTGCGCCGAGGAAAGGACCAATGACCGTACCCGCACCACCAAGAAGGACATAAAGAAGCGGCAAAATCGAATACTGTACAGAAACTAGGCTGGCACCCACATAACCGAACATCAATGCATATGCTGCGCCACTGACCCCTGCATAGACACCGGAAACCGTCAGTGCAAAAAGCTTGACCGCGAATGGGTTGTAACCGAGCATGCGGCTGCGCTCCTCGTTCTCGCGTATCGCCACCATAATCCGCCCGCGTGGCGAGCGGGCAAGCCAGAGATTGATCAAAAGCGCCACAGAAAACAACGCGAAAGCAACCAAATAGCGGGTGCCATCGTCGGAAAGGTCGAGAGCCCCGAGCATCCGAGTGGATTTTGGAACAACAATGCCCTCGTCCCCACGTGTATAGCTGCCGAGATACAGCACCGTCAGGTATCCCGCCTGTGCAAACATCAGGGTCACGATCATGAAGGCAACGCCTGCTGTGCGGAGCGCAAAAAGGCCTAAGGCAAAGGCCACGCTGCCGCCTGCGGCAAGTCCTGCGACAAGGCCTACTGTTGCACCTCCGTTCGCGTAGTAGGCAAGAAGCCCCGCAGCATAAAGTCCTGCGCCAAAGAAAAGTGAATGGCCGAGGCTTAGAAGGCCGGTGTAGCCGAACGCAATATTATAACCCATCGCATAAATCGCCAGCACCATGATCCGAGCGATATTTGTGTGATGATACGCTGGCGCATAGAAATGGAACGCAAGCAATACAAAGATAAGGCCGAAGTGGAGCCAGAGCGCACGATCGATTTTCATACGGCGCGCTTTCCATAAAGGCCCTGAGGCCGGAAAACAAGAATCAACGCGACGGCCAGCGTTGCGACTATTTTGGCCAACGTCGGGGCGAAAAATGTGGAAAGAACGCCATCTGACAACCCAATGACAATAGCCGCAACCAGTGTGCCCCGCAAACTTCCCAGACCACCGATGATTACGACGATGAACGACAAAAGAAGTGGATCACCCCCCATCAGGTAGTGCGCCTGCTGGATCGGAACGATCAGAACTGCGGCTATGGCGGCAAGCCCAGCCCCCATCGCGAATACTCCGGCATAGACCCTGTCAACATTTATCCCGAAAGCACGCGCAGTGTCCCGGTCTTCCTGTGTTGCCCGCATCACCAATCCGATGCGCGTATGTTTGAGGATCAGCCAGACCGCAAGCAACAGCATGATCGCTGCTGCGACAACCAACAACTTATAGCCGGAGTAGCCGAACCAGGGCAGTTGGATGCGGAAGTTGATTGGTGCCGGAACCGGGCGCGCATCCGGACCGAAAAAACTCAAGGCCGCCTGCTGAAGAATGTACAAAAGTCCGATCGTTGCGACGATCGTGGCCTCGGGCTCATAATTCAACCTTTTCAAAACCAACACATCGGAAAGGGCCGCGATTGCACCGACGATCAAAGGGCAGAAGACCAACGCTGCCGCAAAAGCAATCGCTGGTGGTCCCGGTATCCATTGAGTAGTGAACCAAGCAAGCACTGCGCCCAGCATAAAAAATTCACCATGCGCGACGTTAACAACCCGCATGATGCCGAACACAAGCGACAACCCAACCGCCGTTAGCGCAAGGACTGCGGCGGTCACGAGGCCCTCCATCAGGGCAAGAAGCAGGAACGGTCCGAAATCCACTCATTATCCGGGAGGGGCTGGCGCCCCGCCCGCCCTAAGTCAGAAACTTAGTGTCGTATAGTCGACCTCGTCAGGATAGAACCCGTCTTCCATTGAGGTCTGGTGCACACGTATCAATTTGCCACCCTCAACCTTGGTGATGGATTGCAGCCCGAAGGCCTGGTGGGTTTTGCCATTGAACGTCTTTGGTCCTTGCGGATGTTCTCGGCTTTCGGTGAAATCGGTCATCTCTTCGATAGCCTCGACGACCTTCTGCCGGTCCGCCGGTCCTTGGTATCCAGATGCCTCCATCGCCTGTCTGGCAACAAACAGGGTCTCCCATGTCGAAAACATGTGCGCGTAGGTCGCGACATCAGCCGAATCCGAAACCGAAGCACCGTTATCGTCCACCCCAACCGCTTCGCGATAGAAGGTCTCATGATCCGATGCATCCGCCTGCTTATAGCGTGGGTGGCCTTCCCAGAAATGCGAACCGTCGAGAAATTCGAGGCCGGGAGAGTTGATATCAACCGCCTCAAGCGAGTCGATGAAACCGAACAGCTGCGGCCGATCTCCCGAGCCATAAAACTCGCCCAGTTCTTTAACAAAGGTCAGAACGGCGGGACCTACCATGACGTGATAGATGACATCCGTATCCGAAGGAATCTGTGGGAAATAGCGAGTGAACGAGGTTTCGGTCGGCGGGATCGCAATATGCTTGATCACCTCGCCGCCCTGCTCTGCCACCGCTGCGGTGAAATAGTCGCGGTGATCGTGACCGAATGCAAAATCGGGGAAAATCATCGTGACCTTCTTGCCGAGGTTCGAGGTCACGAATGGCGCCATGCCCTGCACCTGGCTTTTCACGTCCGTTATGCCCGGTTGCATGGTCCAGCGATTCAGCATCCCGCTCGCAACGTGATGCCCTTCGGAACAGACAAGATACGGCACCTTCAATTCACCCGCTCGCGGGGCGGATCCGATGACCACATGGGAAAAGAGTGTACCCATCACCAGGTCACAGTTCGATTGGGTCGTCAGCTTTTCGACCACCTCGGCACCGCGCTTGGGGTCAGTGCCGTCGTCTTCGAATATGATCTCAACAGGTCGCCCGTTAATGCCACCTGAGTCATTGAGAACCTGAAGTGCAGCAGATGCCGTGCGCTCATACCAACGTCCGTAGGATGCCCCGATCCCGGTGCGATGAAGTTGGAACCCAAAGCGAATTGGCTCAGACGATTGCGCTTGCGCATAGCGCGCTGCAAGACCACCGGACAGAAGCGCGCCCGTGCCCGCAAGCCCTTTGACGAAAGATCGACGATTGAGATTTGAGAGGATTGGCTTGTTTGTCATCAAACACCTCCGCTGTTGTAACGACGCAATTTCATTGAATTCCTGACTGCGTCTTTTGTTTCCCCTTGGTCACGGAACACGGAGTCGTTGCGAAATGCAAACCCTTTCTCATCCCGCCGTTGGTGCGGAAAGCAACCACAACCCGAAGACCGTATAGCCCACCATCAATATCGTGACCGGCAAATGAGCCCAAAGACTCGGCCCGACGCCTGCCCGTTCACCCAACCGAAAGCCAAGGATCACTGCAAGTAGATGAGCCGCGAGGATAACCGAGAACTGGGCAGCCCAAATCGACAGTACGCCCGTACGGGTCGACAGAAAGCCGAAAGAAACCCAATGATCTGAAAGTCCAAGCAGATGCCAGCCTTTTCCAAGCGGATCATTGATCGCGGCAATCAGATATTGCCCATCTGTCAGGAAAGCAACGAGATAGTGCGCGACATGATACCCTGCTGCAATTGGTAGAAACGCCAGCATCATTGGTCCGATTGCCTCCCGAAACTTTCCCCGTGGAAGACCCAAACGGACCGCGCCGAGTATGAGGGCCGTGCTTATCCCCCAGAAAATGATAAGAGAGACAGAATTCACCTTCAAAACAGCTGAACGACCAGGAAACTCCAAGGGATTGATGTCGAGGCGGGCGAGCCACCAAAAGGTTTCGGACAGTCCATCGAAGCTTACCGAGGCGAGCACAAGAGTGACGAAGGCAATAGCTGAAGGTGCCAGCGGTTCGATCCGCAGAACCTGAGCACCGGGTGGTCCAGCCATGACCATGATACCACCGCTACGCACTTCGCCCCATAAGGGCGCGATTTTGGAAATAAACCCAAAATAGACCGACAGAAACTCACCTCGCCTCAACCATTCCTCTCCTTCTGCGACGGCGAGAACGAGAATGGCAACATAGTATATGACCGCGACCCGGGCGAGATGCGGTGGGTCCGCGGGGGCCAGTGACACGATCTCGAACCAGGCAAATCCCAGATAACCCAGCACGGCAGGCCAGTATCCAAGCCTAGAAAGACCAATTCTCTTCTTCCTGCCCAAAAGGTGGCGCAGCAATCGTACCGGGCCACTCCATGGTTCGATTTTACGCCACAGATCGCCGAACAGGACAGCCAAAAGCGTAAGCCCGACCCAGAGCATGGTCCACAGCATCAAAGGTAACAAGTTTTCTGCCGGGTCGTGTGTTCCCCAGACACCTGTCCCGATGAGGACAGCGAAAACTGCTGTACCAATCCAATTTAGTGCGGTGCGAGCGAGAAAAGCCGGACGGAAAAACAATTCGAAAGCAGGAAATTTCGGTGGCCGAGCAGCGAATGCGCTCAGGAGTGCCGTCAGCACTACGGCAATTGCAGCACCGACCATGTACCACCCGGTCGGCAGCGTCAGGATAACCATGCGCTCGGAGGCATGAGCATAGGCCATGCCGGGAAGTACCACGAGGAACACTGCAATCAAGCGTATCATTGAAGCCCCTTCGCGCGTGTTCGATGACACGGTACAATCAATTCTAATGGCAATAAGTGCCCCTTTTTGCCATGTTCCACTGTCTCAAGCAAAAAGCCGATCAAGGAAAACCGAGCTGATTTCCTTTGAAATCGCCCTTTCGCTCGCGATGAAGAAAGCCAAACCTTACTGTAGTCTCCAAGGGTGGCTCGCGACATCAGGCAATTGGACTCTGTTGCCAACGATTTCGTGCTTCCCAAGTTGATAGTTCTTCCCTCTGCTCAAAAGGTTCATTCCCTAAGTCATTCGCGGTATCGCGGTTTTTTGGCAAGAAATTGAGGTAGCCGAAACAGCGTTTTACATCGAACCGCGAATGCGGTCGCCACATACCTACCGACCCACGCTCAAGAGCCGCCGTTGTGCTGTCGACAAGATCGGTTTCTGCCGTCCTCCGTTTTTCTACGTAGTAACAATCGAACCGAAACGGAGGCCGTCAATCGGCGCTACTCGTTTTCGGGTCGATGATTGCCCTCCCGGCACTGCGATACGCGTCCGGCTCCTTCTGACCCACACACTTCCAAATCCGCGCTTTATGATGCCCTCGAACGGCAAAGTATCATTGCTGCTTGGGGGGCTGTTCAACCTAATTAGCCAACAGCCAACTATGATTCTTGGGCCCTGAATCTGACACCGAGGTCGCGAAAAGCTTTCTCATGCCAATCTAGGAATACTCACTTCCCTTCCGATTCGTTTTACGCAAAAGTGGCTAAGACTTGATAACGAAATAGTTACCACAGAAGAAAGCACGCAAAAGTGAGGAGAATTGAATGCGATTTCGACAGGCAGTTTTTGTAGCGCAGTTGGCGGTTGCGAGCGTTGCCCTTGCAACGTCCGTGTCGGCACAGGAAGGAAAACCGAATATTCTTGTGATCTGGGGGGACGATATCGGCCAGTCCAACATTTCAGCCTATACGTTTGGACTAATGGGGTATCAAACACCCAACATCGACCGGATTGCAGACGAAGGGATCATGTTCACCGACTATTATGCAGAACAATCCTGTACCGCTGGTCGAGCATCTTTTATCATGGGGCAATCGGTGTTTCGAACCGGCCTGTCCAAGGTCGGCTTGCCGGGAGCAGAAGAAGGCATGCAGACAGAGGATCCGACGATTGCCGCTTTGCTGAAGGCCGAGGGTTACGCAACCGGCCAATTCGGAAAGAACCACTTGGGCGACCGGGACGAGCACCTGCCAACCAACCACGGCTTCGATCAGTTCTTTGGCAATCTGTATCACCTGAACGCCGAGGAGGAACCTGAGAACGAAGACTATCCGCGTGATCTGGTTCTGCCGAACGGAGAGACTTTTCTGGATCGCTATGGCCCGCGCGGCGTAATCCGATCATCGGCTAACTATGGTGAGAGTGAGATCTCACAAACCATCGAAGATACCGGTGCACTGACCAAGAAGCGCATGGAAACTGTCGACGATGAAACCTCTGCTGCAGCTTTGGCGTTCATCGAAGAGAAGACAGCCGAAGGCACGCCATGGTTCGTTTGGTGGAACGGCACCCGAATGCACTTCCGCACGCATGTCACAGACGAAAACCGCGGAATCTCTGGTCAGGATGAGTACGCCGACGGGATGGTCGAGCATGACATGCATATCGGCCTGTTCCTCGAAAAGTTAGACGAGCTTGGAATCGCGGACAACACTATCGTATTCTACTCCACAGACAATGGCCCGCACATGAACACTTGGCCCGACGCGGCGATGACACCTTTCTGGGGCGAAAAGAACACCCAATGGGAAGGCGGTTGGCGCGTTCCCGCAATGGTGCGCTGGCCAGGGAAGATCGAGCCGGGCTCGATCACGAACGAAATCGTTCACCACATGGATTGGCTCCCGACTTTCCTTGCAGTAGCCGGGAATGAAACGGTCAAGGACGATTTGCTAGAGGGAGTTACCGTCGACGCGATGGCGGGGCGCGAGTACCGTGTGCATTTGGACGGCTACAACATCCTGCCGCTACTGACGGGCGAAACAGACCAAAGTCCGCGCAAGGAGGTGTTCTATTTCACCGATGATGGTGATCTGGCGGCGCTACGGTTTTCCGACTGGAAGATCACGTTCCTAGAACAAACCGCGTGGGCGACTTTCCGGGCATGGATGGAGCCATTAACCCCCCTGCGCGTACCACTGATCACGAACCTGCGTCGCGATCCGTACGAGAGAGCCTATCGCACATCGAACACCTATTATGATTGGGTTCTGGATCGTGCATACCTGCTGGTGCCCGCACAGCAATACGTCGGACAATTCCTAGCAACATTCCAGGAATATCCACCCCGCCAGGAAGCAGCATCTTTCAGCCTCGACAAGGTTATGGAAACGCTGCAGGATCCCGGATCACGATAGGATGGTTAGACCGCCCGGCCCATGCCGGGCGGCTCTTCGTTTTCAGTAAAAGCCAGCGACAGATCCGGTCTCCAACCAATTTTGTGGGGCATCAACAAGCCGGATTGGATCAAACATTAGCCGCGAGGATCATGGATATGCGATTGCAGAAGATGTTGCCTCTATTTGCCGCATGCGCCGCAGCAACATCGCTTGCCGCACAGGAGAAGCCGCGACTGGTCCTGCAGATCACGGTGGACCAGTTGCGCGGCGATCTGATCGACCGATTTGGTTCGGGTTTCGGATCGGGCGGTTTTGCCTACCTTCTTGAAAACGGCGCAGTGTTTGCCAACGCCCATCACGACCATGCAAACACCGAGACGATTGTCGGACACACAACACTCGCGACCGGCACCACCCCGTCGATTCACGGCATGGTGGCGAATCTTTGGTTTGACCGAGTGTCGGGAACGCAATTCTACAATGTACAGGATCCCGACTACCCGCTGATCGGCGCGCGAGGAGTGGATGAGAGTGCCGAGATCGATCCGACACAAAGGGCGGCGACCACGGATGGCCGATCCCCTCGTGCCATTCTGACATCGACCATTTCCGATGAAATCGCCCTTCACTTCGGGCCTGAGGCAAAGGTTTTTGGCGTGTCGGTCAAGGATCGCGGGGCGATTTCCATGGCAGGTCACGCGGGCCAGGCTTTCTGGTTCTCGAAAAGCGAAGGACGTTTCGTAACCAGCACGTTCTATCGCGACAACTACCCGGATTGGGTTCATGAGTGGGAACATCAAGATCTCGTTCAAAGCTATGCCGGACAAAGCTGGACCTTGCAGAGTGACCCTGAAAGTTATGCCTTTGGTTACAGGGACGATCAGTTGTGGGAAACTGATTTTCCTGGTTTTGGCCGCACGTTCCCGCATGACTGGGGCTCAGCAGATGACAAGTATTTCACGACACGCCTGACACTCAGCCCGGCCGGGGACGAGATTACCGCAGATTTTGCAAAGGCCTTGCTGATTGGCGAGGGATTGGGGCAGGATGATGTGCCCGATTACCTGGCGGTCAGCTTTTCATCGACTGATTATGTGGGGCACATATTTGGCCCGTCGAGCTTGGAAGCAGAGGACAATCTGCGCCGCTTGGACGGCACGCTGTCCGACCTGCTGGCTTTCGTCGATGAGCACGTCGAGCTGGATAAGACGCTCGTCATTTTGTCTGCCGATCACGGTTCACCAGAACATCCAGGATATCTTGAAACGCTGGGTATTGAAGCGGGAACATTCGATTTCGAACGCGTCGACACGGAACCGGGTTTCGTTCGCCTCTCTGCGGATTTCGGGGAAAGCCGCCCGTTGATCCGCAACTTCTCGAACCCATATCTGTACCTTGACCATCAGGAAATCGAGGCGCGCGGACTGGATCTCGCCGAAGTAGCGCGCGCGGTAGCCGAAGAACTCGACCGTCTGGACGGCATCGCCCATGCAATTGCCAGCGACGACCTTCGAACCGGCGCGGTTGCCCCGGGGAAAATCACCAATGCCGTGCTTGCCAATTTCCACCCGGAACGATCGGGGGACATCTATGTTGTGTTTGAACCGCATTGGTTTATCGCCGATTTTGACGGTCTTACCGTTGCTTCGGCACATGGCTCGCCTTGGACTTACGACACTCACGTTCCCATCATCCTTGCCGGTCCGTACATCTCGCCAGGGCGTTTCTTGCATCGCGTCTCAACCGTCGACGTAGCTGCCACCATCGCGACTTATCTTGGCACAAAAATGCCATCCGGTTCGGTGGGGGAACCATTGTTCGAGTTTTTGCGGTGAAGTTCCCGGCCCTGCCAGATGTGCAAACAACTCGCGGCTCGATCTTATGGTTGGGGCAATTCTTGGCGATGGTATACCTGCTTACGCAACCTGCAGCTTCGGAACCTGACTATGTGGGATCAGACGAATGCACCGATTGCCATACAGAGTCTGCCGCAGCATGGAAGGGATCTCATCACGCCAGAGCCTGGACGACCGCCACACCAGAAAACGTACTGGCGGATTTCAATGAAACCGAATTCACACTGGACGGGATGACAGCACGGTTTCGCGTGACGCCAGACGGTCGCTATAATGTGTCGGTCCGAGAGTTAGACGGGAGCACGACTGACTACGCGATCCATTCGGTTGTCGGGGTTGAACCGCTGCAGCAATATCTAATCGAAACCGAAAAGGGACGGCTGCAAAGCTTTGACGTGGTTTGGGACACGGAAAAGGGCGGTTGGTTTCATCTTTATCCGGAGCAGAATTTTGGACCCGACGATGGGCTGCACTGGACAGGGCCTTACAAAACATGGAACAGCCGCTGCGCTGCCTGCCATGCAACCGGATATAACGCGAATTATGATTTACCGAGCCGCAGCTTTGCGTCTTCACAAATCGAAATCGGCGTCGGGTGTGAGGCTTGCCATGGGCCGGGATCAAGCCACGTGGATTGGGCCAGCAAGCCAGAGACGATGCGAGAGCCCCCTCCTCTGGCTTACGGATTCCCGGTAGATCTGTCTGATCGTCGTCAAATGATACAGCAATGCGCCGGATGCCATTCTCGTCGCGAGGCCCATTTTGACGGTAATCCGGTTCCGGGAACGCCTTATGACGATGCCTATGGCCTGTCATTGTTGCGTGAAGGTCTCTACCACGCAGACGGTCAGATTCAGGGCGAGGTCTATGTCTATGGCTCTTTTCTTCAATCCAAGATGTATGCCAAGGGCGTGGCATGTGGTGATTGCCATTTGCCGCATGAGGCCAAATTAATTGCCGAAGAGAACGGTATCTGTACAACGTGTCACAGCCTGGCAGGAAATCCGGATTATCCAAGCCTTCCTTTACTGGATTTCGACTCCTCTGATCACACTCACCACCCCAAAGGATCATCGGGCGCACAGTGCAAAAACTGCCATATGGTCAAACGTGTCTATATGGGCAACGATTGGCGCGCCGATCATTCATTTCGCATTCCGCGCCCCGACCTTTCGAAAAGAACAGGTGCACCCGATGCCTGCACCACATGCCACACCGATGAGACATCGGATTGGGCCGCCTCCAAACTTGAGGAGTGGTTCCCGGACAGCGACAAGCGCGGCCCTCATTATGGAGAGGTGATCGCCCGAGGTCGAAACGATCCTGTGACCGCTGCGACCGACCTGCGCGATCTGGCGCTGAATGACGAGATGCCAGGGTTGGTTCGGGCAACAGCGCTTTATCTACTGGAGCAGACGCAAGACCCTGAAGAGGCCGAATCGCTGGTCAAGTTGATCCAGGATCCCGACCCGGTGGTGCGTAGCGCAGCAGTTGGCCTGCAAAGGATTGCATCAGCGATCGACCGCGTGCAGCGTACAATAGGTGCGTTGGCTGATCCGTCGCGTTCCGTACGTATGGCTGCGGCCAAGGCGATGCTACAGGCGCCGATAGCCCGATTGCCGTCGCAAGACGCCAAAAACATGCGCCGCGCGTTCGATGAGTGGCAGAGCGCGATGGCAAGCAGGCTGGATTTTCCCGAGACGCATTTGCAACTAGGTGGAACCGCCCTTGTGATGCGGAACCTGCCCGCCGCAGCAAACGCCTTTACCGAAGCTGCACGGCTTGACCCCCAACTCATAGACGCCTGGATCATGCAGGCACGCTTGGCACTGGCACTGGGGGATGTAGCAGCAGCAACTAGTGTGTTGGCCCGAGCGCTGAGGTATAATCCCGGATCACTTTCGCTGCAACTGATGCATTCCCAACTCACTCAAGACCAACTGGATCTTTTGCCGCCCCCTCAAGAACAATAGCCATCGGCCACAGGGGCGATCCAACTACTTTTGTTCATTGAACTACAACCTTTCCGACAACCCAGGTGCGGTCCCAACTTCTGCAAACTTCGCATTCATCAGAGGTGCTGCATTACCCGTTCTCGTCGTCGAAATGGCAGGTGCGAATTCTCTACCCGGTTGTCGAGACAGCGACCACACGCCGGCAGTCCATCACGCCCCAGATTGCGAAGCGCAGTAGCCGTTCGGTCAGAGCGCTATGGCACGGTTGAAGGGACTTCTGTTATGCTGCTTAAGCAGCGCAACGCCCTGGCATGAGTTCGTCGAGTCGCGTGATCTTGTGAGCTATCTCCTGAAATTCGGACACTGAAGTAAGCTATGATTAGTTGTCACTGGTCTTCCACGAAGAGGAGATCAGAGATGTCGAAACGGAAGAACCTCTCGCCCGAGTTCAAGGCGAAAGTCGCGCTCGCAACTTTTTCGCGTTCGACACGTCCATCCCGCCAAACTTGGCTTTGCATTTGCAAAACGTCGCATCGCTGATCCTGTATTTGCGGCACAGCTCCTGAGCTTTGACCCCAGCCTCGTTTCCCTTGATCATTCCAATGATCTCTTCGTCGGTAAATCTGCGTTTTACAGTCCATCCTTTGCTCGGACGGATTGCAATACCCCGGTGGCCTGATTTCAGGGGGCTAGATCACTGCCCGCCTCGTCACTGCGCGGGCATTTCGTCGGCTTGACGAACCTACGGGGCAGAAACAACCATCTTTTGGACACGTCAGCTGAGTGATCAGTCACAACCGCCAAAATCACAAAGATACTCAGCATAGGATCCCTCTGTAGCTCGACAAAATACAAACGATAGCCAAACCGGCTTAAAATTGGCATTGTTGCGATGACATGCAAAATCTCAATAAATTTGCGAGATCAAATTGGTGTCGAGGGTCTTCATGCGTTGGTTGATGATACTTGCACTACTAATTTCAACCGAACCGGTTTGGGCACAGGAACGCCGTGCCCTGATAATCGGGAACAACGATTATGAAGAAGTCGAAAAGCTGGATAAGGCAGTTGCCGACGCGCTGTCACTGTCCCAGACGCTTGATGTTCTCGGGTTTGACACTCATTTAGCCACCGATTTGGGGCGGCGCGGGATGAACCGCCAAATCTCGCAGTTCACGTCTCGATTGAATCCGGGTGACATTGCGCTTTTGTTCTTTGCCGGGCACGGCGTCGAGATCGACGGTGAGAACTATTTGTTACCGACCGACATCATTGTTCCCTCAAACGGAGAAAGCGATTTCGTCAGATCCGAGGCGATTGCCCTATCGGATCTGCTGGATCGTATTCGCACCACGGGCGCACGCGCCTCCATCGCGATTATCGACGCTTGCCGAAACAACCCGTTTGAGGTGACAAATGGCAGAAGCATTGGAAAAACAAGAGGCTTGGGACGGATCATTGCGCCACAAGGCACATTCGTCATCTTCTCTGCCGGTGCAGGCCAACTGGCGCTGGACCGGCTTGACGACGATGACACTGCAGAAAACTCGGTTTTCACGCGGGCGCTGCTGCCGCTCATCTCACAGCCGGGGCTGGAGATTCGCGCTTTGATGTCGGATCTTAGGGTCAGCGTCCGTGATCTCGCCAGCACAGTGCAGCACCGACAGATACCCGCGTATTATGATGAACTGATCGGTGAGTTCTACTTTGCGATTGCACCTCGAAATCAGTCGGAAGGGGTGGCGGATTTCAAGAATTCTAACGACATTCGGCTTGATCTGGAACTGACCCGCTCTATCGGAACGGTCCAAGCCTATGACGCATTTCTAGAAAAATACTCAGATCGATCCGACGCGTTCGCCTTTCAGGTTGCGTTGAAGTTGAGGGATTCGCTGGAAGATAGTAGTCCCGACAAAACGGTCGCGGCTCATTCACCACAAGGAAAGGAAACTGAGATCGAGGTCCTGATTGAACAAAGCCAGGTAGAACTCAATAGACTAGGATGCTCAGTAGGGTCACCGGACGGCATCGCAGGACCCAGAACCAAAACGGGCTTTCGGGCATATTTAACTGCCACCGGTTCTTCTCTAAAACCAAGTGATCTCGGCAGTAAAAAAGCCCTTAAGGAACTGGCGGGCAAACCGGGGCCGGTTTGTGTTGCTATTCCAACTCCAGAACGCAAATCGATTGCCCCTACTCTGGCCGGGACATGGTCGTTTTCCGCAACCTGCGCGGCTTTTCTGAAAGTCACTGGATCAGCCAGCTATACTCAAGCAGGGCCAAACTTCTTTCGTGGGCAGATTTCGGATTCCCTTGGACAGACTGGATCGGCCGAAGTGTATCTGTCAGGACAGGATATCAGTGGGAAAAGTTTCTTTCCGGGCAAAACAAATGTCTTTTCCGGGCGTTTAGCACCCGATGGAAACAGCTACACAACCGTTGGCACGTCTACCTGCAATGTTCAGGCGAGAAGGCTTCAGTAGCGACTCCCGGCGTCAATTGAGCCGGTATTCCCCGACAACGTTTCGCCACTCTCCGGATGACAACATCTTGCGATGTGTAAAGCGGACAGAATGGAGCGGCCCTTCAATCTCGCGTTGCCAGAACTCGATGAAACCGAACAGTTTTGGATGATCGGGCGCAAGATCATAGTCCTGCCACACAAAGGTGTTCAGGACATGGATATAGTCAGGCATGTGATAGAAGATTTCAGCCGTTGTCAGGCCGTAGCCTTTAAGCATCAATTCAGTTTCGTTTTTTCCCATACAGACCTCCGGTAAAAAACCTCGGTCACAATATGATAACACAAACTCCTTCAAACGCTCATAAAAACAATGTGTTAACATTACGACATCGAGAGTTGTCGGCTGCAGATGCTGTTTGCTTGCACCCTATATGCAGGTTCTGATAAGATGCGGCCACAAGATATAGACCCTTCACAAGGAACGGGCAGTTTACGTGAGCGATACGCCAGAAACCCCTGAAACCACCGACGAAAATCCCCCTCAACGCCCAGCGTATGATGGCCCGACGGTTTCCATCGAATCCGAGATGCGCAATTCGTATCTCGACTATGCGATGTCGGTCATAGTAAGCCGCGCGATCCCAGATCTGCGCGACGGACTGAAACCTGTACATCGCCGCATCCTCTATGCGATGCACGAGACTGGAAATACCCATGACAAGTCATATCGCAAATCGGCCCGACCGGTTGGTGACGTTATGGGTAAGTACCACCCGCATGGTGACAGCGCCATCTATGATGCTCTGGTACGGATGGCTCAGGATTTCTCGATGTCGCTGCCTTTGCTTGATGGCCAGGGCAACTTTGGCTCGATGGATGGCGACAACCCCGCGGCTATGCGTTACACAGAAGTCCGGATGGACAAACCCGCGAGCGCCTTGCTGGCGGACATCGAAAAAGAAACAGTCGATTTTCAGGACAACTACGACGGCAAGGACCGTGAACCGACTGTTTTGCCGGCCCGATTCCCGAACATGCTGGTCAACGGCGCTGGCGGTATCGCCGTCGGCATGGCAACCAACATTCCTCCGCACAATCTGGGTGAAGTGGTTGATGCCACTCTGGCACTGATCGATGACCCGGATCTGACAAGCGAGCAACTGATCCAATACGTGCCCGGCCCCGACTTTCCGACAGGTGGTTTGATGCTGGGTCGCTCGGGGGCTCGCAAAGCCTATCTGGAAGGGCGCGGCAGCGTCATTATCCGCGCCAAGACGCGGGTCGAAGAACTGCGCAAAGACCGCTATGCCATTATTGTGGACGAAATTCCCTATCAGGTGAACAAGGCCGCGATGATCGAAAAAGTCGCCGAAGCAGTTCGCGAAAAGCGGATTGAAGGAGTCGCCCATGTTCAGGACGAATCCGACCGCAACGGCGTGCGCGTTGTGGTCGAGTTGAAACGCGACGCCACACCCGAGGTCGTTCTGAACCAACTCTACCGCTTTACACCAATGCAGACCTCCTTCGGCTGCAACATGCTGGCGCTGAATGGCGGTCGGCCCGAGCAACTGACTCTGCGCCGGTTTCTAACATGCTTCATTGATTTCCGTGAAGACGTGGTGGCGCGTCGTACTGCTTACGACTTGCGAAAAGCGCGCGAACGCAGCCATATTCTGTGCGGATTGGCTGTCGCCGTTTCCAACGTGGACGAGGTCGTCGCGACAATTCGAAGCTCTGCCGACGCTTCTGAAGCGCGCGAAAAGCTGATGACGCGCCGCTGGCCGGCCTCAGACATCGCAAGCTACATTCGGCTGATTGATGACCCGACCCACACCATGAACGAGGACGGGACCTATAACCTGTCCGAAGCACAGGCCCGCGCAATTCTCGACCTGCGTCTGCAACGCCTAACCCAACTTGGCGTCAAGGAAGTCACGGACGAACTGGAAAACCTGGCCGCCAAGATCAAGGAATTCCTGGAAATTCTCGGCTCGCGCGAGCGTATCATGGAAATCATCGCAGACGAACTTCGCGAAGTGCGCGAGAATTTTGCCGTGCCGCGCCGTACCGAGATAGTCGACTGGTCCGGAGACATGGAAGACGAAGACCTAATCGAACGTGAAGACATGGTCGTCACTGTGACCTCGGGCGGCTACATCAAGCGCACCCCATTGGCCGATTTCCGTGCTCAAAAGCGTGGCGGCAAGGGGCTGTCAGGGATGCAGACCAAGGAAGAGGATGTGGTCACCACCCTTTTTGTGGCTAATACACATACACAACTATTGTTCTTCACTACCGACGGAATGGTCTACAAGCTCAAGACTTGGCGCTTGCCTCAGTCAGGACGCACCGGCAAGGGTAAGGCCATCGTCAATATCTTGCCGATCCCGACCGGTGTTTCCATTGCGGCAATCATGCCGGTCGATGTGCCGGATGAGGAATGGGAAAACCTCCAGATCATTTTCGCCACCAGCGCGGGCGATGTTCGCCGCAACCGGTTGTCGGACTTCACCAATGTCCGGCGGAACGGAAAGATTGCGATGAAATTGCCCGAAAGCGTCGAACTGGTAAATGCACGCATCTGTTCTGAAGACGAGGACGTAATGCTGGTCACCAATTCCGGTCGCGCGATCCGCTTCCGCACCACTGACGTGCGGGTCTTCAATTCACGCGAATCCACTGGTGTTCGGGGAATCAAACTGACCAACGGAGATCGCGTTGTTTCAATGTCGGTTATTCGGCATTTCGAAGCCGGTCCCGATGAACGAGCCGCATATCTAAAAATGCGCCGCTTAATGGCTGGTGTAACAGAAGACACCGAGAATGACGAGGACGAAGGCAACGCGGACAGCGTGCTGCCGCAAGAACGGTACGCCGAGATGTCCGCCGCCGAAAACCTGATCCTGACCATCACGACAGGCGGAGCGGGCAAGCTCAGTTCCAGCCACGACTACCCGGTCCGGGGACGTGGCGGCATGGGAGTTGCGGCCATGGACAAAGCCATGCGAGGCGGCGATCTGGTTGCCTCTTTCCCGGTTGAGATCGACGATCAGATCATGCTGGCGACATCTAGGGGCCAATCGATCCGTGTTCCGGTTGATGGCATTTCCTTCCGGTCACGCAGCGCAGGTGGCGTGCGCGTATTCAACACAGGAAAAGGTGAAGAAGTCGTCAGTGTCGCCTGGATCGCAGATCAGGGCGAAGAGGACGAAGCGGACACAGGAAGTTGACCACCAAAGAGCGGCAGACATGCCGCTCTTTTCCCGAGGGCACAATGAAGCACTTAACCTTTCTAGTGGGCACTATTTTCGTTCTTGCCGCATCGCCCCTGATGGCCGACGAGTTGCTTGGAGAAGAGTTGATCGACGCCATCAGCGGTCGGCACTTTGACTGCATGATGGGTTTAACGCCACTTGAATGGATCGTTCAAGACACCGAAACGGACTCCAAAACAATTCCGTATTCAGCCATTGTACGCGGCAAGACAGTCGATGCAGAGTACGAGATCAATGCAGACGGGCGACTGACATCTGATGGATATGGCGATGAGCGTTGGGTTACCAGAACAGACGATGGAAAACTGAGCATTGCCCGTTCGGATGGGCGCGTCATGGAATGTGTGGCACGCTGAAACGGAATACATTGTATCAGAAAGTCAATTCCATCAATTCCGGTCAACAAATTTACTTCGCGGAAATGCCTTCATAGACCATAAAGCTCTGAGAACTTTGCTTCCAGATATCCCAACAATGGTTCCGGCCCCGGCTTTTGGCCACTGGCATGTTCAATGATTTCCCGTGGCGCATAAAGACCGCCGTGACGTTGCAAATTGTCTCGCAGCCAACCGGTTGCGCCACTGGTATCGCCTTGTTCCAGTTGGGTGTCCAACTCGGGCACTGCACTTCTCAAAGCCTCATGAAGGCATCCGGCATATACGTTGCCCAAAGAATAGGTTGGGAAATACCCGAACAGGCCGACTGACCAATGGACATCCTGCAAACATCCATTCGAGGGTTTATCGACGGCAAATCCGAAATCCGCCTTGAACCGATCATTCCAAGCGGCTTCCAGATCAGCCACATGCAGATCCCCTCGCATCAACGCGCGCTCTAGGTCAAATCGCATCATGATATGCAGGTTATACTGAACCTCATCGGCTTCAGTGCGAATATACCCGTTGTGGACCCGGTTTACGGCCGCATAGAATTCATCTGCAGAACCAATGCCAAAATCGCCAAATACTTTGGTCATCTGTGGAAACAACCAACCAGTGAAGGCGCGACTGCGGCCGAGTTGATTTTCATAAATCCGACTCTGACTTTCATGCACCCCCATTGAAACGCCGCGTCCCAGTGGTGTTAACGCATAAGAGTCGTCGATCCCTTGTTCATATGCGGCGTGACCAACCTCGTGAATGGTGGAATAGAAACAGTTGAACGGGTCGGTTACAGATGTGCGGGTCGTTATCCGAACGTCCGATCCGCTTCCGGAACTGAAAGGGTGCACTGCCTTGTCAACACGGCCACGACTGAGGTCATAGCCAAAGGCTACCGCTAGTTTCTGCGACATTTCCATCTGCTTCTGCTCGTCAAATTTTCCGGAAACGCCCGTGGGCATTGGCTGAGCCAGCACCGTCGCCCGCAAGGCGACGAGTCTGGGCCGCATCGCATCAAAAATCTCGGCGATCTGACCACTTGTCGTGTAGGGTTCATAATCCTCGATCAGCGCGTCGTACACGTCGTTACCCTGCGCAAGGGCTGCTCCTTCTTCACGTTTTAACGAAACGACTTCTTCCAGCACCGGGATGAACGCTGCAACATCTTCGTCTGCACGCGCCTGGGCCCATTTCCCCTGAGCCTGAGACGTCACGCGTGCAATCGCCTTGGCCAGATCGGCAGGCACCTTGCCGGCGCGGTCAAATGCGCGACGGATTTCACGTAATTGCGCGGCGCTGACGTCGCAGGTCGCTTCAGCCCGTTCCAGCCAGTCGCCGACCCGCGGATCGGAACGACGGGCATGAAGAACCGCCTCGATCGCCGCCATTTCTTCTCCCCGTTGAACCGCGGCTCCACGCGGCATCATCGTCTCCTGATCCCAGCCCAGCCGTCCGGCGATCTGACCAAGGGCCGAAGTTTCCCGCTCAAACGCCATCAATTCATCATAGGCAGTCATGCTGGTCAGGCTCCTCGAAGTGAGGTTGCAATGGGATAGGCGGACAAAAAACGGGCTTTCAGCATGAGTGCCCAGACGATCACGGCCAAAAGCTGATGTAAAATCGCGATCTGCCATGGGGCGCCATAAAGAACCGTGACAATTCCCAAGACAACCTGAAACGAAAGGGCCGCAAAGGTCGCGTTGAAGGCAAACCTCGTGTTGGGATGAGCGCTCGACCTCCCTTGCAGCCAAACGAACAGGGCAAACACCCAAAGAAGATACCCTGCACAGCGATGAATGAACTGAACCAGCCCGGGACTTTCGAAAAAGTTTCGCCACACGGGTTCCAGCACAGTGGCATCAGGCGGCAAAACTTGCCCCCCAATCAGAGGCCAGTCTGTAAAGGATCGACCTGCGTCGATACCAGCCACAAGCGCACCGATCAGGATTTGCAAAAATGCGAAATGAATCAACCCTGTGGACAGAGAAAACAGTTTTGCCTCTTTGACCCGACGCGCTTGCATCAAGTCGCGCTCCGTTCGCCCGAGCATATAAACGTACCACGCCAGGAAACCCAGAATGACAAATGCCAACCCCAAGTGGGTGGCAAGTCGATAGCTGGCTACCGATGTCATCCCCTCGCCCTGCGTCACGCCCGACGCCACCATCCACCAACCGACCGCGCCTTGTATTCCGCCGAGGATGCCCGGCAGCAGCAACCGACCAGCCCAGCCTGTTGGGACCTTTCGTGCCATCAGAAAGCCGAGGAACCCCATGGCCCAAACAAGACCTATAGCACGGCCCAATTGCCGGTGTCCCCATTCCCACCAATAGATCGACTTGAAATCTTCCAGATCCATCCACTGGTTCTGAATCCGCCACTGATCAATCTGCTGGTATTTCTCGAATTCAGATTGCCATTCGGCTTCGCTCAAAGGTGGTACCGCCCCAGTCAGAGGACGCCATTCGGTAATCGAAAGCCCGCTGTCAGTCAGGCGCGTCAGACCGCCAACCACGATCGTGGCGACGACCATGGCAAACAGCACCATAAGCCACAAACGGATAGCACGCCGCGCACCACCTTGGTCGCGATCAATCACGCCGGGCTTGAGGGCCTCCTGCTTTTTGTCACCCGAAACTTCCTCAAAGATGCTGCGCTTACCGCTCATTCCATCCTCTTGTTCTGAATTTCAACGCAAGCTAGGGCCGTCTGTCGCATTGGTCCAGTGTCAGCTATTTTCTTTCCACCGGACCATCTGACGCATGATCCCGTGTAGCATCTGCACATCCGCCCGCGTCATCCGCATCCGTGACCAAAGATTGCGCAGGTTGACTTTCATACCCTCAGCCTTTTCCGGGGGATAAAAAAAACCGGCCTCATCAAGCCGTTCTTCATAGTGTTCGACCAGTTTTTCGACCTCTATCCCGGTCGCCCAGTCGCCCTTGCCCAGATCGGTTGCCTCGTGCACGACTTCTCCGCTTTGGCGCATCCACTCGTATGCAACCAACAAGACGCATTGTCCCAGATTAAGAGAGGCATATTCCGGATTTACCGGAACGGAAATAATTGCGTTCGCCTTTGCTATATCTTCGTTTTCCAGCCCCGCCCGCTCTGGGCCGAATAACACCGCGACCTGCTCTCCGGCCGCAACTTTCTCAGCCGCAATCTGCATCGCACGCTCAGGGCTGTAGACTGGTTTCGTCAACCCACGCTGGCGGGCGGTTGTCGCGAAGACAAAAGATCGATCGGACAGCGCGATTGACAGATCCTCGAATAGCTGCGCTTCGTCCAACAAGCGTCCTGCCCCGCTGGACATGGCCACCGCCTTTGGATTCGGCCAACCGTCGCGCGGGGCAACGATCCGCATTCGATCCAGCCCGAAGTTCCACATCGCCCTGGCAGCTGCACCGATATTTTCGCCCATTTGCGGGCGCACGAGAACAAATGAAGGCTGTGATCTGTCGCTGGGCATCTGATACTCCGAAAGTCCACACCGCTCTAATGCTCCTGAATTCGCAGGGCAAGGCGTGGCCTCTCTTCCGTCGTGGAAAACAGATCTATTCATCCATAAAAGTTTGCTTCCCTCGCGCAATCCGCTAAACCGCGCAAAAGCCCCAGCCAAGGACGCAGCGATGGACACCCCCGAGCAGCCGCAAATCTATCTGATCACTCCGCCGTCAATCGAATTGCGCGGTTTTCCTGATACGCTTGCGCGGGTTCTGGACGGTGTGGAAGTCGCGTGCATCCGACTGGCTCTCGCAGGAAAAGATGAAGACCAGATTGCCCGAGCGGCTGACGCTTGCCGTGAAGTCGCGCATGCGCGCGACGTCGCTTTGGTGATTTCGAACCATGTCCTGTTGGCGCAAAGACTGGGGTTAGACGGCGTTCATCTGGACGACGCCGCCCGCTCAATCCGCAGCGCCCGCAAAGAACTCGGCACCGATGCCATCGTGGGAAGTTTTTGCGGAACTTCACGTCACGACGGCATGACTGCGGGTGAATCCGGGGCTGACTATGTGGCTTTTGGCCCTGTCGGACAGTCGTCTTTGGGCGACGGTTCTGTTGCCGAACCGGGTCTGTTCGAATGGTGGTCCCAGATGATCGAGGTGCCGGTGGTGGCCGAAGGCGGTTTGACCGAAGACACCGTGCGTGCACTGACCCCGCACACAGATTTTTTCGGCATTGGTGATGAAATCTGGTCAAATAACGATCCGCTGGCCAAGCTTCAGTCTCTGTTCGATGCAATGGTGTGAGCGGTAACCTTCCTGCTTGCACGACGGCTTTCCATGCGGCATGACAGCCAAATGAGTCAGAAAACCGACATTCTCTGCATCGGCTCGGTCCTGTGGGACGTGATAGGTCGATCCGCTAGCCATATGCGGCAAGGTTCTGATGTGCCTGGCAGGATCTCTCGCTTGCCCGGTGGGGTGGCAATGAATATTGCTATGACCTTGGTGCGGTTCGGAATGGCGCCCACATTGTTGACTGCTATTGGTCGCGACCCGGAAGGCGATGAACTGGCTCTGTCTTGCGCAAAGCTTGGGATGATTACAGACCACATATATCGTTCCGAAGACTTGCCTACCGATCGATATATGGCCGTCGAAGGCGCAAATGGTTTGATTGCAGCCATTGCGGATGCGCATTCGCTCGAGGCAGCTGGCGCCAAAATTCTGCATCCACTCATTTACGGCCCTTTGGGGACCGAAAACGCGCCATTCGACGGTTTGGTTGCGCTTGACGGAAACCTGACGCTTGCTTTGCTGGAAGAAATCGCAAAAAGCGCGGCTTTTTCCCACGCGGACCTGCGCGTTGCCCCCGCCTCACCCGGCAAGGCTGAAAGGTTGCTGCCATTCCTAAAGAACGGGCGCGCGACGCTATATGTCAATCTCGAAGAAGCGGGCCTGCTGTGCCAACAGGAATTTACAGATTCCGAAAGTGCCGCCCACTGCCTGGTTGAACGGGGTGCGCTGCGCGCCCTGGTGACCGACGGTGGTAGTTCTGCCACGGCGG
Source organism: Ruegeria sp. CI1 (assembly GCF_056536925.1). Lineage (NCBI taxonomy): Bacteria > Pseudomonadati > Pseudomonadota > Alphaproteobacteria > Rhodobacterales > Roseobacteraceae > Ruegeria > Ruegeria sp. CI1. Next base: position 80,917 of record NZ_JBQFQP010000014.1, on the reverse strand, counting down.
CAAGCACAGAGAGCATTCTCACGCAAACACCACCGCCAGTACTTGTCACACGGGTAACAGGTGCAGGCGATACGTTCATGGCAGCACATATCGCTGCCGAAGCCACCGGGGCGAATGAAGACGAAGCCCTTGCCCGTGCCCTGCATGCGGCCGCAACTTATGTTTCCGGAGAAACACCGTTTTGATCGATCTTCAGTTTTCCAATGAAGTCCGCGCTGCCAAAGATGCGGCACACCCAATCGTCGCCCTCGAAAGCACGATCATCACACATGGGATGCCTTATCCTCAGAATGTCCAAGTCGCGGCACAGGTGGAACAAGACGTCCGCGATGCGGGTGCCGTTCCGGCCACCATCGCCGTGATCGAAGGTCAACTACGCATCGGGCTTGAGCCGCAGCAGCTAACTGCGCTGGGTCAGGCGCAAGGCGTTGCCAAAATCTCGCGCGCGGACATGGCCGTCTGCATCTCGTCCGGTAACACCGGCGCAACCACCGTGGCTGCGACAATGATCGCCGCGCGCTACGCCGGGATCGAGGTATTTGCGACAGGTGGAATCGGCGGCGTACATCAGGGGGCGGAGACCACATTCGACATATCAGCGGACCTCCACGAACTGGCTCAAACGCCGGTCACCGTTGTCGCTGCTGGGGCCAAGGCTATCCTCGATCTGGCGAAGACACTCGAGGTTCTGGAAACGCTCGGCGTGCCTGTAATCGCGCATGGACAGGATTTGTTTCCCGCGTTCTGGTCTGCACAATCGCCCTATCCCGCACCACTCCGCCTTGACAGCGTCGAAGAGATCGCCCGCGCGCATGCCACGCGCCGCGCATTGGGCTTGCCGGGTGGGCAACTGGTCGCCAATCCGATACCAGCAGCAGACGAAATTCCCGCCGCCGAACTGGCCCCGATCATTGCCGCAGCCCAAGCAGACGCCGACGCGCACAGGATTACAGGCAAGGGTGTGACGCCGTATCTGTTGCAACGGATTTACGAGCAAACGGATGGCCGATCATTGACCGCCAATATCGCACTGGTCAGAAACAATGCCCGGCTGGCCGCTAAAATTGCTCAGTCACTGTCAAGATTGACCAAGCTCTGATGGAATTGTTGCACCGCACTATTGTGCGGCTGCGACAAACTGCCTAACTAGATCGGCGAAATATCAGAGACCGCGATGAACACACCCTTTGACGAAGAACCGCACCGCCGCCCCGGTCTGTTTGCCAGACTGCGCGCGTCCTTTCTTACGGGGATCGTTGTCATCGCACCCGTCTGGCTAACTGCCTGGTTGATCCTGTCCGTCGTCGGCTGGATCGACAGTGCTGTACTGCCGCTGGTACCGCACCAGTTCCGCCCCGAGCAATACATCGGAATCAACCTGCGCGGCGTAGGTGTCATATTTTTCCTGTTCTTCACAATCATCGTGGGATGGGTCGCCAAAGGTATTCTTGGACGCTCGCTGATCCATTTTGCCGAGCAACTGGTGGCCAGGATGCCGGTCATTCGTTCGGTTTACTCGGGAATCAAACAGATTTCCGAAACCGTTTTCGCGCAAACCGAGAGGTCATTTGAAAAGGCCTGTCTTATTGAGTACCCGCGCCGGGGAATTTGGGCCATTGGGTTTGTGTCGATCACGGCTAAAGGCGAGATTTCGAAACGAACTTCTGCTGGCGAAGAGTTGTACAGTGTTTTTGTACCGACGACACCGAACCCAACCTCTGGTTTTCTTCTATTCTTCCCAGCCTCGGATGTGATCATTCTGGACATGACCATTGAGGATGCCGCAAAGCTCGTGATTTCGGCGGGACTGGTCTATCCCAATGACAAAGACCCCAGCCGCCCACCGGAGTGATTAGCCGAACATCGCAGGCAGGTCGACCGTGCTGCATTCGCCGATATCCTTCATATGCGCGTTCAGGAAGCGGTCCGCCGCGATTCGACCTGCTGTTTTCAGCCGGTTAAGGATAACAGGGGTTGGTACCAGTTTTGTGGCAACCGACAAGCTGTTCATCAGATCATCATCAGCGATCATGTGAACATGAACACGCTTCATCTCTCCTTTCTTCATTTTCCGTTGCTGCAACAGTCGTTGAACAAAGTTGATGGCGCGCAATTCCCGTAACAGGGACGAATTGAAACTGATCTCGTTAATCCGATTGTGGATTTGCTGGGGTGTGCGCGGGACTTCATCGCGTTCTAAAGGGTTGATGTTCACGATTATCACGTCTTCAGGCAACCCGTCGACAAATAGTGGAAAAAGAGCTGGATTTCCGGAGTACCCGCCATCCCAATACGCCTCCATCCGGCCCGTGCCTGGGTCTTTGATTTGGATGGCTTGAAACAGATTTGGAAGGCAGGCCGACGCCAAAATTGCATCAGTCGAAACATCGCGACCAGAAAACACCCGAATTTTACCGGTTCGAACACAGGTCGCACAAACGAACAGATCCGGTCCTCGTTCGGCGCAGACCTGGTTAAAATCGAACCCTTCCACCACTTGTGCCAAAGGGTTCACATAAAACGGCCCATATGAATATGGCGACACCATTCGCGACCATGTGTCGGCAACGGAAAAGGGAACTGAAAGCTCAATGCTCTGTGCAATATGTGCGGTTTCAAAAAATCGCATCCAATGCGCAATCCGCATATCGCCAACCGCACCCATGCGTTTCCATAGGTCATTCAGAGTTTGTCGAGCTCCTTCACGCCCGTTATTTGCCATTCCCGCTTTGAAGGCCGCCCCGTTCAACGCGCCTGCGGACGTTCCGGTAATCGCGGCAACTTCGATATCACTTTCATCCAACAGTCGGTCCAGAACACCCCAGGTAAATGCCCCGTGTGCGCCGCCGCCCTGTAAGGCCAGATTGATCCGTTTCAAGTCTCACCCTCCCGGTCACATTGGCGGCCTACCTGACTGCGACTAAAGCGCTGTCCAGCCACCATCGACGGAAATCGTTGTTCCGGTGATTTGGGCCGCAGCATCCGAGCAAAGAAATACCGTAGTTCCGCCAAGTTGTTCGACGGTGGCAAACTCCTTGGAAGGCTGACGTAGTAGCATGACGTTCTTGATCACATCTTCGCGGCTCATTTGATACTCTTTCATTGTGTCGGGAATCTGCGCTTCGACCAGCGGGGTCAGAACATATCCGGGACAAATCGCGTTGCATGTGATCGGTTCCTGCGCGGTTTCCAAAGCGACGGTTTTGGTCATGCCGACAATACCATGCTTGGCCGCAACATAGGCGGCCTTGAAGGGGGACGCAGTCAAGCCATGGGCCGACGCGATGTTGATCACCCTGCCCCAGCCTGCCTCTCGCATCTTCGGTAAGGCTGCAGCCATTGTATGGAAGGCCGAGTTTAGATTAATGGCAATAATTGCGTTCCACTTATCGACTGGAAAAGTGTCGATGGGAGAGACATGTTGAATACCGGCATTGTTCACCAGAATATCGCAAGACCCGGATTTTTCGATCAAGGCCCGACATTCATCTCCGTCCGACATATCTGCCTTAATATAGCGCACCTCCACTCCGGTATCCTGAGCCAGTTGCGCTGCAAGCGCATGGTCCTCATCCCGGTCTGTAAACGAGTTCAGCACCAAGTCTGCACCCGCTTTGGCCAACTCCTTGGCGATGCCCAAACCGATCCCGGAATTGGAACCCGTGATGATTGCAGTTTTTCCCGACAAGGACATGATCGCTCTCCCGATTGAATGCGTAGTCAATGCAGAGATTGACATGCTGCACCTGCAAAGAAAACGGGGAAACGTATCTGTTGATGCGCAACTTCTGTCTGGCAGCTTTTGTCAAAAAGGATAAGCAGAACGCAAAGTCTCGAAAGCGATCTCGGAATAAAAAAAACGCCCGCACGAAGCGGGCGTTAAGTTATTGAGGCAGGTTTCATACAGGCAAGAAACCTATCGAGCAGTGACTCCTTTATACGCAATTCCCCTGCGGCATCCAAGCTAAAAGTTTGAAAATATGGAAAACCATCGCTACGATGATCATCAAGAAAATAAGGCATGAGCAGGATTGTTGCCAAAGTGCGACCAGTTTTTTTACGCGCCATTCGTCCGTTTCTTGCGGGATTTACAGTAATTTTGGCTGTCGGCAATGCCTTTGCAGAATCGGCACACGGCATAGCTATGTATGGGCAACCCGCCTTGCCACCGGATTTTGTGTCGCTTCCGTATGCAAACCCGGAAGCGCCCAAAGGTGGTCGTGTCGTTTTCGGAAACACCGGCGGCTTCGACAATCTGAATCCATTTATCCAAAAGGGAACCGTTCCCTGGCAAATCAGGTTTTGGTCCTTTGAAGGCCTGATGGGCCGATCCTGGGACGAACCCTTCACACTTTATGGACTTTTGGCCGAATCAGTTGAAACACCAACTGACAGATCGTGGGTCGAATTCACCCTCAGGAAAGACGCGCGATTCTCGGATGGCAGCCCTGTTACTGTCGAGGACGTGATCTGGTCTTACGAGATCTTGGGAACAGAAGGGCATCTACGGTACCGTGGATTGTGGTCCCAGATCGACCGCATTGAACAGACCGGGCCTCGTTCCGTTCGCATCACCTTCAACGCTGCAGACAGGGAATTGGCGCTGATCGCCGGCTTACGCCCCATTCTCAAAAAGGAGCAGTGGTCCGATAAAGATTTCGCCAATTCATCGTTGCAAGATATCCCGATCGGTACCGGCCCTTATGTCGTTGCGGATTATGAAGCCGGTCGGCAAGTCACCCTGAAGCGAGATCCGAACTATTGGGGAAAAGATCTGCCATTCCGGCGTGGAACAATGAACTTCGACGAGTTGCGGATCGAATTCTATGGCGACGAAACCGTGCTTTTCGAAGCGTTCAAAGCTGGTGAGTTGACCGCTGTCCGCGAGTTCAACGCCGAAAGGTGGGATGCCCAATACGATTTTCCTGCCATTCGCCGAGGAGATATCGTCAAGACCGAAATCCCCCACGGTAAACCGTCTGGGATTACCGGATTTGTCTTGAATACGCGCAAGGCACCATTTGACGACTGGCGCGTACGTGAAGCTTTGATGCTTGCCTTTAATTTTGAATACATTAACGACACGATTACCGGAGGCGCGCAGCAGCGGATCTCGTCCTATTTTTCGGGTTCCGATCTTGCCATGCGGCCGGGACCTGCAGAGGGCGTAGTTCGCGATTTGTTGACGCCCTTTTCTGACGATCTTCTTCCTGGCGCTTTGGAAGGGTACGTACTGCCTGAAAGCGATGGATCGGCACGTAATCGCAAAAACCTTCGCGAAGCCGCCAATATGTTGGCCGAGGCGGGTTGGACCGTCAAAGACGGCGCCCTGTTCAATGCAGATGGAAAGCCTTTCAACTTTACCGTTCTGCTTCGTCAGGGCGATACCGACATGCAAACCGTTATCGAGATCTACTCTCGCGCGCTGGAACGGTTGGGCATTGGCCTTACGGCGGAAAAAGTCGATAACGCGCAATATGCGGGGCGATTGGCGGAATTGGATTTCGACATGACACCATTCCGCCGCGAATTGTCTTTGTCACCCGGAAACGAGCAACGATTGTATTGGGGCAGTCAGGGTGCAGATTCAGCTGGCACCAGAAATCTGATGGGGCTGTCCTCTCCCGCAGCGGACGCAATGATCAATGCAATCCTGGCGGCCGAAACGCGGGAAGATTTTCTTGCAGCAACCCGTGCGCTGGATCGGGTGTTAACATCGGGCCGTTATGTGATACCGATCTGGAATTTTGATGTCGGACGTATCGCGCATGCTAAGGAACTGAAGTACCCCGATCACATCCCAATTTACGGCGACGGACCACAGTATATGCCTGAAGTTTGGTGGTATGAGGATTGACGGCCGCCATTTATTTCCATATTTCCGGAAATATGGAAATAAAGCTATGCGACAAACTAAACGCCCTTGCCCACCCCAACCGGCTTGATCTGTTCCGGCTGTTAATGCGCCGATTCCCCGAGGCCGTGCCAGCGGGACAGATTGCCGAGGCATTAGGTCTCAAGCCGAACACAACTTCTGCATATCTAGGCTCCCTCAGGAGTGCTGGATTAATAGAGCAGAAACGTGAAGGGACCACGCTCAACTACAGCGCAAATCTGGATGAAATCCGCGGTTTGTTTTCCGGCTTGCTTGGGGATTGCTGCCGGAACCGTCCTGATCTTTGCATTTCTCTGTCAGGAGACCCTTTGATGACAGACCAGTCCCGTGTTTTTAACGCGCTATTCATTTGCACCGGAAACTCTGCGCGTTCGATCATGGCCGAAGCAATCTTGCAACGGGAAGGCCGTGGTTTATTCAACGCCTATTCGGCTGGAACTGCGCCTTCCGCAAACCCGCACTCGGAAGTGCTGGAACTGTTGGAAAGCAAAGGCTACGACACAGCCAGCTTGCGTTCAAAATCCCTTGACGAATTCGCTTCTGAAGATACCCCAAAGATGGATTTCGTTTTCACCGTCTGCGATCATGCGGCAAACGAAGCCTGCCCAGCTTGGCCAGGACACCCCATGAGCGCCCATTGGGGGCTGCCAGATCCGGTCAAAGCCGCAGGCACAGACGCACAAAAACACCTCGCATTTCAGCAAGCTTTCGGGCTTTTGCGAAATCGGATCATGACATTTGTCAGCTTACCTTTCGAAACGCTCGACCGGATATCACTGCAACACAAGGTCGACGACATTGGTCGGATGACCGATTGAATCTGCACCGCCACCAAGGAAAATCAATGAACATCCTCGTTCTCTGCACCGGCAACTCTGCCCGGTCAATCCTTTTGGAATCCATCTTGAACACTATGGGAACCGGCCGCGTACACGCCTATTCCGCAGGCTCCAATCCCACCGGAAAAGTGCATCCTCAGTCCTTAACCTTGCTCGCTGAAATGGGCCATGACACAACACGCACCCGTTCTAAAAGCTGGGACGAATTCGCGACTTCTTCCGCGCCGCAGATGGATATTGTCATCACCGTCTGCGGTTCTGCCGCCAATGAAACCTGCCCAGTTTGGCCTGGGGCACCAATCCGTGCGCATTGGGGGGTCGAAGACCCGGCTGCTAGGGCAGAGCCAGAGTGGTATGGCGCGTTTCGTGAGGCGTACGAAGTTCTGGAGCGACGAGCCGCAGCGCTTTTGAGACTACCGATCGAGACCATGGATAAATCCGAACTTTCTGCTCAATTGAACCGTATCGGAGACAGTCAATGAACCCCCGCGCGTATTTTGCCGAGTTTCTCGGCACTGCATTTCTGCTGATCGGTGTCGTCGGTTCCGGTATAATGGCCGACGGATTATCTGGCGGGAACGTCGGGCTTGCCTTGCTTGCGAACGCCATCGCCACCGGATGCATCCTGTATGCTATCATCACAACGCTCGGACCGGTTTCCGGTGCGCATTTCAACCCCGCTGTCACGCTCGCTTTTGCGCTTAGACAGGAGCATTCCTGGCACGCGGTCGTTCCATACATGGCGTGCCAGTTTACCGGAGCGCTGGTCGGAGTTTGGGCCGCGCATTTCATGTTTGACCTCTCGATTCTCCAAACCTCAACGACAATGCACCGTACGGGCGCGCACCAATGGTTTTCCGAAATCATCGCTACACTTGGTTTGCTATTCGTAATTTTCGGCGGAATTCGGCACAAACCGGATGCTGTCCCGCCATTGGTCGGGCTCTACATTACCGGCGCGTATTGGTTCACATCATCAACAAGCTTCGCAAATCCGGCCGTTACGTTCGCTAGGGGGTTTACGGATACCTTCGCAGGCATCTATCCTCCCCATATCGTTATGTTTGTTGCAATGCAGATTCTTGCTGTATTTGTCGGGCATTACCTATTAAATTGGCTATTTGCCGATGAAAGTTAACGGACCGGCCGCCACTCACTCCAATGTCAGGTCCGTCAGCCCGTTGCGGATTTCCCGCGACGGGCGTACATCTTTTGAAAGTACAACCGCAATAAGTGCGACACTTTGACCAGTCTCCACGGCAGCATCATATTCTTTACCCTACCGGAGGGAGGGGAGCGTTCCGTCAACACTCACTAGGAAAGCTCGCACATGATGACTTGGACGGACCTGACACAAGATTGGGCCACCACTTATGCCCGCGCCAAGATGCGGTTTCCCAACTTGCGTGATCAGGATATGCCCTTCGTAAAACAGGATCGGCACCGGTTCGAGGCATATTTGGCGGAGCGGCATCACTTAACGGTCAACGAAGCCCATGAAGAACTCGAAGACTTCCTGTTCACCGAAGAGTTGTGTCGCGAACTGAATACCTGATCACATAAGTGACGTGACCCAAAGGATCATTGCATCTTCGTCGCTAACCGAGATCACGTTATGCCCCATACTGCCGTCGTAATAGGCACTGTCGCCGCGCCTCATTTCGACCGGTTCATAAAACTCAGTATACAGCCGAACTACGCCCGTGAGGACATACATAAACTCCTCACCGTCATGACGCACCCAACCATCGAATTCCTCCATCGAACGCGCTCGGACACGCGCCCGGTAAGGCAGCATCTGTTTCTTGGTCAGGGTGTCTGCCAGCAACTCGTGTTCATATGTCGCCGTGGCATGCGCCGTTCCCGTCCCAGACTTCGTAACCGACATACGTCCAATGACCTGATCCCGCTGGGGCGGCGTAAAAAGTTGCGGAACCGATATCTGCAATCCAATTGCAAGCTTTTTCAATGCATCGTAAGTTGGCGACATCTGGCCATTCTCGATCTTACTGAGCGTCGATCGCGCCAGACCAGCTTGGGTGGCAGCCTGCTCAAGGGTCCAGTTCCTGGCCTTGCGCAACTCCCTGACACGGGCACCAAGATCAAGCGGTTCAACCTCTGTCGCGGCACCATTGTCCCGCGCGATACGGATAAGGGATTTGGGGTCTCGGTTTTTCATGCCTTTTCTATAGGGCCGGTCCAGTGCGCTTGCAACGCGCTGCGTCGCACGCTAGCCAATCGACATGCTGTCGATCTTTGACCAAGGTCCGCCACCGGCCTGCCCTACCCCCTTCAATTTGGCCGCGCATGTTTTGCGCAAGGCCGCGGCCTTATCCGACAAGATTGCGCTTTCCGTCCTGCACGGCACGGGAAGTGAGAATTGGAGTTATGCCAAGCTCGAAGCGTCTGTCCGGGGGACGGCGACGGGCTTGTTGGAAAGAGGTTTACAACCTGGCGATTTGGTTTTGATGCGGCTGGGAAATACGGTTGAGTTTCCGATTGCCTATCTCGGGGCGATAGCTTCTGGGATCGTACCAATTCCCACTTCATCACAACTCACTGAGGTGGAAACGGCAAAAATCATCGACGAGTTACGACCTACGGCGGTTCTCCGCGACCCGACGGTCGCCTGCTCTGATCATCCACACCAGATTGGATTGGACGATTTGACCTCGATGCACTCTCTACCGCCCGCAGAATTCGAAATGGGGGATCCCGAGCGTCTGGCTTATGTCGTCTATACTTCTGGCACTTCGGGACAACCTCGGGCGGTCGCCCATGCGCATCGCGCAATCTGGGCGCGGCAGATGATGGTGGACGGTTGGTACGGATTGACTGAACAGGACCGGCTTTGCCACGCCGGCGCGTTTAACTGGACCTATACACTGGGTACCGGGCTAATGGACCCTTGGACGACTGGGGCAACTGCCCTGGTTCCCGAACCCGGCACTGACAGTTCAATGCTGCCTGCCATGCTGAAAAGTTCTGGCGCGACCATTTTTGCCGCCGCACCCGGCGTCTATCGCAAATTGCTGCAACAGAATGTACACTTAGCCCTGCCCGACCTTCGTCACGGGTTATGTGCAGGCGAAAAACTGTCACGCGCCCTTCACGAAAAATGGGTGAATGCGACTGGCAGAGAGCTCTATGAAGCGTATGGCTTGTCGGAATGTTCGACTTTCATCTCATCCAGCCCCGACTCACCGGCCAAAGGTGATACCTTGGGGCGACCACAGCCGGGCCGACGGATAGCCATATTGGGGCCAGACGGCCCCGTACCTTGTGGCACAGAAGGAACGATTGCCGTTCACCGCACAGATCCCGGCCTGATGCTGACTTATCTGAATGCGCCGGACGAAGCCGAGGCCCGTATGCGGGGCGACTGGTTTTTGACAGGGGATCAGGGCGTTATGGATGAAGACGGACAAATAACCTACTTGGGTCGCGACGACGACATGATGAACGCGGGTGGATATCGCGTCTCTCCGGTTGAAGTCGAATCTGTTCTATCCCGTTTTCCAGGAATAACGCAGGTAGGCGCTGCTGCCGTCGAAGTAAAACAGGACACGTTCGTGATTGCGGCCTTCTATACCGGACCTAAAAAACTGGACGATACAGGTTTGCGCAACTATGTGGAGGCAAATCTGGCGCGTTACAAGCAACCCCGCGCTTTCGTCTACTTGCCCGCCCTGCCGATGGGCGGCAACGGAAAACTTCTGCGCCGCGCTCTGCCGGCCCATTTCAAGGCTCCATCCAAATGACCAGAACTGTCAAGCTCGATATCCTGTCCGATCCTATTTGCCCTTGGTGTTATATCGGCAAGACACATCTGGATAAAGCGTTGGCAAAGGTACCGGATCATCCTTTCGTGATCGAGTGGCATCCATTTCAGCTGAATCCGGATATGCCCGATGAAGGAATGGATCGGCGTGAGTACCTGGAACGCAAATTTGGTGGCAAGGAAGGCGCCGTTCGGGCCTATGCGCCAGTGGTAGAGCATGCGGAACAAGCGGGCCTTACAATCAAGTTCGAAGATATGGAGCGTACGCCCAACACTTTGGATGCGCACCGCCTCATTCATTGGGCTGGGATCGAAGGAAAACAGAACGAGGCGGTCGAGGCTTTGTTCAAGGCCTATTTCGTGGAAGCTCGCGACATCGGTAATCACGAAGTCCTTGCTGACACCGCCGACAGCATCGGGATGGATGCTGCTGTTATCCTGAAACTGCTTAACTCCGATGCGGATCGTGAAGAAATCCGTAGTCGAGATACGCATTCCCGACAAATGGGCATCAACTCCGTCCCCACTTACATTGTCGCCAATCAGCATGCTGTTCCCGGCGCGCAACCTCCTGAACTTTGGGAGAAAGTGATCGGCGAAATCGTGTCTCAACTGGAGACTTCTTCTGCAAAATAGCACATAAATCTGTGCATTGTACCATATGGTTCTCTTCCCCCCGACATGATAGCGCGAATGGGTAAGGAGACGCCGATGGCCGACCGAATGTCCAAGGCCGAATTCATTGCGCTGATTGCAATGATGTTCGCGACAATCGCATTTTCGATCGACTCAATGCTGCCCGCGCTGCCCGAGATCGGAGCACAACTCAGCCCGGGCGACGTGAATCGGGCGCAGTTGATCTTGACCTCCTTCGTTCTGGGTATGGGCATCGGCACCTTCTTTACCGGGCCACTGTCGGACGCTTTCGGGCGCAAACCGGTGATCTTTGGAGGAGCCAGCCTTTATATCCTGGCTTCCGCAGTTGCATGTGAGAGTTCGTCGCTTGAGATGGTTCTGGCCGCGCGAGTATTGCAGGGATTGGGAGCCGCAGGGCCACGAGTTGTCGCCATGGCGATCGTTCGGGACCTGTATGCCGGGCGCGAAATGGCGCGGATCGTGTCGATCGCCATGATGATCTTTACGCTGGTACCTGCTGTCGCGCCGATGCTCGGTGCTGGTGTCATCGCAATGGCAGGTTGGCGTGGCATATTCATGTCCTTCATACTGTTCTCTCTTATCTCGATTACCTGGATGGGACTGCGCCTGCCCGAGTCGTTGCCCCGCGAAAACCGACGCCCCTTACGGCTTCCCTTGATGGTCAGCTCCGCAATGGAAATGTTCACGCATCCGACTGTGCGTTTGTCGATCATCGTCCAAACCCTGTGCATGGGGGTTCTGTTCACCATGTTGACCATGGTGCAACCAGTGTATGATGTGATCCATGATCGGGCCGACAGCTTTCCTTTCTGGTTTGGCTTCGTGGCTCTGATATCTGGATCGGCCAGCGTCCTTAACGCAGCGGTGGTAGTGCGGGTCGGTATGCGCAGGATGGTGACATGGACACTTGCCGCCCAGATCGTGTTGACATCGCTTGTCATTGCCCTGAACTCTGTCGATCTGCCGCCGAATGCTTCTTTTGCTCTCTTTGTCGGCTGGCAGGCATCAATCTTTTTCATGGCTGGAACAACCCTAGGCAATCTGAACGCCATCGCGATGGAACCCATGGGGCACATTGCGGGTATGGCTGCATCCGTTATCGGCGCGATCTCCACGGTACTCGCTGCTGCAATTGCGGCTCCCGTCGGGCTGTTGTTTGATGGTTCGCTGACACCGCTGACATTCGGCACCCTCACGATGTGCATCGTCGCCTTTGCATTGATGCTGCACATGGGACGGATCGAGGACCACTTACCAGCATAACCTGTTTGATTTCGCACAAGTGGGCTACAATCCCCTCAAGCAAGGGGGACTTCATGAGCGCCTATTACGATCTTGGAACATATTCGAGCCCGGTAACAACTCGGTCTGCGCAGGCACAGCTTTGGTTTGATCGAGGTTTGATCTGGACCTACGGCTATAACCATACCGAAGCTGTCGCCTGCTTTGAAAAAGCAGCACATGCGGATCCGGACTGCGCCATGGCATACTGGGGCATCGCCTATACCTCCGGCCCAAATTACAACATGCCTTGGGAACGTTTGGATACTCAAGGTCGCGCTGATGCGTTGGCCAAATCTTATGACGCCACGCAAAAGGCATTGTCGTTAGTAGACGGTGTGACCCCGGCAGAATCCGCCCTGATTGGCGCTCTGCCAGCACGTTATCCTCAGCGCCATTTGACTGATGATATGCACCTCTGGGATCATGATTTTGCGGATGCGATGCGGGCTGCGTTTGCCAAGGTTCACGATCACCTTGATGTTCGCACAATCTATGCCGAATCTCTGCTCAACCTGACTCCATGGCAGATGTGGAATTTAGAAACTGGCGAACCTGCCGAAGGTGCCGCCACATTGGAAGCGCAGAAGGTTATGGAATGGGCCATGGCCAATGACCCGGCCGCCATGTCTCATCCCGGCCTTTTGCATCTTTACGTACATCTGATGGAGATGTCCCCGACCCCCGAAAAAGCATTGAAAGCAGGTGATGTTCTCAGAACACTGGTGCCGGATGCAGGTCACCTTGTGCACATGCCGACCCATATCGACGTGCAATGTGGCCATTATCACAATGTGGTCCATTGGAACGAGGCAGCCGTCGAGGCCGATCTGAAGTATTACGAACGCGAAGGCGCGTTCAACATTTATACCGGCTATCGCCAGCACAATTATCACTTTGTGATTTATGGTTCCTTGTTCCTCGGTCAAATGGAACCGGCCTTACGCGCCAATCAAGGTATCTGGGACACCACACCCGAAGAGATGTTGCGCATCGAAAGCCCGCCCATGGCCGACTATTTCGAAAGTTACATGGCCATGGGGCCGCACATCCTGATCCGGTTTGGCCGCTGGGAGGAGGCACTGCAGCTTGAGATGCCCCAGGATGAGGATCTATTCTGCACCCTCGCAGCGACAACGCGGTATGCACGTGCTCTGGCTTTTGCGGCAACCGGCCAGGTCCGTGAAGCGGAAAACGAAGAAAAACTATTCCTCAAAGCCGCAGTACGGGTTCCGGAAACACGTCTATTACATAACAACAGGGTTATCGATCTACTTGAAGTCGCAAAGGAAATGTTGCGCGGCGAGATCGAGTATCGGAAAGGCAACTATGACATCGCTTATTCTCACCTGCGCCATTCCGTCGAGTTGGACGATGGCTTGCAGTACGACGAGCCTTGGGGTTGGATGCAGCCGACACGCCACGCTTTGGGGGCCTTGCTGTTAGAACAAGGCCGTATTGAAGAAGCCGAAACAGTCTATCGTGAAGATTTGGGTTTAGCAGGGACTCTTGGCCGCGCGCTTATCCACCCGAACAATGTCTGGAGCCTTAAGGGGCTGTATGACTGCCTCAATAAACGTGGCGAACATGCTGAAATAAAACAGATTCACCAACAACTAAATCTTGCACTGGCAAGAGCGGACCGGGTAGTCGGCGCATCATGTTTCTGTGCCCGGGCTGCAATGAAGGCTGCGGAATGAGATTCTGGATACTGCTGTCACTTACGGTTTTTGCCACTCCTGCACTCGCTGAACGCCAATCCTTTCCACCTACAGACGAAGCCGGAAGCGACCCAGACCTTGAGGTATTCCGCAAAGGTCTTAAGATAGCAGTGGCTAATCGTGATGTCGAAACTGTTGTGGCCTCGGCATGCCCGGACATTCACCTCAGCCTCGGAGGCCAGGGTGGCCCAGAGGAGCTTCGCCTGAACCTCACTCTACCGCCGGAAACCCTGTCCGAAGAGTTTCAACACGAGGCCGATGAGTTGCGTGAAGAATACTGGACCGCACTTTCGGATACGCTTGAAGCGCCGGGATATTTCGATGAACAGGGCGAGTTCTGGATGCCTTATCAGTGGCAGATCAGGTTGCCTGCAGACGTCGACCCATTTGACACGTATTTTGTGACCGGAGAGAGAGTAGCTTTGCGCTCGGAAGGCACTTCAGACGCGACGATCCTTGATCTCATCAGTCACGAAGTCGTTTTCGCGTTCGGTTTCGATCCTGACACCGACTACCAAAAAATCCGGCTTACAGACGGGGCGGAAGGCTACATGCACCGCGACTTTTTATGGTCCATGGTTGGGTATCGTGCAGCCTTCGCAAAATCACCAAACGGTGACTGGCAACTGTGCACCTTTGTTGCAGGAGACTGACGTCTCAGGCTTTAACCTTTCTCTTGGTCTCGATCACTTTCTCGGCCAAATCGCGAGCTATTGCAAAGGCGCCCTTGATCTTGTCGCTGTCATTTTTCCAGTCGCGGCGCACGACAATCTTGTTGTCTTTGACCTTTGCCAACCCGCGCTGGTTCTGAATGAACTCCACTAACCCCTCGGGCGAAGCAAACTTGTCGTTGTGGAACTGGATCGTCGCCCCTTTTGGCCCGCCATCCAGCTTGGCGATCCCTGCCCGTTTGCACATTGCCTTGATACGAACCACCAGTAGAAGGGTGTTGACCTCCTTGGGAAGAGAACCGAAACGATCGATCAATTCTGCGGCAAAGCCTTCTAGCTCCACCTTGGACGACAGTGACGATAACCGGCGATACAGACCTAGCCGCACATCCAAATCCGGTACGAAATCCTCGGGGATCAGAACCGAAACACCAAGGTTGATCTGTGGCGCCCATTGGTCGTCGGCATCGCTCAGGCCCCCGAGTTCTCCGGCCTTAATCTTTGCAATCGCCTCTTCCAGCATTGATTGATACAGTTCATAGCCCACGTCGCGCATCTGGCCGGATTGTTCCTCGCCCAACAGGTTCCCGGCACCTCGAATATCGAGGTCTTGCGATGCCAGAGTGAATCCCGCCCCAAGCGTGTCGAGCGAACCAAGAACACGCAGCCTCTTTTCGGCGGCGGGCGTCAGCTTCATTCGCGGCTTGGTCGTCAGATAGGCATAGGCGCGGGTCTTGGAGCGCCCTACCCTGCCCCTGATCTGATATAGCTGCGCCAACCCGAACATATCCGCCCGATGGATCACCATCGTGTTCGCGGTCGGAATGTCCAAACCGCTTTCAACGATGGTCGTTGCCAAAAGAACGTCATACTTGCCGTCATAAAAGGCATTCATCCGGTCATCCAATTCTCCCGCCGCCATTTGCCCATGGGCAACCACATAGGTCAGTTCGGGCAATTGGTCTTTCAGGAACTGTTCGATATCCGGCAGATCGGAAATTCGCGGGACCACGTAAAAACTCTGCCCACCCCGATAGTGCTCGCGCAACAATGCCTCACGGATCGTAACTGAATCGAATTCGCTTACATAAGTCCGGATCGCGAGGCGGTCGATAGGCGGCGTTCCAATGATCGACAGGTCACGCACACCGGTCAGTGACAGTTGCAACGTGCGCGGTATTGGCGTTGCGGTCAGTGTCAGAACGTGGATGTCCGACCGCAGTTGTTTCAGCCGTTCCTTATGACCCACACCAAAATGCTGTTCTTCATCTATGATTAGAAGTCCAAGATTGTTGAACCGAATGCCCTTTGCCAGCAACGCGTGTGTGCCTATCACGATATCAACCGTTCCGTTTGCAAGCCCTTCGCGGGTTTGTTGCGCCTCCTTGGCTGAAACAAATCTAGACAATTGCCGGACCTGCAATGGAAAGCCCCGAAACCTGTCCCTGAAGGACGCCGCGTGCTGGCGAGCGAGCAAGGTCGTTGGCGCGATCACTGCAACCTGCAGGCCGGACATGGCGGCCACAAACGCTGCCCGCATCGCGACCTCGGTCTTTCCGAACCCCACATCACCGCATATCAGCCGATCCATAGGAACACCTGAATGTAGATCTTCCATCACGTCCGAAATGGCGCGCAGCTGATCCTCGGTTTCCTGGTAAGGAAAGCGCGCGCTGAACTCCTCCCACGCGTGATGCGGAGGGTCCATGACCGGCGCCTTGCGCAAGGCGCGTTCGGCGGCAATCCGGATCAGGCGGTCGGCCATCTCTCGGATTCTTTCCTTGAGCCGGGCTTTCTTTGCCTGCCACGCACCGCCGCCCAGGCGATCCAGCAAGCCCTCTTCGTGACCATATTTGGATAGAAGTTCGATGTTTTCCACCGGCAAGTACAGCTTCGCCTGTTCGGCATATTCCAACAACAGGCATTCATGCGCCGCTCCGGCGGCCGTGATCACTTCCATCCCCTGATAGCGCCCAATACCATGGTCAACATGGACAACCAGATCGCCGGGGCTGAGCGACTGGGTCTCGGTAAGGAAGTTTTCGGCCTTGCGGCGTTTCTTGGGCTGGCGGATCAGTCTGTCGCCCAGAACGTCTTGTTCGGAAACTACCGTCAGATCGGGCGTTTCGAACCCATGTTCCAAAGCCCAAACCGCCAAGTGCAGGCCGCGGTTTCCGATCCTTGTGCCATCTTTGACCGGTATCGCCTCGGCCAGACCCTCGTCTTCGATCAGCCCGGTCAAGCGCTCGCGCGCACCTTGGGAATAAGAGGCAATGAGGACCGGCCCTTTTTTCATCTTGTCGTTTATGTGCGAAGCCAACGCACCGAAAAGACTGATGTTTTCCTGTTGGCGTTCGGGTGCAAAGTTACGCCCAATCCGACCTCCGGCATCGATTACACCAGGGCCCGTCGATTGCGGCAACGGATTGAACTGCAAGACCCGTCGATCCGAAACCGCTTTGCCCCATGCGGCATCGTCTAAATACAGAAGCGAGGGAGGCGCAGGTTTGTACACCGTGTCCATTCGTGAACGGTTTTTCAGCGCCAACACCCTCGTTTCATATTGATCCTCAATACCTTCCCATCTCGACAATCGGGTCGGCGTAACCTGATCGTCCAAAGTGATCGTGGCGTCGGGAAGGTAGTCGAAAAGAGTTTCAAGCCTGTCATGAAAGAAGGGCAGCCAATGTTCCATCCCTTGGTGTTTCCGGCCTGCAGTTACCGCTTCATAAAGCGGGTCGTCAGTGCCTGCCGCGCCAAATTCGATACGGTAGTTCTGGCGAAACCGGGTTATCGCGGCGTCGTCCATGATGACTTCGGATACCGGGGCTAGTTCCACCACTTCTAGCTTTTCTGTCGTGCGCTGCGTACCTGGATCAAACCGGCGCGCGCCATCAAGAACATCTCCAAACAGGTCAAGTCGCACCGGTCCGCTTTCACCGGGCGGAAAGATGTCGATTATCCCTCCGCGAATAGCGTAGTCACCCGGTTCCATCACCGTCGGGCTTTGGGAAAACCCCATGCGAACGAGAAAGTTGCGCAATGCAGCCTCGTCTATGCGGTGATTGACACGGGCAGAAAAAGCGGCCTCGCGCAACACATCGCGGGATGGGACACGCTGGGTCGCAGCGTTCAATGTCGTCAACAAAACGAACTGCGCTGGCATCTGATGTGCAAGCGCGGCCAATGTGGCCACCCGAGCCGCTGCGATGTCCGGGTTCGGCGACACACGGTCATATGGTAGACAATCCCAACCCGGAAAGACAAAAACGGGCATGTCAGGTGCAAAGAATGCGAGCGCTGCGCGCATCGCCTCCATCCGCTTGTCATCGCGCGCGACATGGGCCACCGGTGATTTTGTCCTGGCGATTTCGTTCAAGATCAGCTGTGCGTCAAACCCTTCGGGGGCGCCGCCGACTGTCACGTGGTTCGGTGCCTTCATTGTTTTCGCCTTCCTGAATTCCACCTAGCCAAGAACACCAATCGACAGGTTTTGATACATCCCCCAAAGGGAAGTTACAAAGATCGATACCATTCCGATGAGTTGAGTGTAGAGGCGGCATCGCAGAAACATCTTCGATATCACCTCCAGGTTCGGCTCTGTTGCCCGGATTCGGCGCGCCAATGACAGGTTCAGCAAGGCGACAAGAGACATAGGAAACGCCAAAAGAAATACCGCCTGCGCAAACTCGATTCCGTAGTAGAATCCAAGCGTCAGCAACACGGTCAAAAGAAATGATATGATGCCCAACAGCCATACGCCCGAGACATCGGCAATAAAGAGTATCCGATTCACATTGATCCGGACGATATCCAAAAAATCCACCTCGGCCTGCCCCCCGGTGCGCCGGGCGCGCTGGATCAAGTCGTACGGCACGCCCAATACCCAGTGACTTGCCGAAGACCACACCACGGCAAGCGCGATCCAGAACCATAGATTCGAAAAACTTCGCATATCTATGAGTTCGATGATCGAGGAATACCAGTCCAACCGCGTTACCCTTTTATTTCTTCGCCGCAAGGTCGTTCTATTGCGGCCACGCGGCCATTGGTACACTTGAGGCTGGTGGGAATTCATGCCACCCAATGCGCAAATGTGCAAGGAGAGCGAGTCATGAAACCCACTATTGCCCCATTTCCCAACACTCGTTTCCGCCGCGCGCGTCAATCCGAAGCTATCCGAGGCCTTGTTCGCGAGAACACTCTGTCGATCAATGATCTTATCTGGCCGGTCTTTGTTCGTGACGGTGATGGCATCGAAGAACCCGTGCCATCCATGCCCGGCGTCTTTCGCCGCTCCGTTGATCTGATCAGCGATGCCGCAGTCGAGGCGCATGCGTTAGGTATACCCGCAATCTGCATATTTCCATACACCGATCCAAACCTGAAAACCGAAGACTGCGCCGAAGCATGGAACCCCGACAACCTGTCCAACCGTGCGATCAGGGCGATCAAGGCAGCGGCACCTGACATTGCCGTGATGACTGACGTCGCTTTGGACCCCTACAACATCAATGGGCATGACGGCTATGTTGTGGACGGCGAAATCATTAACGACGCCACCGTCGACGCCCTAGTCAAGATGTCTCTCGCTCAAGCAGAGGCAGGCGCTGACATCATCGGTCCTTCGGACATGATGGATGGGCGTATCGGTGCCATTCGGCAAGCCCTCGAAAACGCAGGGCACAAGAACGTGATGATCCTGAGTTACGCCGCCAAATACGCCAGTGCATTCTATGGACCGTTCCGCGATGCGGTAGGAGCGTCGGGTGCGCTCACGGGAGACAAGAAAACTTATCAGATGGACCCGGCAAACTCGAACGAAGCGTTGCGTCTGATCGAGCGCGATCTGACCGAAGGCGCCGACATGGTGATGATCAAACCCGGAATGCCATACCTGGATATCTGCCGGCGGGTGAAGGAAACGTTCGGCGCTCCGACCTATGCCTATCAAGTGTCCGGCGAATACGCGATGGTTCAGGCCGCGGCGCAACAAGGTTGGATTGATGGCGAGAAAGTTATGCTTGAAAGCTTGCTGGCATTCAAACGCGCGGGTTGCGACGGCATCCTGACGTACTTTGCCCCAGAAGTTGCGCGGCTTTTGAATAGCTAACAGCTCAATTTCCCGCGATTTTTCGCCTATTGTGCGGATCCGGTGGGCAGCTTTCCCGTGACAGACCCGAGCAATCGGCGTATCCTCGCCCGCAAGACCGGGAAAACTCGGCTTGATCAGGCACCAATACAGAGAAACGAGATATGAGCAGTTCCAACACCTTCCGACTGACCCGTCGCGGCTTTGCCTTTGGCATGGCCGGGCTGACCCTTACCGCAGCTTGCGGGAATGGCGTCGGTAACTCCAACGCGGCAACGATCGATGCTCGGGTCGATGCAACACTAAACGAAATGTATTCGCGCTATCCCAACACTGTCGAAATTGCGCAAAAAGCCAATGGGATGCTGGTAATGCCACTTATTACCGAAGCTGGCTTCATCTTTGGCGGTGGTTATGGCCGCGGAGCGTTGCGCATCAACGGGGCAACCGTCGACTACTATTCAGCGGTCAAGGGAACGGCCGGTTTCCAGATCGGCGCGCAACAATATGCGCATGTCCTGTTCTTCATGACACAGGACGCACTGAACGATTTCCGCCGCTCAAGCGGATGGACTGCCGGTGCGGATATCGGCTACGTGGTCAGCGACCAGGGGCAAACTTTGACTGCTGACACCACGACCCTGCGCACGCCTGTTCTGGCTGCCATTTTCGGCCAGGCAGGCCTTCAGATCGGTGCGTCTTTGGAAGGTGCCAAATATACGCGGATCATTCCCTGATTTCTGCCCGAATTAAATGCGTGCCGAACGTGATGATTCTTCGGCGCGCGCAGACATTGCGGAACTTGTCGCCAACTCCCCTTCCGGTTCCGGCAAGCTTCCACTAATCTCCGCGCGAATGCGAAACTCAAACCTCACGGGGAGTTCATGGGTCTTCTTTTTCGCTGGTTGATGCGGATCGCGGCTGGCCTCGTCGCTCTGGTCGTCGCCGGTGTGGTATTGGTCTATTTCCTCGCCAGCCAGTCGCTGCCGGAGTACAATAAGTCGGTCGAAGTCGAAGGCCTGACCGCTCCGGTTGAAATTGTACGCGATCATTCGAACGTTCCGCACATCTTTGGCGAGAGCGATCCCGATGTTTTCTTTGGTTTGGGATATGCGCACGCACAGGACCGACTGTGGCAAATGACGGTGATGCGGCGAACTGCCCAAGGGCGCCTGTCAGAGATATTCGGTCAAAGGACCGTTCCGATCGATAAATTGCTCAGGCGGTTTGATCTTTATCGGCTTGCCCAGAAATCCGTCGATGTTCAAGACGACTACACCAAGAAAGCCCTTCAAGCCTATGCTGCTGGCGTCAATGCGCGACTCACCGAGATCAACGAGGATGCCCTGGGGCGCGGCGCACCCGAAATGTTTCTGTTCAACGCTCCTGTCGCTCCGTGGCGCCCCGGCGATAGCCTTGCAATCATCAAACTGATGGGTCTGCAACTGTCCGGCCATTTGGAAGAGGAGGTTTTGCGCGCCCGCGTCTCTCTGATGCTGGACGACCCGGCACGACTGGCTGATATCTTGCCGGATGTCCCTGGGCCGGGCACAGCCGCATTGCCAGAATACGCCGCCCTCTTTCCGGATGTCCCGCGTTACGCCAAAGGCACGGCAATGCTCGCCGACCCCTTGTCACCATTTCCGAAACGGGGTCTGGCTGGCGCGTCGAATGCATGGTCGGCAGCACCGAACCGATCCGCCAGTGGAGGAACTCTGTTGGCCAACGATCCGCATCTTGGGTTTTCGGCGCCTACAATCTGGTACCTTACCCGGCTCGAATTGGAGAATGGTGGAATTATAGGGGCCTCGATTCCCGGAGTTCCGGCCATCATGGTTGGCCGGAGCGATCGTTTGGGCTGGGGGCTGACATCAGCCTATATGGATGATCAGGATCTCTATGTCGAAAAACTCAATCCAGACAATCCCGAAGAGTACCTGACGCCGGATGGCTATAGGTCATTCGAATCGCGCCCTTCCATTATCGAGATCAAGGACGCCCCACCGATCACTCTGACCCTGCGCTGGACCGAAAACGGACCTGTCCTGCCTGGAAGTCACTATAGCCTCGAAACCATAACCCCACCTGGCCACGTTGTGTCACTTGCCTGGACTGTGTTGAGCCCAAGTGACACATCGATGAGCGCCTCATTGGCCTTGATGAACTCGAACAACGTGCGCGAAGCAATACGGTCCACCGAAGCGTTCATTGCCCCGGCACAGAACTTGTCCCTTGCAGACAAGAACACCATAGCCATGAAGCTGGTCGGCGCGATACCCGATCGCGACCCGGCGCACCAAAGTCAGGGCCGATTGCCCAGTCAGGGATGGCGCACAGAAAATCGCTGGCAGGGGCGCGCGCCCTATTCCGAAAACCCCGAATTCGTCTCACCTTCCGGTGGCTTAATGGGCAATACCAACAACAAGATCATCGACAGACCATTTCCAAATCACGTTTCTTTTGTCTGGGGCGACACCCAACGCGTGCAGCGATGGGAAAAACTAATGCAGAACCGCGAGGTGCACACCCGCGACAGTTTCATAGAAGCGCAGTTGGATCCTGTCAGTATCACAGCACGAACGTTATTGCCGCTCATCGGTGCAGATCTTTGGTTTACAGGCGAATCCGCACCCGAGGGCACACCCGAGCGGCGACGACAGATTGCCCTTGCCTTGCTGGCCGAATGGAATGGCGAGATGAACGAGCACCTTCCCGAACCGCTCATCTATGCGGCATGGGTTCGGGCGTTGCAAAAGCGGCTGATAGCTGACGAACTTGGGCCACTGGTCAGCGAATTCAAACATGTGGAGCCACTTTTCATCGAACGGGTCTTTCGCGACATCGACGGAGCATCAGTCTGGTGTGACGTGCGCCAAAGTGCTCCCTTGGAAATTTGCACGGATATGGCCCGCCTTGCCCTTGACGACGCGCTGATCTGGGTAGCCGAAAAGTATGGCGGATCACTCGAGGCGCTGCGTTGGGGTGATGCACATCAGGCGACTCACGATCATCAGGTTTTGGGATCGGTTCCGGTCCTTCGCTATTTCGTCAATATCCGCCAGTCCACCAGCGGCGGGGACAACACCCTCCAGCGCGGCCGCACATCGGGTGAAGGGCCCAATCCGTTCCTCAACGTTCACGGCGCAGGGTATCGGGGCGTTTATGACTTCGCCGATCCGGATAGTTCTGTTTTTATTACCTCCACCGGTCAGTCGGGACATTTCCTGTCGCGCCACTATGACGACCTCGCACAGCTTTGGCGGCGTGGCGAATACGTGCCAATGTCTCTGGATGCCGATCTCGCCAGGGCTGCGGCGGTCGGCACAACAAATCTGATCCCCCGCTGAGTTCAAAAGACGAGGCCTTGGCAATCAATCGCGCGATTCTCGGGAGGACATTTACGAAGCTACCCTCGTTGGCATACTCTTGGCAAACCGACGCGCCACTCGGAGGGGGCAATGGCCAGTGTTCAAGACGTTCTTCAAAACCTTGCACGCGACTATGCAATCGCCTGGAGTTCAGCGGATGCCGATACCGTGGTCTCATTTTTTGCTCCGGATGGAAAAACCTGCGTGAATGGCGGTGACGTCATTCAGGGCTATTCAGCGATAAAAGAACTCGCGCACAGCATTTTTGCTGCCTTTCCGGACCTGGAGATCCGATGCGATATGATGCGCAAAGCGGGCAATCACGCACTGTTTGTCTGGACGATGGAAGGTCACCATGCCGAGACCGGAAATCTTGTCATTTGCCGTGGATGGGAAGAGTGGGATTTCGATTCTGACCTGAAAATCCTAAACGCCAAAGGCTGGTTCGACGCTGAAGACTATCAAAAACAGATCGTTGGCGGCTGAACTTCATAACGCATCAAATCTGGCTTCTTGAATAGGTGTCCACAAAACAGAGAGCTCGAAACCCTTGTCCGATTGAGTTTCGGACTGCACAACGTCCTGTTCGAACAACCATGCCCGCTTGCGGCCTTCGGAAAAACCAAGATGTAACACAGCCTCGTTGCGCACCACTTGAAGTTCTTGCGCTATTGCTGCCAGAAGTGGTTCCACCCCCTCGCCGCTAACTGCGGAGATCGCAAAGATTTTCTTGTCTCGCGCAGCTCGTGCCAAAACGGAGGTTCGTGCTTCGTCTTCAAGCAAGTCGACCTTGTTCCAGACCTCCAACCGTAGTCGATCCTCGGTCACGCCCAATGATGCCAGAATCGCCTCGACATCCTGTGCCTGCGTTTCAGTTTCGCTGTGGCTGATGTCGCGCACATGAATGATCAGGTCCGCGCCCAGAACTTCTTCCAAGGTGGCACGAAATGCCGCGACCAGTTCAGTCGGCAAATATGAAATGAACCCGACCGTGTCCGATAAAATTACTTCGGGACCGTCAGGCAGCTGCACGCGGCGCATCGTTGGATCCAGCGTGGCGAACAGCATGTCCTTGGCCATTACTTCCGCGCCGGTCAAACGATTGAAGAGGGTCGACTTTCCTGCGTTGGTATAGCCCACCAGCGCGACAATTGGATATGGAACCTTAGCTCGCGCTGCGCGGTGCAGAGTGCGGGTTTTCACCACCTTCTCCAATTGCCGGCGCAGGCGAACCAGTTGTTCGTCAATGGCGCGTCGGTCGGCCTCGATCTGAGTTTCACCAGGACCGCCGACAAACCCAAGCCCCCCACGCTGCCGTTCAAGGTGGGTCCAGGCCCGGACTAGTCTTGTGCGTTGATAGCTAAGCGCGGCCATTTCGACCTGCAGCACACCTTCTCGGGTGCGGGCGCGGTCACTGAATATTTCAAGGATCAAGCCCGTTCGGTCCAGGATCTTGACCTTCCAAGCATTCTCGAGATTGCGCTGCTGTACCGGTGTCACCGGGCCATCAATCAGGACAAGCTCGATCTTGTTTTCGTGAAACCGGTCACCCAGTTCTTCGATCTTGCCACTGCCAAACAGATAACCGGGCTGCGCTCGCTGCAAGCGCACAATATCGTACCCGATTACGTCCAGATCAGGCAAAGCTGCAGCAAGTGCTACAGCTTCTTGCAGCGCCGGTCCCGGAAGACGACGTTCATCATCTGACTTGATATCCGGATGCAGCACCCACGCCCGGGTGAGCGTCCTGTCATGTTCCATCAA
Organism: Ruegeria sp. CI1; assembly: GCF_056536925.1. Classification (NCBI taxonomy): domain Bacteria; kingdom Pseudomonadati; phylum Pseudomonadota; class Alphaproteobacteria; order Rhodobacterales; family Roseobacteraceae; genus Ruegeria; species Ruegeria sp. CI1. Next base: position 55,847 of record NZ_JBQFQP010000014.1, on the reverse strand, counting down.
GAGGCGTCTTCGCCCTCATAAAGGTTAATTGGCTGCGACGGCATGATGGTCGATATCGCGTGCTTGTAGACCAACTGCGACTGTCCGTCGCGGCGCAACAATACGCAAAAATTATCGAACCAGGTAATCACACCCTGCAATTTAACACCGTTGATCAGGAAAATCGTAACCGGAACTTTAGCTTTCCGTACGTTATTCAGGAACGCATCCTGAAGATTCTGTCTGTCCGAAGCCATATTTTTATAATCTCGCCATTGTTCTTGCTACGCGCTGCGGACCAACGCGCTCCCTCTGGCGCAGTATGAAGTGCCGCGACAGGATATTCCAGACGAAAAAAGGAAAAGCATGACGTGACGTCAAGCAATTTCTTTAGGCGCGCCACAGGGATGGGGTCAAAAGTGCAATTATTGCCAGTGTTTCAAGACGACCGATTATCATTGCGGCACAAAGCGTGAATTTTGCTCCCACACCGAGCTCGACGAGCCGGATCGGTATTTCGGTGGCGGTTTCAATCAGCGGTCCGGCCGTCGTCAGTGAAGCGATCGTTAGCACCATAGATTGCTCGAAACTCGACCCCAAAACAGAGAACACAATGGTGAAAACGGTCAACGAAATCGCAAACAACATGAAAAAGATCCAAGCAATGAAGGCCCCATCGCGTTGAATTCGCCGATGTCCACCTGCCGTTCCGCTGATCGAGGATGGGTAGATCAACCGCTCCATCTCGCGCAGCCCGTTAAGGTAAAGTGCAAAAACACGCAAAAGCTTCACACCACCAGCAGTAGTGGCCACACCACCACCGACCATGGCGAGCCCCATCAGAATCATTCCCGGCGTTCCCAGCCCTGACCATTGCTGTGCCTCAGCCCAATCGGAACTGACAAATCCTGTGGTCGTCAGAAAAGAGAGCACAGTGAACATACTGCCCCACAAAGACCGTAATCCTAACTCCGCATTCATCTCAGCGTTGACGTCATAAGCACCCAGCCAATGCCTGAAAAACAAGATGAGTGGAACGGATACCACAAAAAGCAGACCCACGCGAAATTCGGGGTCTTTGTCCAGACGCGAGTAACCCGAAGCCGCGGTATCAGACGAAAAAGTCAGACGTGACAGGGCAAAGAACAAAAACAGAAACAGGATCGCTTCGCCGGTCAAACCCGACGTCGACCCTTCGAGACCGCCAACCGGCGATATCCCGGAAGTGGCCATGATTGACATCGAATGGCAGATTGCAGTCAAGCCTTTTTCGCCTGCAATCAGAAGCAGAACCCATATGACACCAGTAAGACCAGTGTAAACTGGAACGAGCGTTCTTGAAATCTTAAACAACCGCCCGCGAGGATCGGCTCTTTCACTTTGCACTACGCCGAAAACGGCACGCCCTGGCTCTCCCTTGGCCGTTACTTCAAAACCGCCCAAGGACAAAGGCGCCAAGATTGCAGAGGCGGCAATCCACATTAGCAGCCCCCCCATCCATCCCACCTGAGCGCGCCACAGATGCAACGGCGCAGACAGCCGTTGAGGATCAGGAAAAACATTTGCACCGGTCGTCGTCAACGCGCTGACCATGTCCAGATAGGCATTGAGAAAAGTCGTTGTGCCCAATGCGTCGTGGAGGGGAATTGCCAAAAAAATCGGCATGAACGCAAACGTCGCAAGCAGCGCGGCCAGTTGGCCCAAAGTACCCCGTTTCGGAAACCGGTTGAGCATTGCCAGCGCAACCATCGCCACAATCACCAATCCAACCAGACCCGAATAAAAAAAAGACCGAGATGTTGGATGATCATTTAGCGCCAACGAATAGCTGGCCGGAATCCACATGGAAATCGATGCAATTCCCCAAATAACCAGGAACAGCGGCATGCGCCGCAAGTACCCGATTTTTTGCTTTGCCCGGACCGCCATCAGAAAAAATCGATTGAAACCTGCATGAGCCGTTCGACCTCGGCGACATCGTCGGCCATGGCGAAAATCGCCAAAACGTCTTTTTCTTCGATCCGAAGGCTTCCGGTTGGTCGAAGAACCTCGTCACCCTTGCGCACAGCTCCGACAAGTACGCCTTCGGGAAAGTCGATATCGCGCAATTTTTGACCTGCCATGGGAGAGGTCGACAAAACCTCTGCCTCGATCACTTCAGCCTCGGCATCGCCGATCGAATAAACCTGGCGTACACGGCCATGGCGAATGTGGCGCAGGATGGAACTGACTGTGGTCGCGCGCGGATTGATATACGCATCAACACCCAAGGGGCCCATCAGCGCCACCATACTCGGGTCGTTGACCAGCGCGATGGCCAGCGGACATCCGTCAGCCTTTGCCCTAACGGCCGCGAGCATGTTGGTCCGGTCATCATCGGTCACCGCCAACATTGCATCAGCGCGTTCGATTCCCGCTTCTTTGAGAAGCGCGGAATCAAGGCCGTCTCCATTCAGAACAATGGTACGTTCCAGCGCTTCGGCTGCCCTTTCCGCACAACGTCGGTCGCGCTCAATGATCTTGACCCGTACCCTTCCCTCACGCTCCTCCAGTGTCTTGGCCACTTCCAGACCGACATTTCCGCCGCCGACAATCACAATCCGATCCTGACGTTTCTGGGTCTTGCCAAAAACTTCCATGGTTCGATCCACGTCTTCCACTGCGGTAAAAACGTAGCATTCATCGCCGACGAAAAGTTGATCATCAGGTTCGGGTGCGAACAGCGAACCGGCTCGTCGGACGCCGACAACAATAGACTTGAGGGTTGAAAACAGGTCTGTCAGCTGCCGCAATGGCGTGTTGATGATCGGGCAAGCCTCTTCAACTCGGATGCCCAAAAGCTGCGCCCGACCGCCCATGAAAATCTCGGTGTCAAACGCTGCAGGTGCAGATAAACGGCGCATGGCAGCGGCGGCCACTTCGCGCTCGGGGCTGATAACCACATCGATAGGCAGGTGGTCGCGCCGGTACAAATCCGAGTGGATTGCCTCGAGATAGGACTTCGCCCGTAAACGCGCTATCTTTCGTTGGATTGAAAAAACCGAATGGGCCATCTGACAGGTGACCATGTTCACCTCATCTGAATGAGTTGCCGCAATGATCATATCTGCGTCTCGCGCACCTGCTCGCTCTAACACATCCGGATAGCTGGCAAAGCCCGCGATTCCCTGTACATCCAGCGTTTCCGTGGCCCGGCGCACAAGGTCGGGATTGTTGTCAACGACCGTGACATCGTTCAACTCTCCGGAAAGGTGACGCGCGATCTGCCATCCGACCTGACCTGCGCCGCAAATAATGACCTTCATTTCTCTGGCCCTTCTGCCTGAGCGTTTTGAATGACAGATGCAATTCTGGCGGTCAATTCAATTGTCTTAAACCCATGGTTGAGGCAATGTAAGCTAATGAAAACAGTGATCCCCACCAGCTTGCTCATCCTCGCTCTTACGGCCTGCGGTCCGCTGTCTCTGTACTATCGCGAAGGCGCATCAGTTTCGAAGATGCAGACCGAGACCACTGATTGTCAGATCAAGGCGCTCCGAGACGCTCCGGTCGCAAACCAGGTTCGCCAAAGCCCACCAATCTATTACCCTGGCCGAACCGTCTGCAACAGCTCTGGCCAATGCTACACAACCGGCGGTTGGTGGCAGCCGGGGCACCTCTATACCGTCGACGTCAATAAGGGCCTTCGCAATCGCGTCGAGGCACAGTGCATGGCGCAAAAGGGCTACCGGCCGGTCAGCCTTCCGCCTTGCAGGCCAAACGTGAAATCTCTTGTTCCGGCGTCTCGGACAACGACCTTGCCGCCGCTGGGCGAAGGGGCGTGTTTTGTCAGATTCGACGATGGCACATTTCAGATCATCACCCCGCAACAAGCGGGGTGACTCTTTCATGTCTCCTATTCTGCCGGTTCCGTTTCGTCCACATGCGCAACCCGGGCACCGGATTTGTTGGATGTGACAACTCCAAGCGACTTCAACTTACGATGCAACGCGCTACGCTCCATCCCGACAAAGCTTGCGGTCCGACTGATGTTTCCACCAAAGCGGTTGATCTGCGTCAAAAGATATTCCCGCTCGAACGCCTCGCGTGCTTCACGCAAAGGCAGTGTCGCCAACGCCCCGGACAAAACGACACGCCCTTCGTCTTCGGCACTTTGATCCTCGTTAGGAAGTTCCCGCGCTTCGATCACGCCGGCGCTCTCCCCTAAGATCAAAACTCGCTCCACCAGGTTCTTGAGTTGCCGCACATTACCCGGCCAGATCATCGTTTGCATCAGGGCAACGGCCTCGTCGCTAAGCTCACGTAGTGGCAATCCCTGTGTCTCGTGACACATGTCGATGAAATGCCGCGCCAGCATCGGAATGTCTTCTCGCCGCTCTTCCAAGGAAGGCACGGCCACCGGAACCACGTTCAGCCGGTGATACAGTTCCTCACGGAAGCGCTCCTCGCGAATTTCGTTTTCAAGGTCCCGGGTTGTCGAAGAGATCACGCGAAGATCAACGCGAACCTTGTCTGTTCCGCCCACTCTTTGAAATTGCTGATCGACCAGAACGCGCAGGATCTTTGACTGCGTACCAAGCGGCATGTCGGCCACTTCGTCGAAATAAATCACACCTCCATGCGCTTCCTCCAGTAACCCGGATTCTATGCCGCGTTCAGAAGATTCACGCCCAAACAGCACTTCTTCCATGCGCTCGGGCTCCATCCCCGCACAATTAACGGTCACGAATGGAGCGTTTGCGCGATTTGAATGGGCGTGGATATAGCGTGCGGCGATTTCCTTGCCTGAACCCGCCGGTCCTCGCAACATTACTCGCCCATTGGATTTCGTGACCTTGTCCAACTGGTTCTGCATCGTACGGAAGGCAGCGGACTTACCGATCATATCGGAACAACTGACTTCGCGCCGTTTCAGCGCGGCATTCTCGCGCCGCAGACGCGATGTCTCCATCGCGCGCCGGATGACAACCATCAACTGATCAATGTTGAAGGGCTTTTCTATGAAATCATAGGCACCTTGTTTGATTGCAGCCACCGCGATTTCTATATTGCCGTGCCCGGATATGATCACAACCGGTACATCGGGATTGTCGCGCTTCACCGCTTTGAGGATATCAATCCCGTCCATCCGGCTGTCCTTGAGCCAGATATCCAGGATCAGCAGCCCCGGCGGCTCGGAATTGATTGCCGTCATACATTCATCCGAATTGCCAGCCAGGCGGGTGGAATACCCTTCGTCCTCCAGGATATCGGACACCAGTTCGCGAATATCGCGCTCGTCATCTACGATCAGAATATCACTCATGATTGGCCTGCTTTCAAATTGGGTTTAATTGCCTGCTTTTGTGGTTCGGATCTCGGGTCGCTCCGGACCCCTGGTAAGCGGATCACGGCCATTGCACCGAAATGGTCCTCTCCGTCGAAAACCGGCGCATCCTCCAGGGTGAGATTGCCGCCGTGTTCTTCAATGATTTTCTTGACGATGGGCAAACCGAGCCCGGTACCTTCGTCTCGCGTAGTCACATAAGGCTCAAACAGTCTCGCCCGATCCTCAGGTAGCCCAATGCCGTTATCGGCTATCGTGATTTGGACACCATCGGTAAGCTCCCTCATCGCCACGCGGATTTCCGGAGCATGATGTTCAAGGACGCCATTTTTCTTAAAAGTTTCAATCGCTTCTCCGGCGTTTTTGATAAGGTTTGTCAGTGCTTGATTGAGCATCGTCGCATCCACATCCACAATGATGGGTTCTTCAGGAAGATCCGCCTCGATTCTGACATCCGGTTGCCCTGCCCGCTGTAACAGCACGGCTTCCCGAACCAACTCGACCAAATCTTCTTCGTGCCGGTCCGGATCTGGCATTCGCGCAAATTTGGAGAACTCATCGACAATACGCCGTAGATCATTGGTCTGACGCACGATTACATCCGTCATCGCCGTGAGAACATCACAGTCTTCCCCATCAAGCTTATGCGAGAATTTTCGTTTTATTCTTTCAGCACTTAACTGAATTGGCGTCAGCGGATTCTTGATTTCGTGTGCAATCCGTCGGGCCACATCGCCCCAAGCAGCCATACGTTGTGCACTGACCAGATCAGTGACATCGTCAAAGGCGACCACATAGCCCTCGAGTCTGCCATCCTCGTTACGCCGAGTCGACATGCGAACTAACAGATTTTCCAGCCGACCCTTCCGGGTCACTTTGACTTCTCCCTGAACAGTCTCCTGCGTCCCGATTTCCAGTGTTTCGAAAAGTGGCAGGAACTCTGGTACCGCAACCCCCAAAGCCAGACTCTGTTCATCACCCGTCCAATCGAGCAAGCGTTCTGCCGATCGGTTCACAAAGGTGATCTTTCCGCCCGAATCCAGCCCTACAACGCCAGAAGTAACCGAGCTCAAAACCGAATCGAAGAGCCTACGCCGGCGTTCGATTTGTTGCGTGTTCTCAAGCAAGGCGTCGCGTTGGCCTTTAAGTTGTCGCGTCATCTGATTGAAGTAGCGACCCAACATCGATATTTCATCATCTCCATCACCTTCGGCCACTTGCACGCTCAAATCCCCTGCCCCAACACGCTGTGCCGCCGTTGTCAGCCAGCCGACCGGGCGCGACAATCGTTCAGCGAACCACATGCCTAAGGACACCGCAGCCAGAATAAGGATGACCGCAAATCCCAGATACAAAAGCCCGAATTCAAAAAGAACCTTGCCGCGCTCACTTTCCAGTTGCTGGTAAAACCGCACTGTTTCCTTTGTATCATCCAGAAGATTCAGTATTTCGCCGTCGACTTCCCGGCTCACATACAGATAGCGATCCAGATACACTTCCAGGGGAACAAGCGCACGGAATTCGTTGTTGCCCCAGTCTTGGATGATCAGAAAGCCTTCATCGTCCGATTGTACAATCTCATTGTTTGTTGGTTTTTCAAAATTGAATAGGTAAGAACGATCTCCCCGTGCTCGGATTTCACCTGTTCCGTCGATGATATAGGCTTCGCGTAATCCGCGTTGTATCTGGCTTTGGCCCTGCGCCAGCACTTCGCGCAGCTCGGCGTCAGTAACAAAATAGTTCAATTGACGCGCCCGATCGAGAAAACGTGCAAGAACAATCGCGTCTTGGCGCAAGCCTTCGCGGTGCTCCAGTTCATAGGCTTCGGCAGCGGACAGAGATGACCCAACCACCTGGCGCACTCGATCCGAAAACCAGCCTTCCAAACCAATATTGATGGTCAGCCCCGCAAAGATCGCAACTGTAACCGTCGGGACCAACGCCAACAACGTGAATGCGCCAATCAAGCGCAAATGCAGGCGCGACCCGGCCGACTTGGCGCGGCGTGCCACAACCAAACGCCCCAGCTGCCCCAGCACCAATGCGGCAAGGAACAGGACGTAGACCAAATCTGCCAGCAAAACGAGCCGCATGGCCGATGCGGAAGCGCCAAGATCAAATGGACCGATGACAAGATACGTTGCAAAGGCCAGAACAGGCCCTAAAAGAACAAGCCCCAACGTCCCGAAATTGCGCAATCTTCTGGACTTGCGCCACCGATTGATCGATGGGATTGACCCGTACTGTGACCGGGATACCACCTGCTGCCCTCATTCTGATGTGCCGCAAAAGCGGCTTACCGCAATATTTCGTGGTCTTTGCCGGGTGGACACCCAGCTGCCACGGTTTGTGTGGCGATATTACATCAGTTTACGGCGTCGTGTCACCTCTATATCGAGTTCTGTAATCTTTTTTCGAAGTGTATTCCGGTTAATCCCCAGAAGGTCTGCACATTTTGCTTGGTTGCCTCCAGTCGCATCCAACGCAATTTCAATCAACGGCGCCTCGATCTCTCGCAGAATCCTTTGGTACAACCCAGGCGCAGGCAGCATATTTCCATGCAGATCGAAATATCGGCGCAGGTGGCGTGCTACTGAAGCCGACAATTTCTCCTTATCGCCGCCACCCAGTACTGGCTCAATCTCTGGCTGACTGCCCAGTACCGCTTCGACTTCCGAACGAGCGATCTCGTTCCCTCGGCTTGTCAGGCCCAGCCTCCGAACCGCGTTTTCCAGTTGCCTCACATTTCCGGGCCACGAATACCGTCGCACGAGATCGAGTGCCTCTTTTCCAAGCCACCGTTTCGAAGAGGTGTCATTTGCCTCGCGAGCCAAAAAATGTTCAACCAATAGGGGAATGTCGTCAACCCTTTCGCGCAAAGCCGGCACATGGAGTGTCGCCCCGCATAAGCGGTAATAAAGATCCTGGCGCATGCGTCCACCTTCCATCGCTTCCGCCAGATCGCTTTGGCTGGTGGCAATGAACCTAGGAATGTGATCGCCTGGAGAATCGATCATCCGAACTATCCGCGCCTGAATATCTTCCTCGATATCCGCCACCTCATCGATCAACAATGTACCGCCGCGAACCCGGGCCAGAACACGCGCCGGGCCGTCCAGTTCCCGCAGATCTGCGCCGGTAACAGTGACAAACGGCAAGGTTCGACGGTCCGAAAAGTCATGAAGGGCCCTGGCGATTAGCGATTTACCGGTGCCGCTTTCGCCCGAAATCATCACCGGCAAATCCGTGTTCATTACCCGCGCCACCAACCGGTACAAGGCTTGCATGACCGGTGTACGTCCCACCAAGGGCAGTTCTTCGGGGCGTTCACTGCGAGCATCTCGCAGTTCTGGAGGCGAACGTCGCTTTTGCTCCAAGGCGCGAGCCGTCCGCTTCATCAGATCTGGCAAATCGAACGGTTTCGGCAAATAGTCATAGGCTTCTGCCTCGGCCGCCTGAATGGCCGTCATGATCGTGTTTTGCGCGGAAATCACGATTACCGGCAGGCCAGGCCGGTCCTGGGCGATCTTCGGCAGCATCTCCAACCCGTTGCCGTCCGGCATGACCACGTCGGAAATGATGACATCTCCCTTGCCCTCGCCGACCCATCGCATCAACGTGGTCAGCGAACTGGTTGCGTGAACTTTGCACCCCGCCCGCGTCAGGGCCTGCGTAAGAACCGTTCGGATCGTACGGTCGTCGTCGGCGACCAGAACTGTGCCATCCATCAAATGTTCTCCTCTGGGTTCGCATCGCGCGGAGCGCGGCGAAGTGACAAGCGGAATACGGTTCGCCCTGGAACCGAATCCACCGATATCCATCCATCATGGTCGGAAATAATTTTGCTGACCAAAGCCAGCCCAAGGCCCGTTCCATTCTCGCGCCCGGACACGAACGGATCAAAGATGTCGGCCTTGATGTCTTCCGGCAACCCCGGCCCATCATCGACTATCTCGATCTGCAATGGAAGTGAATGCCCGGACCCGTCGCTTCGCCGCAAGCGGAAGGAATGTTCAAAATAGGTACGCAGTCGTATTGTGCCGCCTTCGCTTCCCGCCGCTTCGGCGGCGTTTTTCAGCAGGTTCAAAACGACCTGCAGCAACTGGTCCGGATCGCCATAAGCCATTGGCAAAGACGGGTCGTAGTTCTCGACAATCGCCATGTTCGCCCCGAAACCCAGCAATGCCGACCGGCGTGCCCGATCCAATACATCGTGAATATTGACGGGTTTGAGACCCGGGGGCGAGAGGTTGCCGAACTGCTCAACCTGCTCCAGCAGTTTCACGATCCGCCGACTTTCCGCGACGATCAGATCCGTCAATTCAAGGTCCTGAGGGTCCACATTCATCCCGAGCAGTTGAGCGGCACCGGTAATACCCGCCAGGGGGTTTTTGATTTCATGAGCCAACATTTCGGCCATTCCGATTGCAGACTGCGCGGCGGACTTGACCGAGTGATTCAGAGTCATCCGCCCCGAAAGCTCTCGCGGCGAGATGGTCATGATCATCGACCCCGGTTGGCCAACAAGCGGAGCAATCTGAAGAGCACATTGCAGCGGGCTACGGTTGCCGGAACCTACATCGACATCATTGACAAAAAGAGGGGTGCCGTTTTTGCGCGCTTTCACAAACGCGGGCTCCAACGGAGCATTCACCGCGATCTGATCCCAGACGGGTTCACCGATGACAGATTTTCGTGAGGCGTTAAGAAAACCTTCACCGGCAGAGTTGATGTCAGCGATCCGATCCGCCGGGTCGATGATGAAAGCGGGTACTGGAAGTGACGTCCAGATATCCTGATCTAATGTCATGCGGCCGCCTCCTTTCTTGCCAACAACGCATCCGGAAGAATTCGCTTAACCTCTTGTGGGTCGCGACAAGTCAGTACCGCACGGCGCAGCGTCGCACCTGTTCCCGCCTCGTCCATGTACCACCCCAGGTGCTTGCGCGCGACGCGCAAGCCAAGATCGGTCCCATAAAACGCCAACATTGCTTCATAGTGAGCAGAGATCACATCAATCAGATCGTTGCCCATCGGAATTTCCGGCGCTTCCGCCCCATAAAGTTCATGACAAATCTGAGCGAGAATCCACGGCTTACCCTGCGCACCGCGCCCAACCATCACGCCATCCGCACCGGATCGGGCCAAAGCATGGCGCGCCGAGGTGGGATCAGTAATATCACCGTTGGCGATCACCGGCACTGAAACGGCCTCTTTGACCTCGCGGATTGCAACCCAGTTTGCACGCCCTTTGTAGAACTGGCACCGGGTGCGTCCGTGTATCGTTACCATTGATACTCCGGCGTCGGCTGCCCGCTTGGCCACGTCAGGGGCATTGAGCAATTTGTCGTCCCAACCAAGCCGGGTTTTCAGTGTCACCGGAATGTCGACTGCCTCGACCACCGCCTCGATTAGCTTCAACGCATGATCAGGAGTTTTCAGAAGCGCAGAGCCGGAATATCCGTTGGTCACCTTCTTGGCCGGGCATCCCATATTGATGTCAATGACCCGCGCGCCCCGATCCGCGACCTGCTTTGCGGCCTCGGCCATCCAGTGCGCCTCTCGCCCGGCCAGTTGAACCGCCGTGTTTTCGACATCCGCCGATAGTTCCGCCCGCTCTCGCACACCTGGTTTGGCTTGCACCATTTCCTGGCTGGCGACCATTTCGCTGACTACCATGCCAGCACCGAAATTCATCACAAGGTCACGAAAGGGCCGGTCTGTGATTCCGGCCATGGGTGCCAGTACAACCGGCGGATTCAGTTTTTTTTCACCCAGACGCAGGTCCAAAACGCTTAATCCTTGTGCAGTTGAGCTTTGAATATCGAAATTTCAGCATTTGAACAACGAAACGCCACGACACAAGGTTAAGAATTCGAAGTTTGCATAATTTTTCACCACCTGGAGTCCGGTGATTGCCTCTGCTTTCACCTCATCCTAAACAGAGGCTGTATCGACGGAGAACTTCCCTGAATGAAAACCGCCGCCATCATCGTCGCCGCCGGGCGTGGTCAACGGGCAGGTAGCGGAACGCCCAAGCAGTGGCGCCAATTGGCGGGACGTCGGGTTATCGACTGGACCCTTGATGCATTTCACGCAGCAGGGTTGGACCAAATCGTACTGGTCCTGTCAGAAGAAGACAGCACCGCTTGGCAAGAGTTTTCGGTATCCGGCCTCTTGCTGGCAAAGGGCGGTACGGATCGGGCTGGCTCGGTTCAAAGCGGACTTCGTGAATTGGAGGGATTGGGCATCACTCACGTCCTCATCCATGATGTCGCGCGCCCTTGCGTATCTCAAAGGATCATTCAGGATGTTCTTGACGCTTTGAACAGCAGTTGCGCCGCAGCGCCCGGGATTCCAGTAACCGACGCACTTTGGACCGGTGACGGGAACCACGTCACCGGTACACAAGACCGGTCAGGGCTTTTTGCGGCCCAGACACCGCAAGGATTTCACTATGCCACTATCCGGGCGGCCCATGACGCGCATCCGGGTGGTGCCGCAGATGATGTTGAGGTGGCGCGCGCGGCTGGAATCAACGTGTCAATCGTACCGGGTGACCCGGACAATCTGAAAATTACCCGCCCCGAAGACTTTGCGCGGGCAGAACGAATTTTGGGAGCAGCCATGGATATCAGACTTGGCAATGGTTATGACGTGCACCGCTTCGGCGACGGAGATCATGTAGTCTTATGTGGTGTCAAAGTTCCACACGATCGTGGACTGCAAGGCCATTCGGATGCCGACGTCGGGATGCACGCCGTGACCGACGCCATTTATGGTGCGTTGGCGCAAGGCGATATCGGGCAACACTTCCCCCCATCGGATCCGCAATGGAAGGGAGCGTCTAGTGAGATATTTCTGCGCCACGCTATCCAACTTGCGGCGAGTATTGGCTTCAAGGTGTCGAATATCGATTGCACCTTGGTTTGCGAATACCCCAAGATCGGGCCGCATTCTGCAAGTATGCGCGAACAGATGGCGCAAATCATGGATCTCAGACCAGATCAGGTTTCGGTCAAGGCGACAACCTCAGAACGGTTGGGGTTCACCGGGCGCGGTGAAGGCATCGCCTCGATCGCAACGGCTTGCCTGGTGCGCGCATGACACTGGCACAACTGATAGGAACAGTCTGCGGCGTCGGATATTTGCGCCCTGCCCCCGGCACCTGGGGATCTTTGGCGGCCTTACCTCTGGCCTTGGGCCTGCACACGGTTGGCGGCTTCCCTCTGCTGGCGTTGGCGACGGTTTCCGTTTTCTTAGGCGGTCTTTGGGCCACCCGGAAAATGACGGCGGGCCAAGACGATCATGACCCGTCCGAGATCGTCATTGATGAGGTTGCCGGACAGTTCATCGCCCTTTGGGCCATTTCCTATCCGGCCTGGGCGCATGGAATCGAGATTACCGCGCTTTGGCCAGGCTGGATTTCCGGTTTCCTGCTGTTTCGACTGTTTGACATCACCAAGCCGGGTCCTGTCGGATGGGCCGACCGGCGCGGCGATCCTATGGGTGTTATGCTGGATGATGTCATCGCTGGAGCGTTTGCGGCGGTCGGTGTTGCCATACTTGCGGTTATCTCACATGGGGTTTTGGGGTTATGAACGTCTCTGACCTTCTTGATCGCGCCAAGGCATTGAACGTGATGATCGCCACCGCAGAAAGCTGCACCGGAGGTCTGGTCATAGCCGCATTGACAGATATTCCGGGCAGTTCAGCCGTGGTTGAACGCGGGTTTGTGACGTACACGAACGAGGCCAAACGGGAGATGCTGGGCGTCTCTGCCGCCACGCTGGAAACAGTGGGGGCCGTTTCGGAAGAGGTGGCGCAGCAAATGGCCGAAGGCGCCTTACGGAACTCACGGGCGCAGCTTGCCGTATCAGTTACCGGAATTGCAGGGCCGGGCGGATCAGAGTTCAAACCCGAAGGCCGAGTCTGCTTTGGTTTGTCTGGGAATGGGATAGAGACCACCTCGGAAACTGTGGAGTTCGGAGCGCTTGGTCGGGAGAATGTACGTACTGCCGCCCAGGAGCACGCGCTGAGCCTGTTGGCACAAGGGCTTCTTCGGATCGCTCAAAAATAAGGCACATTGCGCCAAAACGCGCATAAAACGACAACAGTTGACCAAAAGACGCATAAAGAGGCGGGCGTTTTGCAGGCTGCCTCTTTTTTCCTCTCGGCCATTTGGGTTCAAGGCTCTCCACACTCATTCAACGAGGCGTTGCCCCGTTTGTCGAAAGGAGAACGGCCCATGAATGGAGCCGATACAGCCTGGATCATCGTCGCAACTGCGCTGGTCCTTTTCATGACCCTGCCAGGTCTTGCCCTGTTCTATGGCGGTCTCGTTCGGGCACGCAACGTGCTGAGCGTGTTCATGCACTGTTTCGCAATCGCTTGCCTCATGAGCGTTCTTTGGATGATAGCTGGATATTCCATCGCCTTCGGCAACGGTACATCAGGAATCTGGGGAGGGCTCGACAAGGCATTTCTCGTCGGCATTACTCCAGACAATCTGTCGGGCACATTGCCCGAGATCCTGTTCTTTGCCTTCCAGATGACCTTTGCCATCATCACCCCGGCGTTGATCATCGGCGCATATGTGGAACGCGTGGGATTTGGCTTTGTCCTGACCTTTTCAGGCTTCTGGATGCTGCTTTGTTACGCACCCGTGGTTCATTGGATCTGGGGCGGTGGTATCCTGACCGATGGAGGGATCTTAGGTGAAATCGGTGTGCGCGATTTCGCGGGCGGCATAGTCGTGCATGAAACAGCCGGCCTTGCAGCCCTGATCATTGCAGTTTTCCTTGGGCCACGTCGCAACCGCACGGTTCCACCGCACAATCCGGGTTTTGTCATGATCGGCGCAGCGATGCTCTGGGTTGGCTGGTTCGGCTTCAACGGCGGCTCGCAGCTGGCTGCGGATGGTGGCGCGGCGATGGCATTGACTGTCACACATATCTCTGCTGCGACCGCTTCGCTGACATGGGCGCTTTGGGAGCGGATCAAATACGGCAAGGCGTCCCTGGTCGGCCTTGTTACAGGTACCATCGCGGGCCTCGCGTCGATAACGCCCGCGTCGGGTTACGTCGATCCGGTCCAGGCCCTGATTATCGGCGCCATTGCCGGGATTCTGTGCCAGGAAGCGGTCAACGTCGTCCGCAACCTGCTCAAGATCGATGACACGCTTGACGTGTTCGCCGTGCACGGAGTCGGTGGCATTTTCGGCACCATCATGATTGCCGCTTATGGGCTGGGAAGCTGGACAGCCCAACTGGGCGGGCTGGTGATCGTTGGTGCCTTTACGGCAGTTGTCACAATTGTGTTGGTCAAGGTGGTTGCACTCGTCACGCCGCTTCGCGTAGATGCCGAGACCGAAACAAACGGGCTCGACCTCTCTGTCCACGGCGAGCGGGCCTATGACATGAGCAGCTAAGCCCACCTTGGCATGCTCTGCCGCCCGCAAGGGCAAAAGCGGGCCTCTTGGGGGTCCGCTTTTTCTTTAACTTGGTCATGCGCCGCCCAACCGGTCAGCAAGGTCCGACGCCCGCCCACCCGTTCGGAGCAGAGACCAGACCTCGTCCGCCTGTTGTTGTCCAATCAGTTTCGCGGCCTTCTCCCTTACACGGGATTCCCGATCTGACAACGAGATAGGAGCCGCCAAGTCATGTTCGGCCTCCCGCTTGACGCCATCCCGGCGCAGAAGAGTTAAGCGCGATTGGGTCTCGGACAAGGTTTCATCCTGCTCGACCGTTATACGTTCGCGCAGCGAAATCAGGCGTGGATCGGAACAGATCTTGTCGGAATAGCTGTCAAGTCTTGCGGTGTCATAACCCAGTGCCTGCATTGCCATCACCGTGCGGTAAGAAAACTTCGCCCCAAGCCCCCCTGTCGGAGCCGACTGATTGCAAACGCTCATCCATCTGGGGTGGGTTTTAATGGTGATCTCCGCCACTTCGGGTTCGGCGATATCCAGCTTCAGCCCGGCTTCCAAAGCAGCATGCAGACCGTGACAGCAGGCATGGAACTTGTGACTGACGTTTTCGAACAGCCAGTTCTCCCCCAGGCCGTCCAGCGCTGCGTTGGTATTTCCGGCCCCATGATGGGTTGCACCAAAACCGAACGGGCCTTCCAGTGCCATTTCGCTGGGTTCAAATCCACGCTGCACCAACAGAACCGCCTCAATACCATTCGATGCAGCAATTCCCGCGTTATAGGGTTTACCCATGGTTCCGAATTGCGCCTTAAGCCCCGCCGCACGAGTCGCGGTGAGACCCAGAACTCGCTCGATTTGTTGCTCGTTCAATCCCGCCATACGGCTGGCCGCCGCCGCTGCGCCAAAGGCACCGGCTGTGGCAGTTTGGTGAAACCCGGCCTGATAATGCCCACGCCCCAGCCAAAGCCCTACGCGAATTGAAAGCTCCATCCCGACAAGAGCGGCTTCAAGCATCTCCACGAGCATGCGGTCGCTCCATTCCGCCATTGCCAGCGCGGCAGGAAAAACGGCGACAGACGGATGACCGATATGGGCAAAATGCGTGTCGTCATAGTCAAGCGCGTGGGAAATGGTGCCATTGACCAAGGCGGCTCCGCGCATCGGGGCGGTTCCTTGCCCGAACAATCGGGCTTGCGATGCGCCACTCTCCTCCAGAACCATATCCCGAACGATCCGGGCAACAGGTTCGTTCGCCCCCGCCCGTCCGACCGCCAACCAATCCAGCGCCGAAAGCGAAGCTACGATGCGGGCCTGTGCGCTCGTCGAGACAGGCCCCGCGACAAAAGCGGCCAACTGAGATGTGAAATCCGTCATGAGGCGCAGTCTAGCGCTGGTTCAGCGCGGGTAAAGCCTCAGCCGTACAAGTCGACCGCGCGTTTTTCAAATGCCCTGACGATCCGGTGCATTGCCTCGTTGAACACAACACCGATTATGCCTTGAAGGACTGTATTCCTGAACTCGAAGTCAACGTGGAACGACACGTTGCACCCACCATCTGGCGCGTCCTCGAATGCCCAGTCGGATTTCAGATACCGAAACGGACCGTCGAGGTATTCGGTGTCGATTTTCTTTTGGTCGGGAAACAGGGTCACCCGGCTGCCGAAGCGTTCGCGAAACACTTTGAACGAAATGACCAGATCCGCTTCCATCACCTGGGCCTCTCCAAGCGAATAGGTTCGCCTTATCCGGGCGGCTGCGCACCAGGGCAGGAATTGGGGGTACTTGGCCACGTCGGCGACCAGATCGTACATCTGCTGGGCGGTGTAAGGCAGGTGACGGGTTTCCGAGTGTACAGGCATCAGTTCCGGTTTTACTTGGTGACAATGGCGCGTCATGTCGTATGTTGCGGCCGAAAGATCAAGGGGGGTGACATGAGCCAGCGCGCCTATGTGATAGATGAGATGATCTCGGCCAAGGCCATTGCCGCAAGAATCGAAGAGTTGTGCCGGGAAATTTCCACCGAATTCAACGACACCGACAAGCTGGTCGTTGTCGGTTTGTTGCGCGGCAGCTTTGTCTTCATCGCCGATCTGGTTCGGGAACTGGAGCTTCCGATCGAAGTGGATTTCCTTGAAGCGTCCTCATATGGCGATTCAATGGAAAGCAGTAGAGAAGTTCGAATTCTCAAAGACTTACGCGCCGCAATTGAAGGACGTGATGTGCTGGTGGTCGAAGATATTGTCGACACCGGCCATACCTTGAACCATGTCACGAACCTACTGATCAGCCGCAATCCAAAACGTCTGAAATCCATCGCGCTGCTCGATAAACCGAGCCGCCGCGAGGTGGATTTCCGATCCGATTGGGTCGGGTTCGAAATCCCTGATGAATTCGTCGTGGGTTATGGCATCGACTATGCGCAACGCAATCGAAACCTTCCTTATATCGGCAAGGTCCGTTTCATTCAGGAAACCGTCTGAACCACGTTTCAAATTTCGATAAGTCAATGAAAATTCTTCATTTATTGCGCATGGCGAAATGGGCTCGGCGCCCGCCATCGGAGAAGCGGGTGAAGCTGGTTTTTGGCGTGATCCTGTTGTGTCTTATCGTCGTGGGTATCGAATACCTTGGCTGGTGGCCCGACTGGGCCCAGACCAAACCGCTCAAACTGCGGCCTTGACGGGTTTTACCCCAGCAATTCACGTGTTGCGGCGAGGAAAATACCGGTTCCCACCGGAATGAGTTGGTCGGGAAAATCATAGTCGGGATTGTGCAACTGCGGGTGATCCCGCCCGGCCCCCAACCAGAACATTGCCGACCGCGCGCCCTTGCCGAACTGGCCGAAATCTTCGGAGAACCGCTGCGGCACGCTTGTCAGGTTCAAAGAAACCTTTTTCGAACGGCATGCTTTTTCCAGAATTTTCACGGCTTCCCAATGGTTTACACAAGCGTCGAACACATCGTCATAGGTGATTTCCACGCCCAGTCCCGCCGCCTTTGCCTCGCTGTAAACAAGGGCCTCTGCGTCGGCAACCAAGCGTTCCATACGGGCGTCGGATACGGTGCGGAGCGTGACCCAGACCTCTCCCCGTCCGGGTGCAACACCAAATGTCGGTTCCCCGAGTTCCGCATGCGTCAGTGTCGTCAGGGCGTAGTCATCGTTCAGTTCGCCACCCTGCCCCAGGCCGGAAAGCGCAGGCATCAGTTGTACCATTGCGTCAGCGGGAGATATTCCATCCTGCGGCGCGGCCGCGTGAGAGGTCTTTCCGGTCAGAACGACGCGCATTCCACGCGAGGCACAGTTCGTTGCTCTTGTACAAAGTTCGACGGCCCCAAGCTCCAAACTGGGCAAATTGTGCAGGGAAAAAACATAGTCTGGTTCAAATTGTACAAACCTGGGATCACCGCGAAACGCAATTGCGCCCTTCCCGGTTTCCTCGGCCGGCTGAAAAATCAGCACTACGCGACCGCGTTTAGGGCGTTCTGCGGCGAGAGATTCGGCCACGCCCAGTACCATGGTCATGTGGCCGTCATGGCCGCACAAGTGTCCTTTGCCGGGGTATCTGGACGAGTAGGCCGCGCCGGTAAGTTCCTCGATCGGGAGCGCGTCCAACTCGCAGCGAATCCCAACGGTTGGCCCCGCCGTGCCGCTGTCGAACAGCGCGGCAATACCGTGCCCCCCGATCCCGGTGACGATCTGATCCGGGGCATGGCGCTGCAGCAGCTCGGCAATGCGCACAGCCGTTTGCACCTCAGCGCCCGATACCTCGGGGTGCTGGTGCAGTTCATGCCGGATAGCTGTCAGCCGTTCCAGCGTTTCGGGCGTCATGCCTGACCGAGCTTCTTCATCCGGGCCTCGCGCAGGCGGGCGAAATCTTTGCCGGCGTGGTACGAAGACCGGGTAAGCGGTGTCGCGGACACCATCAGGAACCCCTTGCCATAGGCCGCTTTCTCGTAGGCGGCGAATTCCTCGGGCGTGACGAAACGGTCAACGCCATGATGCTTTGGCGTGGGTTGCAGATATTGCCCGATGGTCAGAAAATCGATGTCGGCCGCGCGCATGTCGTCCATGACCTGACGCACCTGTTGTTCGGTCTCGCCCAACCCGACCATAATGCCGGATTTGGTGAACATTGCCGGGTCCAGTTCCTTGACCTTCTGCAACAGGCGCAGCGAATGGAAATACCGCGCGCCGGGGCGAACCTCGGGGTACAGGCCGGGGACGGTTTCGAGATTGTGGTTGAAAACATCCGGTTTCGCCTCGACCACGACTTCGAGCACGGAAGGGTCGCATTTCAGGAAGTCCGGTGTCAGGATTTCAATCGTAGTGCTGGGCGAACGATGACGGACGGCGCGGATCGTCTGAGCAAAATGTTCGGCCCCGCCATCCACCAGATCGTCACGATCCACCGAGGTGATGACCACGTGGTTCAGGCCCAGCTTTTCGACGGCATGTGCGACGCGGCCCGGCTCAAACGCATCCAGTTCGTCAGGACGACCCGTGGCGATGTTGCAGAACGTGCACCCCCGCGTACAGATTTCGCCCATGATCATCATGGTTGCGTGTCCCTGAGACCAGCATTCCCCGACATTGGGGCAACCGGCCTCTTCGCAAACAGTCACGAGATTGTTGTCGCGCATGATTCTGTGCGTATCGGCATATCCTTTTCCGCCCGGCGCCTTGACGCGAATCCAGCTGGGTTTCTTGGGTTGCGCATTGTCCTTGCGATGCGCTTTTTCGGGGTGGCGTTGCTCGGGAATTTTCAGATCGCGCACGGGCGGTTACCTAATGATTGAGACCAGTTGTTCGCTCCCTATCATATTTGTTCGCCCAGTGTAACGCCAGCGACGCATGGCCGCTATGCGCGACACCGTTTCGCGCGTCTGGTGTATTGATCAGCACGCTTGCCAAGTTGCGGGCCCGGTCTGATACTGGGTGGCAATGTTGTTTTTTTAGCGGAGGTCGGCAATGCCAAGCGAAGCGGAGAAGTTGGTTAAAGAATTCAAAGGCTTGGAAAAGGAACTCAAGGGGATTTCCGCCGCCCATGGAAAAAAGCTGAAAAAAGACGTCACTGACTGGTTGAACCAGGTCTGGAAAAAGGAAGATCTGGTTTCCGAAGCCATCGAAGAGGCCCGCAAAGGCGGGCATGACGGAAAGAAAGCGGACGATTTCAAGGATGACAATACCTACAAGAAGGCCCTGGAGGATTGGACCAAGGCCGTCAAGAAACATCATGAAAACATTGACGAATTGACCGATTTCTCCAAACGTGCGGATACGCTGCATTCCAAGCTGAAAAAGCAGTGCGACAAAGTCGAAAAGGAAGTCAAGAACGGCAAGGCCGGGGGCGATGCCGCCAAGATCGAAGCCACCATCAAGGACGTCAAAGCCGCCCTTCCCGAACTGCAAAAGGCCGGCAAGCAGGCCAGCGGTCTGCCTGTTCACGTGATCTTTTATGCGCGCAAGATCAAAGCTTCCGCCGAAAAGATCGTTGCGGACGCGGTCAAGAAGACTTCGCCGCCCGAGTTTCCCAAGTCGATGCAGGCGGACCAGCGGAAAAAGACGGAACGCAAGATATCGGCGGCGGAACGAAAGATTACGCATTATTGCAAGACGACCAAGGCGAACCTCGACAAGGACCTCAAGAAAGCGGAAAAGTCGCTGTCCATGGCCAAGTCCGAGCTTGCCGCGCTGGAAAAGCTGAACGATGAAATTGCCGCCGCAGCGAAGAAGATGCGCAAGGAAATCAAGGACATCAAGGATCCAAAGGAAAAGCAGGCATTGAACAACCTCATCAAGGTCGTTTCGGACATCTACAAGAAGTGCGAGAAAACCTTTGACGATGTCGATGAACAGGTCGAAGAGGCGCAAGCGCAACAGGTTTGAGCCCGCCTGTCCTGAGTGCGACGCCGCAAAATTCGCCTCAAGCACACCGTTTCCTGCTCGTCTTTATATCGACGCAATTTGACGCGGTTTTAGCCGTTGAAGCGGCTTGAGAATCGACATAGGTCCGCTCCGAAATCGTGAACCCGCAAGGAGCAAGACCATGAAAGCAGGCGCAAAACTGCCCGACGTGACTTTCCACACCCGCGTACGGGATGAAGCCGCAGGCGGCCCGAACCCGTATCGTTGGGAAGACAAGACCACCGCAGATTATTTCGCGGGAAAGCGGGTCGTCCTGTTCTCGCTGCCGGGTGCGTTCACCCCAACCTGCTCGACCTATCAGCTGCCGGGATTCGAAAAGGGTTTTGACGAGTTCAAGGCCAACGGCATCGACGAGATCTATTGCATGTCCGTCAACGACAGCTTTGTCATGAACAAGTGGGCGCTGGACCAGAAACTGGAAAACGTCAAGGTGATCCCGGACGGTTCGGGCGAGTTCACCCGCAAAATGGGCATGCTGGTCGACAAGGACAATCTGGGTTTTGGCATGCGCTCCTGGCGGTATGCAGCCATCGTCAAGGACGGTGTCGTCGAAGCGTGGTTCGAAGAACCGGGCCTGATGGATAACTGCCCCGACGATCCTTATGGCGTTTCGTCGCCGGAAACGGTTCTCAAGCATCTGACGGAAGCCAAGGCCGAGGTCATGGCCTGAGTTCTGGACCATGAACCGAAAACCCGCGGAGACCCGCGGGTTTTCCTGTTAAACGGTACGGGTTGCCTGAACGATCTGTCGCCCAACGTCGCGGATCACCTGTGCCAGATCCTCAAACCATTCGGTATCCCGGGTCGCTTCCCTTCGGATCAGGCCGACGGTCCGGAACGGTTCGGGCTGGTTGAACCGTAACAGTTTCAGTTCGGGAACCGCCGAGCATTCGGATCGCAACGACAGTTCCGGCATCAAGGTCAGACCGAACCCTTCGGCAACCAGCCGCGTCAAGGTTCCAAGCGACGAGGCCCCCATGTTGATGCCGCTGCTTCGCCGGTTCTGCCCGCAAACCTCCAGCGCCTGATCGGTCAGGCAATGGCCATCCTCCAACAGCATCAGATGCGCCTTTTGCAGGTCGATCGGACGCAGCGTGTCGGGGCCTGAGGTCAGGGAAACAAGCCGCGAGGCGGAACCCGCCAAAAGAAACCGGTCCTCGAACAGGGCCGTTTCGACAAAGCCGTTGTCACCGGTTGGCAGCGCAAGAACCGCAGCGTCGATTTCACCCGACCGCAAAGCGGACAAAAGTTGTTCAGTTCGGGCCTCGCGGATCTTCACACGCAAAGACAAATCCCGTGCCCGCAGGGACGCCAGAACACCCGGCAGCAGATATGGGGCCATGGTGGGTATCAGACCCAGAGACAACGATCTGTAGCCCCGGGTCTGATCCCGCGCCAGCCGGTCAAGCCTGTCGGCGGTGACCAACACATCATTTGCATGAGCCAGAACATCGCGCCCCAAGGGCGTCAGGACAACGTCACGCGCTTGCCGTTCGACCAGCGCGCCGCCCATCAGATCTTCAAGGGCCTTGATCTGAACAGACAAAGCGGGTTGCGAGACATGGCAAACCGACGCGGCGCGGCCGAAGTTTCGTTGTTCGGCCAACGCCTTGAAATACCTGAGTTGTCTGAGCGTGAATGACATAAGGGATGATTATCAAACCCCACCATGTCCACAAGGCCAAATTATTCCTTTGCCCAGCACCGGTTTGGACAAAGGCCGGTCAACCGATCAACTGGTCGCTTTCCGCCTGCCCGTCATAGTGCCGTTTCAATCGTTGCAGCGCGATACGCAGAACGACTTTCCCCGAACGCGCCGACCACCCCATGCGTTTTTCTGCTAGCTCCAGCCCCTCAAGATAGCAGCAGCACCGCAATGCGACATCGCTCAACCCCGGCCCCAGATCCGTCAGCGCGCGCGCCACCCTGTCGCGTGCGCGGGAAGCGGCACCGGACCCTGCTTCGCCGTTCACGATTTCTCTGCCGCATCCCGCTGTCAGAAACCTGTCCCAGTTCTGAGTGACATTGGGACCCATTTGCGCCAGTTCGAAGTCTTCGCGCAAACGCTCGCCCGCGCGTACAAGAGCATCGTTGAGAAAGGGCTTTCCTTCCCGGTCACGACGTCTTGCAAGCGCGGCCAATGGGCTTTCGACAGCCGAGTACCGAACCCGACGGGGTCCTTCTTCGTTCAAGCAAGTATCACGCGCCTCATCAACCGCCTTCCGCTGTCCAATGAAACGGGCCGGCATCTCGGCAAAACCACGGTCCTTGCGCGCACGTGCCTGATTTTCATTCTCGGCCAAAAGGCTCCCCAGTGCATTTCGACCTGTTGCAGTGATATGATACCGGCTGATACGTCCGGGCTTGTCGCAAGATATCCAATCTTTCAACGCCAGACCCTGGGCGATCCTGCAGTCGACCACAGCCGTTCTCGTTGCATCGCCCGCTCCGCCATCCCGAACCACGACGGCCTTGTCCATGTCCTCGGCAACTGCCAGGACCGCCCCGGATTCACAGAGACGCCGCAGGATCCGAACCGCTTCCTGATTGAACAGGTCGGCACTTGACGTCATTTCGCGTTGCTCGGGAGTCCCCAAGGTTCGAGCGGTCGGTTCGGCTCCTTTTCTTTGGCCGAGCGTTGTGAGAGGGGGAAAGTGCTTTTCGGCCAGGGATTGAAGGGCAGCATCGACCAGGGGATCGTCGCGCCGCATTTCGATCTTTCGGATTTGACGCAGTATCGTCGAGGCATGACACCCTGCGGAACGAGCCAAATCCCTGATCGACCGTCCGGCTTCGGTATGGGCAAGGTATCGTTGCGCACCTTCTGGAACCCAAGCCGGAACGGACATTGCAGTGCTATTTTCCATGATTTTGCGCCCTCATCTACGTTGACTCAAATTTCGAATTTGCCCGCGGATTTAAGGTTAACAAAATCTACCTAGAGTTGACTTCGTTACTCGTTCGTTAAAACCACGCGGCGTCAGGTAGAATTCGTTTAAAATGATAAACACTGGTGAAACCAACGAGCGCTTGTATTCATCACGGCGCAACACCCGTTTTAGTTGTGCCATGAACGACGTCATTCCAAACGCATTCATGGAGGCACCATGCAGGACATCACCACGATTTTGTCGACCCTTCGCCGCCCTCGTGTATTGATCAGAGCAGCAAGGCACGGTGCGCAGGAGTACAACCGAAACCGGCACCTGCAAAGGATTTTGGGATATGGGACAATTCCCGGCTCGGGGGCTGCGCTTATGCGTCTGATGGATATGGAGCGGGAAGTGGATGAGCAGCGCCGGTCACGGGACACGGGTTATTCACTGGTCCACCATCTGGACCTGTTGATTGCGCTCATGGGCGAGGCGCAGCTGTACCAAGCCAGCCGCGCCCCTCAATTGTTCTAATTACATAAAGGCATCCGGCATCGACGCTTTCTTTTCCGCGACATAGGCAGAAAGCGCCTCGTGAACCGCTGGGTCCATCTGGGGCTGTTGGTAGTTGGCCAACAGGTTCTCTACCCTCTGCGATGCCAGGGCGCGCGTGTCGCGGGCGCCCTCGTCTTCCCAGGTTTCATAGGGCTTGTAGTCCAACAGCTCGGTTTTCCAGAAGGAATCCTTGAAGTTCGCCTGCGTGTGCGCGCAACCCAGATAGTGCCCGCCCGGACCAACCTCGCGAATAGCGTCCATGGCCTGAGCGTTCTCGTCATATGCGACACCTTTGGCCAGACCGTGCAGAACGCCCAGCTGGTCCGCATCCATGACGAACTTTTCGAAATCGGCGACCAGGCCACCTTCGAGCCAGCCACAGGCATGCAGCATGAAGTTCACACCCGAGAGAAGCCCCATGTTCAGCGAATTCGCCGTCTCATATGCCGCCTGTGCATCCGGCAGTTTCGACCCGCAGAACGACCCGGCCGAACGATAAGGGACGCCAAGGCGACGCGCGAGCTGACCGGCACCATAGGTGATGTGCGCGGCTTCGGGCGTGCCGAATGTCGGAGCGCCGGAATTCATGTCGATCGATGTCACGAACGCACCAAAGATCACCGGAGCGCCCGCACGAACCAGCTGCGAATATGCAATACCGGTCAGAACCTCGGCCAGAACCTGAGTCAGTGTACCGGCGACGGAAACGGGCGCCATGGCGCCGCCGACGATAAAGGGCGACACGATGCAGGCCTGGTTGTTTCTGGCATAGACCTCGAGCGATCCCATCATCACGTCATCGAATGTCATCGGCGAGTTGATGTTGGTGAGCGAGGTCATCACCGTGTTGTTCTGCACGAATTCCTTACCAAAAAGGATCTCGCACATTTCAACCGAATCCTGCGCGCGGCTTGGATCGGTGACCGAACCCATGAAGGGTTTGTCACTGAGCGTCATGTGGGCCATCAACATATCCAGATGGCGTTTGTTCACCGGAATGTCCGTCGGCTCGCACACGGTCCCGCCCGAATGGTGCAACCACTTGGACATGTAGGCGAGTTTCACGAACTTGTTGAAATCGTCCATGGTGGCGTACCGGCGCCCACCTTGCGTGTCGCGCACGAATGGCGGGCCGTAAACCGGGGCCAGAACCATGTTGCGGCCCCCGATGACAACCGATTTCTCGGTGTTGCGGGCATGTTGCGTAAATTCCGACGGGGCGGTGGAGCAGAGCTTGCGGGCCAGGCCGCGAGGAATACGTACGCGCTCACCATCCACATCGGCGCCTGCCTTACGCCAAAGCTCAAGCGCTTCCGGATTGTCGAGGAAATTGACGCCAACTTCTTCGAGAATCGTTTCCGCGTTGTACTCGATAATTTCCAGCGCTTCCTCGTTCAGGATCTCGAAGTTCGGAATGTTGCGCTGAATGTATTTCGCGGTCTCGATTCGGACTGCGGTGCGCTCGGCACGGCGCGCGGCACCGCCGCCTCCACGTGCTCTGCGCCGGGTGTTTGCCTCGGACATGAGAAGTTCCCGTTTTTGGTTAGGTTGGCTTTCATGAATATTTACAGGAACACTTGAACGGCCCGAATGTGGATAACGGCGCTATCGGGGAAAAAGCGACATCGTGTGCGTATGGACGCCAGAACGGGGCAAGAAGCACTCGACATGGCCTCGGCGCATCGCCGGAGACCGAAAAAGGATGGATGCGACCTCTCGGCAGGCAGAAGATTGTTGTCAACACCAGCCACATTTCCTAAAGCGCTGGCTATGACCCAGACATCCCATGACCGCCTTCTCATCATCGATTTCGGCAGCCAGGTGACGCAGCTTATCGCGCGCCGCCTGCGCGAGTTGAACGTCTATTGCGAAATCCACCCCTATCAGACCGTCACGATGGACTTTGTGCGCGAAATGGCGCCAAAGGCCGTGATATTCTCGGGTGGGCCGGACAGCGTGACGCGCGAGGGGTCCCCGCGCGCTCCGCAGGATATCTTTGACTATGGCGTGCCGATCCTCGGTATCTGCTATGGCCAGCAGGTGATGATGCACCAGCTAGGCGGCAAAGTCGAAAGCGGTCACGGCACTGCCGAGTTTGGACGTGCTTATGTTACGCCCGAAAACAGTCTGGATATTCTTGATGGCTGGTTCGCCGATGGCAGGGAACAGGTCTGGATGAGCCACGGCGACCACGTCAGCAAGATCGCCCCCGGTTTCGAGGTCTATGGCACATCCCCGAATGCGCCATTCGCCATAACCGCCGACGCCAGCCGCCATTTCTATGCGGTTCAGTTTCACCCCGAGGTTCACCACACCCCCAAGGGCGCAAAACTTTACGAGAACTTCGTGAAACTGGCAGGTTTCACAGGCGACTGGACGATGGGTGCATATCGCGAGCAAGCCATCGAGGATATCCGCAGACAAGTGGGCGACAAGAAGGTAATCTGCGGTCTGTCGGGCGGTGTCGATTCCTCGGTCGCGGCGATCCTGATACACGAGGCGATCGGAGACCAGTTGACGTGTGTATTTGTCGATCACGGCCTTTTGCGCAAGAACGAGGCGCAGGAAGTCGTTTCGATGTTCCGCGACAATTACAACATCCAGCTGATCCATGCAGATGAAACAGAGTTGTTCCTTGGGGAACTGGAAGGCCAGTCCGACCCGGAAACCAAGCGCAAGATCATTGGCAGGCTGTTCATCGATGTGTTCCAGAAACAAGCCGACACAATTGAAGGCGCGGAATTCCTTGCCCAAGGCACGCTGTATCCCGACGTGATCGAGTCGGTTTCGTTCAGCGGTGGCCCCTCGGTCACTATCAAGAGCCACCACAACGTGGGCGGCCTGCCCGAAAAGATGGGCTTGAAACTGGTCGAGCCCCTACGCGAGCTGTTCAAGGACGAGGTGCGCGCATTGGGGCGTGAACTGGGCTTGCCGCAAAGCTTCATCGGTCGCCACCCCTTCCCCGGCCCCGGCCTGGCCATTCGCTGTCCCGGGGAGATCACCCGCGAAAAGCTGGATATTCTGCGTGAGGCTGACGCGGTCTATATCGATCAGATCCGCAAGCACGGTCTGTATGATGAAATCTGGCAGGCGTTCGTGGCGATCCTTCCGGTTCGGACCGTTGGCGTGATGGGTGATGGGCGTACTTATGACTATGCCTGTGCGCTGCGGGCGGTGACCTCGGTCGACGGCATGACGGCTGATTATTATCCCTTCAGCCACGAGTTCCTGAGCGAGACCGCCACGCGGATCATAAACGAGGTCAAGGGCATCAATCGCTGCACCTATGACATCACCTCGAAACCTCCGGGGACGATCGAGTGGGAATAAGAGCGTTCTTCATCGATCAGAACCAGTCAAGGTACAAGCAATGAAAAACCTGTTCCGTTCGATATTCTTCAAAAAAAGGCGGTCAAAAACAACGCCGCAGGCATATGAGGGGTTATCTCGGAAAGACGCTTTTTCGAAAGTCTACAAAGACGGTATCTGGAGCGGTACCCTGCCGGATGACAGCACTTTCCATTCAGGAGAAGGGTCGCGAGACGCCACGGTCATCGCCCCTTACGTCTTGGCAGTAACTGGCCATCTGACAGACCTGGGCCCCGATGTGACGGTCGCGGATATTGGATGTGGAGATTTCAATGTAGGGAGACAAATCGCTCCATCCGCAGGCCGATATTGTGCATTCGATATCGTTCCCGAGCTAATAGATCACCTGAAAGAAACCGAGGCCACTGATCGCCTGACCTTTCATGTTCTCGATCTTGCAGAAGACCCCCTGCCTAAAGCCGACGTCATTTTAGTGCGGCAAGTACTGCAGCACCTCAGCAACGCTGACATAGCAACATTCGCTGCCAAGGTTCCGGCTATTTGCAAAAATCTAATCGTGACCGAACACCTTCCGTCGTCGCCAGATTTCAAGCCAAATATGGAGCACCAGTCTGGCCCCGGCATCCGATTGGGCATCAACAGTGGCGTGGTCTTGAGCGCACCACCGTTCAACCTTGCCGCACAAAACGAACGCGTTCTTTGCGAAATACAAGCATTTGGAGGCCGCATTCAAACAACGCTGTACGAGTTCTGAATGCATTTTGGGCATGGTAGTGGATCGGGCTTGACCTGATACCAGTTCCGGTCCCTCGTGAGTTCCGGGAGAGCGATATGCAACAGGACGGCATTCAGGTTGGCAAGGCAGCCCTTTGGATGACAGGGGCAATTGCCTCGTTTTCATCGATGGCGGTTGCCGGTCGAGAATTGAGTCTTGCTCACGATACTTTCGAAATCATGATGTATCGAAGCCTGGTGGGTGTTCTCATCGTCTCGATTGTTCTCACAGTGACCCGAAACTGGTCGCAGGTGTCAGCCCGGAGGCTGGGGTTGCATGCCGTTCGCAACACCGTTCATTTCACAGGACAGAACCTGTGGTTTTTTGCCGTAACAGCAATTCCGCTGGCGCAGGTTTTTGCCTTGGAGTTTACGCAGCCATTATGGGTGATCGTTCTGTCGCCCTTCCTGTTGGGTGAGCGGCTGACGCGAGGTCGCGCCGCTGCTGCGATCATCGGCTTTGTTGGTATTCTTGTCGTTGCACGCCCGGGTGCAACACCGCTGAGCATCGGCGTCATGGCTGCCGGGTTGTCGGCGGTGTTCTTTGCGCTGACAACGATCAGTACAAAAAAGCTGACCGGTATCGCCAGCATCGGTTGCATCATGTTCTGGCTGACATTGATGCAACTTATCCTCGGTCTGGCGGCCTCCGGATATGACGGTGCAATCGCTTTGCCTAGCTTGCAATCCGCCCCGTATCTCATCCTCGTCGGGCTGGCAGGCCTGCTTGCGCATTTCTGCATCACAAATGCTCTGGCAATCGCCCCGGCGACGGTTGTTGTTCCCATAGACTTCGTGCGCCTGCCGACGATCGCTGTTATCGGCATGCTACTTTATGGAGAGCAGCTTGATATCTGGGTTCTGGTGGGATCGCTTTTGATTTTTGGCGCGAATTATATGAACATCTGGCTGGAGAAGAGTGGCAGCAAGGCAACAGTCGCCAAAAGGTGAGAAAATCTTAACGCACCGTCAGTGATTGACGGTTCATCTTCAAGACGAATAGTTACCGAACCCACAGTCAGATTAACCTGGCGTTCGGAGGATTGCCGTTAAGCGAGTTCAGGTCGCAAATTCGGAGCAAGAGGGAGAAAATAATGAAAATCGCACTTTCAAGTGCGCTGGCGTTGAGTTTGGGAGCAACGGCAGCATATGCAGGCGGTATTGACCGATCTGGTCAGGGCGTGAACATCCTTTTTGAAGAAGGCAACGTCGTGCAATTCCGTCTCGGCTATACAAATCCGGACGTGAGCGGCACTATGCCCAACCTTACGCCGGGGCCAACCTTTGGCCAGCCGGTCGATTCCGGTAATGTTGCCAACGATTTTTTCACGCCTCATCTGGCCTACAAGCGCGAATTGAACGAACGGTTGGATTTCGCGCTGATCTATGACCAACCATTTGGCGCCGATATTGCCTATGCCGCCAATTATCCCCTTTCGATCAACCCCATTCCCGGCGGTCGTTCGGATATTCTTCGCGCGACGGCGGACACGGACGCCATCACCGCTTTGCTGCGCTACAAGTTTGACAACGGGTTCAGCGCAATCGGTGGCGTTCGCGCGCAGCGCGTCAAAGCGAATGTCGCGGTTCCGATCGCCGCCGGCTACGAGGTGAATACCAGCGCATCGACCGATTTCGGCTATGTGGTTGGGTTTGCCTGGGAACGCCCCGACATCGCGGCGCGCATCGCGTTGACCTACAACTCGGCGATCACTCATGACCTGTCGCAGACGGAATCCCTGAACCCGCCACCGGTTCCGCCCATCCCGCCCGGGTTTGTCGCCTCGTTCGATACCAACAGCGAAATCGAAACACCCCAATCCGTGAACCTCGATTTCCAGACCGGCATTGCCGCAAACACCCTTTTGTTCGGCAGCATCCGTTGGGTGGACTGGCCGCAGTTGGTCTATAACCCGCCAAACTATCCCCCGACCACCAATCTCGTCGACTACGACGACCCGACCTTTACCTATACCCTGGGTATCGGCAGGAGCTTTACCGAGCAGTTTTCCGGGGCAATCACACTTGGCTATGAGACCTCAACAGGAGGCAGCGTGTCGAACCTTGGCCCGACAGATGGTTTCTGGAGTGTCGGTGTCGGTGGCACCTATACAATGGAAAAAGCAAAGATTTCTGGCGGTGTCCGCTATACGGATATCGGGGACGCGACTGCAAATGGCGCGGGCCCAAATGCCAGGGCCACGTTCACGGGCAACAGCGCCTGGAGCGTTGGCTTCCAGATCACCTACGCTCTGGACTGACGCCCTATCAGCCCAAAAAATCGACGCCCCGTCTGAACAGCGGGGCGTTTTTTATTTCGCATGTTTCGGGTCGCACCTGATTTGGGCGCGTGGCAATACCTGGAAACCATGCAGCAGAAACATCTTTCTCCACAGGCCTGGGCCGAACTGATCCTCTTGGGGGTAATCTGGGGCGCTTCGTTCGTCTCGATCCGCATTGCACTGGATGAGGTGCCGGTTCTGACAACCGTGCTTCATCGCACATTCTGGGCCATGTGCGTGCTGTGGATGGTTGTTTTTCTTCAACGTCTTCCGTTGCCCCGAACCCCGGAGGTCTGGTTGGCCTTTCTGGTGATGGGTCTCTTGAACAACGTCTTGCCTTTTGGGCTGATGGCGTGGGGGCAACTTCATATCGAAAGCGGACTTACCTCGATACTGAATGCCACTACCGCCATTTTCGGCGTCATTGTGGCTGCTGCGCTATTTCGTGACGAACGTCTGACGCCGAGACGGGTGATCGGTGTGGTTTTGGGATTTCTGGGCGTTGCCACCGCTATCGGATTGCACAATCTTACAAATCTCGACCTGAAGAACTCGGCGCAGATCGCTGTACTTGCGGGCGCGTTTTCCTATGCCTGTGCCGGTGCATGGGCGCGTGTGAGGCTTTCACACCTTCCACCCCAAATAGCCGCCGCAGGTATGCTGAGCGGCTCAACCGCAGTTCTTCTTCCTGCGACATTGATGTTTGAGGGTGTTCCGGCTTTCGATCTGCAACCGGTTACCTGGATCGCGATCGGATACTATTCACTGGTCGCCACAGCCGGGGCTTACCTGCTCTATTATCGGGTTTTGTCGACTGCTGGCAGTGGCAACCTGATGTTGGTGACCCTCATTATCCCGCCGGTTGCAATTGTGTTGGGACTGTTTCTGCGCAATGAATCTCTTTCCCCGCAGGCATTTGGCGGCTTTGCGTTGCTGGCCGCAGGCTTGATCATCCTCAAAAAATCCGGACGTAACCGCAATTGACGCCGCCTGCCCCCCGATTTAGCAAGGGCCAAAAGGAAGGTGGGGCATGATTTACGGCTCGGCACAGGATTGGCGTCAGGCGCCGCGCAAGAAGATATTGTTTTTCGGAATGTCGGGACTGGGGAAAACCTATGTCTCGAACATTCTGCGTGATCAGGGGCAATGGTTTCATTACTCCATCGATTATCGCATCGGCACCCGGTACATGGGCGAGTACATTACCGACAATGCCAAAGCCGAAGCGATGAAAATCCCGTTTCTGCGCGATCTGCTGCTGTCGGATTCGATCTATATCGGGTCGAACATTTCCTTCGAAAACCTGACGCCTGTTGCGACCTACCTTGGCAAGCCGGGCAATCCTGCGCTTGGCGGGCTGGAGATTTCCGAATATCGCCGCCGTCAGGAACAGTTCCGTCTGGCCGAGATACACGCCCTGTTGGATACCGAGTATTTCATTGACCGGGCGCAGCGTCTTTATGGCTACCCGCATTTCATCTGCGATACCGGCGGATCGATTTGTGAATGGGTCAATCCCGATGATCCCAGAGATCAGGTTCTTTCCGAACTGTCACGCCATACGCTGATGATCTGGATCAAGGGAGATGACGCCCACACCGAAAGCCTGATCCGCCGCTTTGACAAGGCGCCAAAGCCGATGTCCTATCAGCCCGAATTTCTCAGCAGGGTCTGGGATGAATACCTGGCGGCCAATGACTGTGCCGCCGGTGATGTTGATCCCGATGCGTTCATCCGTTGGACCTATGCCCAGGCCCTGGCACATCGTCAGCCCAGATACGACGCCATGGCCAGAAACTGGGGTATTGCGGTCAGCGCCAACGAGATCGCCGCGATCCGCGATGCGTCTGATTTCGATGAGTTGATCGAGCGCACCCTTGAGAGCCGTGTCCAAGGCACCTAATTAACTGATTTCATTCTAAACGAAAAAGTCCGCACTGATGCCCATCAAGATCCCGTCCGACCTGCCCGCTTATGACGTCCTGACCAAGGAGGGCGTCATGGTCATGTCCGAAGATCAGGCAATGCGGCAGGACATCCGCCCGCTTCATATCGGTCTGCTGAATCTGATGCCCAAAAAAATCCAGACCGAAAACCAGTTCGCGCGATTGATCGGGGCCACCCCGCTCCAGATCGAGCTGAGCCTGATCCGCATGACCGAGCATCAGACCAGGAATACCGCCGCTGAACATATGGAGGAGTTCTATCGCCCTTTTCAGGAGGTCCGGGACGAAAAGTTCGACGGGTTGATTATTACCGGCGCTCCGATCGAGCATCTGGAGTTTGATGACGTCACCTATTGGGAAGAATTGCGGGAAGTCTTTGAATGGACGCAAACCAGCGTACATTCCACTTTTGGCGTGTGCTGGGGCGGTATGGCGATGATCAATCACTTTCACGGCGTCAAGAAACACATGCTGGACGCCAAGGCGTTCGGGTGCTTTCGCCACCGGAACCTTGCCCCGGCCTCTCCCTTTCTGAGAGGTTTCTCGGACGATTGCGTCATTCCCGTCAGCCGCTGGACCGAAATGAAACAAGACGAGATCGACCTGGTTCCCGCCCTGCGCACCTTGCTTGGCAGTGACGAGGTTGGACCGTGTCTGGTCGAAGACCCCGATCATCGCGCGATCTATATTTTCAATCATTTCGAATATGACAGCGATACGTTGAAACAGGAATACGATCGTGACGTGTCGAACGGAACACCGATCAACGTACCGACCAACTATTATCCGGACGACGATCCGTCCCGAATTCCGCAGAACCGCTGGAGAAGTCACGCGCATCTCCTATATGGTAACTGGATCAACGAAATATATCAGACAACTCCCTTCGATCTGGATGAAATTGGCCGTTAAACTCTTGATATCCATAGGGCTTGCAACCGCAGGCCTGACGGCGCTGGCAACTTGGCGTGCAGGCCATCTGGAGGCGCGCGCCGAGGTCGAGTTCCCCCCCGAAGGCGAATTCGTGACCGTGGATGGTGTGCGGGTTCACGCGGTGGTCATGGGCCAAGGTCCGGATGTGGTGCTGATCCACGGCTCGTCGGGCAACACGCGCGATATGACGTTTGCGCTGGCTCCGGCTTTGGCACAAAACTATCGCGTAATCGTTTTCGACCGCCCGGGGCTTGGCTATTCGGAAAGCTTCAACCCCAATGGCGAAAGCATTTTCGAACAGGCAGACATCCTGCAGAAGGCAGCGGCGCAGTTGGGGGCAGACAAACCGATTGTCGTAGGCCAAAGCTATGGCGGGGCTGTGGCCCTGGCTTGGGCCGTCAGGCACCCTGACAACATTGCGGCGCTGGTCCCCGTGGCAGCCGCATCGAACCCCTGGTCAACGCCCCTGGATCTTTATCACCGTGTCACGTCTCATCCTGTTGGGGGTAAACTTCTTTCCCCGTTGATTACAGCCTTCGTTCCGGAAACTTACATCAACAGTGTGTTTGACGCGGTTTTTTCACCGCAAGCGGTACCCGATGGCTATTTGAGCCATTTTGGTTCCGGGCTTACTTTGCGCAGAGACTCCATGCGGGCCAATGCGAGACAGCGGGCCAATCTTTTGGAGGAGATACACGCGCTCTATCCGCTTTATGGTGAAATAGCTGTTCCCACCGAAATCATCCATGGAACCGCCGACGACACCGTCGACCTTGACCTTCACTCCAACTCGCTGTCCCGTCAGATACCGGATGCCAACCTGGCTGTGGTCGAAGACATGGGACATATGCCTCAGGTGGTTTCGGTTCCCGACGTTGTCGCCGCAATCGACCGCGCCGCGGAACGTGCGGGTTTGCGTTAATCGGATTCACATCCCATAGTAAATTCCGGAAAACATTGGGAGACGCCGAATGGCCAAACCGAAAACTGGCGCGATCACCGCGTTTTTTAAGAACGATGCACCCGATGAAATCCGGAAAGCCATCGACAAGGCCGGAAAGGACGACATTCTTTCCCCGTCCTATCCGCACAAGGAGAAAATGAAGGGCAAGCATTACGACCGCGAAATGGAACTGCTGCAGATCGAGCTGGTTAAGCTGCAGGCCTGGGTAAAGGAAACCGGAAAACGGATCGCCATCATCTTCGAAGGGCGCGATGCCGCCGGTAAGGGCGGAACCATCAAACGCTTTCGCGAGAACCTTAACCCGCGCGGTGCGCGCGTTGTCGCGTTGTCGAAGCCTTCTGACGCCGAACGCACCCAATGGTATTTTCAGCGCTACATTCAACATCTTCCGTCTGCAGGCGAGATCGTGTTCTTCGACCGCAGCTGGTACAATCGCGGGGTTGTCGAGCATGTATTCGGGTTTTGCAAGGAAGCCGAGCGGGAACGTTTTTTCCGTCAGGTCGTGCCGCTGGAGCAGGGCCTGATCAACGATGGGATTCAGTTGTTCAAATTCTGGCTCAACGTTGGCCGCGCCGAACAATTGCGCCGGTTTCTCGCCCGGGAAACCGACCCGCTGAAGCACTGGAAGCTGAGCCCCATCGACATCAAGGGGCTGGAAAGATGGGATGCCTATTCCAATGCAATATCCGAAACCCTGACCCTCAGCCATGCGGAGGTCAGCCCATGGATTGTGGTGCGTTCAGACGACAAGAAACGTGCGCGGCTGGCCGCAATCCGAACCATCTTGACTGCAATCGACTATGACGAAAAGGACGATGACGCCATTGGTCCGGTCGATCGGAAAATCTGTGGAGGCCCGGAAATCTGGGATGTCTAAACGCGGCTATCACCACGGAAATCTCAAACAGGCTTTGATCGATGCAGCCCTCAAGCTGATCGAGGAAAAGGGGCCGACTGGTTTCACTTTGTCCGAAGCGGCCAAGACTGCGGGTGTCACCCCGGCAGCAGTCTATCGCCACTTCGAAGGGCGCGAAGATCTGATTGCCGAGGCGGCGCGCCAGGGTTTCGAAATGTTCGCCGACCTGATGCAATACGCCTATGACAAAGGGCAACCATCTGCTTTGGCCGCGTTCGAAGCAACGGGACGCGCCTATCTGGCCTTTGCCCGAAAACATCCGGGTCACTACATATCGATGTTCGAAAGCGGAGTATCGTTGAACCGAACCCCCGAACTCGCTGCGGCAGCCAACCGCGCCAAGGCCGTTCTGGAAAAGGCGGCGGCCGATCTGTCGCAGCACATCCCACCCGAAAAACGCCCCCCCGCCTCGATGTTCAGTGCACATATCTGGGCGATGAGCCACGGCGTGGTCGAACTCTATGCCCGAAATACGGGAACAGCATCGCCCTTTCCTCCTGAAGACCTTCTGGAAACCGGAATCGGTATCTATCTGCGTGGATTGGGCCTGATCGCGCCAGATGAGTGAATGATCACAGGGAAAGTCAAAACCGTGGGCTGGGGTGCGGCTTGCGAAGCTGGGACGTGACGTTGATCAAGTCAACGGTTCCCATTCCCTTGATATCCACCGGCCCCAAATCAGACACCTGAAACTCGTCGATCAAGGCAAATTTCATCTCTTCCGGTGCCACGATCTTCATCGGATTGGCAAAGACCTGAAGACGAGAAGCCATGTTCACGGCCGGGCCGAAAACGTCATAGACATATTTCTGGATGCCCACGACCGAACCGACGGCAGCACCTGTTCCCAACCCGATCCGCGCCCGCCATTTGTGCGGATGGCTTTCGTTACGTCGTTCCAGATACCTCAAGAAACGGGTGGCGCAATGCGCGACCGCGGTTGCATGATCCGGAGTCGGATCGGGCATGCCGGATACCGCAAGATAGGCATCCCCAATGGTTTTGATCCGTTCGCACCCGTATTGTTCGACGATCCGATCGAAAGCGGTGAAGATATCGTTCAACTCTCCCAGCGTTATCGTGGGATCGGTTTTCGCGGCAAAATCCGTGAAATCGACAAAGTCCAGCATCACGACCGAGACACTCTCGTAAAGCTGCGGGGTAACGACGCCAAAGGTCTTGAACTCTTCATATACCGATCTTGGCATCAGGTTCAAAAGCAGCCGCTCTACCCTTTCCTTCTCGCGTTCCAGTTCCCGCGTGTTCCGCTCGACCATTGTCGAATAGCTGTCGATCATGCTTTCCAGCTCACGGATTCGGGTGATGTTCTGGCATTCGACGACAAGTATTTTTTCATCCAACGAGTTGGCCAGTGAAATCGCAATCGCAAATATCAGCGTCCGCCGCTTGGGCTTGATCTGTAATTCGATCGTATATCGCAGACCATTGGTGCGGACATTATCCAGTTCCGCAGTGTCCAACCCCTGCAGGACGTCGGTCAGAGTGGCCTCTGCCTCCGGTTTTCCGAACCACTCGGCAAAGGGTTCGTTTTGAAATACAAACGTTAGATCCGAGGCACGGACCACGGCAATTCCGACACCAATCGCACGCAAAAGATGCTCGTTGATGGCGGCAATACTCATGCCGCGTCCCGGACAACAATTATGGAACGTTTGCCTTCGATGGCCGTCAATGCCGTCCTTATATCCTCTTCCGTCAAGCCATGCGCAGCCAGAGCGTTGGCAAACAGGTTGGTCATCTCGTCGAAATCAGTATGGCTGATGTTGAGATTTCGATGAACCGCCTCGATCCTCTCATCGCTGAACGAGGCTGGCCCGCCAATAAGAGAAGAGATGAATTTCGTCTGATGATCCATTAGCCGCGGCATGTCGATATCCGCGAAATAGTCCCCGATCTGGTCGGAATCCAAGGCCATCTCATAGAAAGTCATTACGATCCGGCTGATGGTTTTGAACCCGCCGTATTTCTCGTAAATTGTTTGGCTCATGCACCCTCACCGGAAAACCACTGCGCATTTAACATGGTTAGGATAGTACATAAGGCGGCTTTTGTTAAACTTTTTGAATATACGACCATTACTCGATCTAATCGCTGGGCATTAACGCCCTTCCGAGGTTCGTCCGAACTTGCCCGGTCGCGGCACATACTTGCGAAATCAGACGCTCAGATCGTCAGCCCCTGGAATGAAGCCGATAAAGCCCCCACCCTTTTTGAGGCGGGCATCACCGCCGACTTTGCGCCGCAATTTTTCACCCGCACCATAGAGCTCCCTGCGCAGGCGAAACCATGGTGGTCCCTTGTCAAGATTGCTGTTTATGGTCGGATCGGATTCCCGTTCGCTGGATTTTACCACCGCATCCAAATTCGAAGGAGACTTCGACCAGACAAGCTGAACTCCAACGGCTGGAAACGCCTGAAACATCTTCCAGTCTGGGCGGGGGATGGAGATGAAATCGTCCAGATGATCGGAGTAGCATCGAGACCAGTTCAGTAGTTTGCGGCACCCGCTTTGGGACAAGACATAGGCTGCTGCACTGGGTGCCATCTCCAGCATTGGCCTTACGCACATGCCGTTAAGAACCTGCTTCGGCCCAAATCGAAGCGCGCGTGGCGAATAGTCGAGCTTGACCATGTCGAACTCTTCAGACGCTTCGAGAACAGCCCTGATGACACGACCCGCACTGCAGGACATTTGCACGTCATCCTCGAAAATCGCTACGGCAGCGAGATCATCAGCGACCGCCCGCTGCCATATGACCCTGTGACTTTCGAAACAGGCGATTTCGCTAAGCTTCAACCCCCATCGCAGGCCGCTGCCGGGACGATACCCGTTTCCGAACGCACCTGGAGGCTTGCTGGCATCGACAGCGCTGAAACGCGTCGCCGCCAGTTCCAAAGAGTTGAACTGCTGCTCCATGAATTCCCGGCGCTGGGGAACACGGTCCAGATTGATGTAGTATATTCCGGTTTGCATATCGCTGATCGCCCGCCAACCTATCCAACCGCTTCGCGCATGCGCATTAGTATCGCGCTAGGGCAGAAAATGGAAAGATCGCACAAAAAAGGCCGCGCACCCGGCGCGGCCCTTTTGAAACTTGGAACCCGAAGATTAACGCTTCGAGAATTGGAACGAACGGCGGGCCTTGCGCTTACCGAATTTCTTACGTTCCACAACGCGGCTGTCGCGGGTCAGAAAGCCAGCGGCTTTCAGTGCGCCACGCAGGTTCGGATCGTACAGCTGCAGGGCTTTCGAGATGCCGTGCTTGACCGCGCCGGCCTGACCGGTCAGGCCACCGCCCTTGACGGTTGCGACAACGTCAAATTCACCTTCGACACCGGCAACCTGGAACGGCTGACGCAGAATCAGCTGCAGAACGGGGCGTGCAAAATAGACGTCCTGATCTTTGCCATTCACGGTGACCTTTCCGGAACCCGGCTTGATCCAAACGCGGGCAACGGCGTCTTTACGCTTGCCAGTAGCATATGAACGGCCCAGCTCGTCGCGAACGGGTTCTCGCGGTTCGTCTGCAACCAGGGTTTCAACGCCTGCGACGGCGCTCAGCTCTTCGAGAGTATTGATCTGATCAGCCATCGGTCATTAGCTCCGGGAGTTTTTCTTGTTCATGGACTTCACGTCCAGAACTTCGGGCGCTTGCGCCTCATGAGGATGCTCGGCACCGGCGTAAACGCGCAGGTTGGTCATCTGCTGACGCGCCAGACGGTTGCCCGGCAGCATGCGCTTGACCGCCTGGGTCACGACGCGCTCGGGGTGTGCGCCTTCAAGGATCTGCTGCTTGGTGCGCGACTTGATGCCCCCCGGGTGGCCAGTGTGCCAATAGAAGTGCTCTTCGCGCTTCTTGCCGGTCATCTGGATTTTGTCAGCGTTGATCACGATGACATTGTCGCCCATGTCCATGTTCGGGGTGAACGACGCTTTGTGCTTGCCACGCAGGCGCATGGCGACGATCGAGGCAAGACGGCCCAGAACAACACCCTCGGCGTCGATCAGGATCCACTTCTTGTCGATGTCTGCAGGTGTTGCAGAAAAGGTTTTCATGGCAGGATAGTCCTGTTTGATGTGAAAGACCGACCCAATGGGCCGGCCCGAATTCGATGCTCGGGTTTTATTTGCGGATTGATTGCACGTCAAGTGCGCCAACATCCATTTAATTGTTTGTTTTTAATGCCTTAAAAAATAGGTACTATTTTACCCCACACCTAGCAAGCTAGAGACCGGGCAGTTCAGTAGCAGTTTCGCAACAGCACCCGCCAATGGAGAAATAAAATCCCATTACTCGCTTGACCGTATGTCCCCAAATCTCGACATGGGGAGACTTAGAATAACTACATAACTACTAGGAAAAACAATGAAATACCGAGTGTTTGCAATTCTGGCAGGATCTGCGCTTTTAGCCGCGTGCACCAACGGGGCTCCGATTACTTCTCCACCTGTGCAAGTGACTGTAAAAAACAGCAGCATCAACAATAGCAGGATCCTTGGCTACACCGAACCAGTTGTACGCACATTCCTTTCTCAGGGCGATGGTACAGAAGTCATTCAGGAAGTCTCCCACAACCAAAAACAAAAGAGCCCCAGCGAATCTGAAATAACCGGTGTCGCTTGCGAAATAGATTCAGCTGAAATTTCGGCAAAATTTGTTACCCCGGCAATCGTGCGTGTCCCCAAGTTCAAAGGTAGACCGACGACAATTCGCATGAAATGTGCCACGGAAACACTCGAAGCTACTTATAAGTTTGAGCCTACCCTTGACGGCGTGATAGTCGCGGGCCCGTCCGTTGCAGGATTGATTGCAGCAGCAGTCTCTGCAGGTGTTGCGGCCAGCCAAAATAGCTGGAGCTATGGCGCAAACGATATTTCGGCTTGGATACCTCTTACCGAAAAAGAGTAATTGCGCCCGAGACACCCGCCCGATCAAACACTAATTTGCTCTGGCGGGTTGTCCAGAAGTTTGCGCAACCGAAGCATTGCCTCTTCGAACCGTGTCAGCGAAACATGCGCGTTCATGGCGATGCGCACCGCGTTCGGCGCACGGCCATCCCGCAAAGCGAATTCGTCTGCCGAGCGCAACTGTATTCCTTCC
Organism: Ruegeria sp. CI1; assembly: GCF_056536925.1. NCBI lineage: Bacteria > Pseudomonadati > Pseudomonadota > Alphaproteobacteria > Rhodobacterales > Roseobacteraceae > Ruegeria > Ruegeria sp. CI1. The sequence continues at coordinate 15,490 of NZ_JBQFQP010000014.1, read as the reverse complement.
CGCTCGGCAGCTCGCGTAAACGCCGCTGACCGCCACCCCGAGGGCAACCTCAGCCAAACAAACGGCACTTGCGGATCCCACACCAGATCGAACCCTCCGAGCGAATTCACAGCTACACGGACATATTCAGACATACGCGCCCTGATTTCGTTGGCCAGATCACGCGTCCGAGGATCGCTGAGAAGCAGCCTTGTCAATTCAACCAGTGGCTGGGCCAGCCCGAAGTAACCATACTCGGCAGACCGCCTCAAATCCCCACTTCGCCCTTCTGGGGCGATTGCAAATCCGACTCGCAAAGCGGGTGTCAAAGTTTTCGAGATCGACGAAACATGCCACCCTCGTTCCGGGGACAAAGCGCGATAGCTTGGCGCGCGCGCATCGCCCATCCGATAGCAGTCATCCTCGATGATCTGCAGATCATACTTGCGCGCAACCGCGACGATTTCCTTGCGCCGCTCCAGGGGAGAGTGGCTGCCCGTCGGGTTCTGCACTTCGGGAGATACACAAACCGCCTGCGCCGAAGTTTGACGCAGGACATGATCCATCGCTTCGGGGCTGATGCCCCATTTGTCCATCCTGATCCCGATCACTTCCGCACGCATCAACTCTCCGGCGCGCCGGAACCCGGCATAAGACAGGTCTTCGACCAGAAGAACAGGTTTCGGGCCACTCAGAATCGTCTGGAACACGACGCACAAACCGTTCTGACCGCCATGCGTCAAAACGATATCGTCGGACGTCACAGGCCCGAGCGGCAGTTCGGACAGCCAATCCACAACCGCCTGACGAGCGGGTTGGTATGCGTCGCGCGTTGGATAGTTCAGGAACATCGCCGGATCGGCCCGCGCCACATTGTTCAAGCACTCTCGTATAAGCGCCACCTGCCCCACGTCCGCCAACCGGGGACTGAACAGGCTGACATGCCTTTCATTTTCCGCCTCTTGCAAATGCAGTTGCCTGGACCAAACGTCATCCATGATCGGAGATTTCGGAGGGGCGACAAATGTACCGCGCCCCACCTCGGCCTGAAGCAAACCTTCATCCGTTAGAACCGTATAGGCCCGCGCCACAGTTCCGGGTGTAATACCCAGTTTGAATGCCAGTTCGCGGACTGGTGGCAACTTGGCGCCTACATCCAAAGCTTTTGAATCTATCGCTTTTCTGATGGTGTCGGCCACCAGTGTATACTTGGGTCCTTGGGTTTGAGGCAGCGCATCGGTCCAAATTGTACTCATTACAATCTTTCCTTTGCCTTTAGGTGATTCCGGAATGTATCAAGCACTTGTATCAATAAGCTTAATATTGTGTCAATACAATTTGGAAAGGACATCCGTCATGACACGCGCAATGCACAACCCCGCCCTGTCGCTGCTGAACGCCAGCCCCCGGCTGCCGCTGATCGCTGCTCTGGCCGTGTGTTTTGCCGCGACCGTGACACGTTGGGAGCAACGCCGCCGCAGCCGGATCAACCTGAGCCGGTTGGACGACAGGCTGCTCAAGGATGTTGGGCTGACGCGAATGCAGTCCCGTCGCGAGGCGAGCCTGCGATTCTGGCAGCTGTAAACTATCCCCAGTCCCGGTTATTTCGGGACCTCTTCCTGGGCCGGGGACGTTCCCCGGCCTTTTTTAACCCGCCGAGGCTGCAACTGACCCTGCGGGCGGTATCGAATAGGTCATCGTTGCGCGTGCAACAGGCTTGTCGGAGCCTTCCGAAAACATGAGAACATCCCCGACGGCCAGGGTGCGCCCAAGCTTGAGCAACCGGCATTCGGCCCTCATTTGCGCGGCGCCGTCCGGTTTGCGCATGAAGTCCATCGAGCAATTTGTGGTAACAGCCAGCGCCATGCGCCCCAAGCGCGCAAGCACTATCGCGTAGACACTGACATCCGCCAAAGCGAACATTGACGGCCCAGACACTGTCCCGCCCGGGCGCAAATGCCGCTCGGCAGTCAGAAGACGCATAGTCACTGATTCCTCGGTTAGATTGTCGATGGCAAAATCCTCTTTGACCTGCGGAAACACCTCGGCCAGGTAATCCGCCAGTTCTTCCTTGTTCATTGCCAACGACATTCTTCCCCTCCTCCGTTTCTGTGCTTAGAGTTGCCCCGACTTACGAGGGGAGAGCAAGATGGCAATTCTGGAACGTCACGACACGGACGCCGTTCGGCACTTACGCCTTAACGCGCCGGATCGGCTGAACGCCCTGAGTGACGAAATGCTCGCGGCACTACAGATGGAACTGGATGCGTTGCACCAGGCCAGGGAAATCCGCGCGGTGATCCTGTCGGGGGCGGGCAAGGCATTTTGCGCGGGTCACGACCTGAAACAGATGACCGCAGGACGCCAAAACGAGGACAAGGGGCGCGCGTACTTCAAGGATCTTTTCGACCGGTGCGCCCGCGTAATGATGACGATCCAGCAAGTACCGCAACCCGTGATCGCTCAGGTACACGGGATCGCAACAGCCGCAGGGTGTCAGCTTGTGGCCACCTGCGATCTGGCAATTGCGGCCGACGGTACCCGCTTTGGTGTGAATGGCGTAAATATCGGCCTGTTCTGCTCTACCCCCATGGTGGCGCTCAGCCGGAACATTCCCCGCAAGCAGGCATTTGAGATGCTGACCACCGGACAGTTTATCGATGCGGCACGCGCGACTGAACTCGGCCTGATCAACCGCGCTGTTCCCGCACAGGAGCTGGCAGAGCAGGCACAGGACCTCGCAGAACTCGTCGCTTCGAAACTTGGGAGTGCCGTCAAGATCGGCAAGCAGGCGTTTTACCATCAAATCCCGATGCCTGTCGACCAAGCCTATGCCTATACCGGCGAGGTGATGGTCGAAAACATGCTCAACCGTGACACCGAAGAGGGAATTGCCGCATTTATCGAAAAAAGAGACCCAAGTTGGACACAATAGGTCGCTGGTGGCCTTATTGATTCAACTTGTTGATATCTTTCTGATCCTTCCCTTCATTTTGCTTTCAAGTTCGGTCTTATTGTGGCAAGGATTAAGTAAGGCAAAGACCTGACCGACACTTTTGGGTCGCCGCAGGCGGAAGGTCCCTCCAGGCCGGATTCTCTCACCGGCGTTGACATTCCCGTACCGGCGACCCCAAATCCCCCCAAAATCGCGACAAGCTTTCTGGCGTTGCACTAAGTGGTGCCCTGCCCTATGTGGCTCAGCATGACTGAGACATTACATATCGTTGGCGGCGGCATGGCCGGGTCCGAGGCCGCCTGGCAGGCGGCGGAAATGGGCGTTGATGTGGTCATCCACGAAATGCGCCCCAAAGTCGGTACTTTTGCGCATCAGACCGGCAATCTGGCCGAGATGGTTTGTTCCAACTCGTTTCGCTCGGATGACGACGAACAGAACGCGGTTGGCCTTTTGCATTGGGAAATGCGCGCGGCGAACGGCCTGATAATGACTACGGCAGACGCGCATCGCCTGCCGGCCGGCGGGGCCCTGGCCGTTGATCGCGATCCGTTTGCTGAGGCCGTGACGGCGAAGCTGCGTGCGCATCCTCGCGTCTCGATCTCTGAGGAGGAAGTGACAACGGTGCCCGGCAGCGGCACATGGATATTTGCGACCGGCCCCCTGACCTCGCCCGCACTTGGAGCGTCGATCAGAGAGAAAACCGGTGCCGAGTCGCTGGCCTTTTTTGACGCCATTGCCCCCATTGTCTATGCCGACAGCATAGACATGTCGCAGGCATGGATGCAGTCGCGCTATGACAAGGGCGATACCGAAGAGGAGCGCACTGCGTACCTGAACTGTCCGATGGATCGCGATCAATACGAAGCGTTCATCGATGCGCTGCTGGACGCAGACAAAACCGAGTTTCATGAAGGTGAAACGGCAGGATACTTTGATGGCTGCCTGCCAATCGAAGTCATGGCGGAACGCGGGCGCGAGACTTTGCGCCACGGGCCAATGAAGCCGGTTGGCCTGACAAACCCGCACCACCCGGATGTAAAGCCCTATGCGGTTGTTCAACTGCGTCGCGACAATGCGCTGGGAACTTTATTCAATATCGTTGGCTTTCAAACCAAGATGAAATACGGCGCCCAGACTGACGTGTTTCGCTTGATCCCGGGTTTGGAAAACGCCAGCTTTGCGCGGCTAGGTGGAATTCACCGCAACACGTTCATCAATTCACCCACGTTGCTAGACTCCGAGATGCGGTTGAAATCGCAGCCAAACATCCGCTTTGCCGGGCAAATCACGGGCGTCGAAGGCTATGTCGAGAGCGCCGCCATGGGTCTTTTGGCTGGTCGATTCGCCGCAGCTGAAATCCTAGGCGATCACCTTCCACAAGTTCCGCAGGACAGTGCGATGGGGGCCTTGATCCATCACATTACAGGCGGGGCCGAGGCCAAGACCTTTCAGCCAATGAACGTGAATTTTGGCCTGTTCCGCCTTGTCGACGGTCTGAAAGGCGGTCGCCGCGGCCGCAAGGATCGTTACAAGGCTTATACTGACCGGGCCAAAGCGGCCTGGCTGGATTGGTTGGCGCAATCCTGACTGGACGTACGCGAAATCTCATGCCTAATGTTTAGGTATGAGTGAGAAATTTCTGAAGAACACTTACGATCTGCAGTCGCCCGAGGCCACGCGCGAGCACTATCAGAAATGGGCCGCGACCTATGACGAGGAGATCGGAGAGAACGGCTATGTCACACCGAGCCGCATAGCTGAAGCGCTTTGGTCGAAGCTCCCGGAACCCGACACGCCGATTCTGGATTATGGATGCGGAACAGGTTTGTCAGGCGTTGCCTTGTCACGGGTCGGATTCAAGACCATCGACGGCATGGATCCTACCCCCAAGATGCTTGAGGGAGCGGCTGCCAAGAATGTTTATCGCGAATTGAGAACTTTCGACATCACCAATCCGAACCCGCTCGTTCAAGGATCTTACAAGGCCATTACCGCCGCCGGGGTTCTGGGCGTCGGCGCCGCTCCGCCTTCAACTTTTGACCTGCTCATGAAGGCGTTGCCAAAGGGTGGTCTGCTCGCATTTTCGCTCAATGATCATGCTTTGGCGGATCGTGCGTATACGGGTCGCCTAAGCGAATGGCTTGATATGGGTGCTGCACGACTATTGTTCCGCGAACATGGAACGCACCTTCCGGGATTGAACCTGAAGTCCGAAGTATACGTTGTTGAAAAAGCGTGACAATAACGACCCGTTTTGCCCCTTCGCCTACCGGACCTCTGCATTTGGGACACGCCTTTTCTGCGCTGATCGCCCGAGACATGGCCCACGACAATGGTGGTACATTCCTGTTGAGGATCGAGGATATCGATACCTCGCGATCCCGGCTACACTGGGAAACCCAAATCTATGACGACCTGCTTTGGCTAGGCTTGTCATGGCCAGAACCCGTCATGCGCCAGAGCAGCAGACTGCCCCGTTACAGGCAAGCTCTGGAACACCTGATTTCCAAGGGTGTGGTCTATCCCTGCCGCTGCAATCGCACGGACATCGAGGCCGCAGCGGGCGCGCCACAAGAAGGCGTACCGCAATTCGGACCTGACGGGCGGATCTATCCGGGGACTTGCCGCGCGCGACCCATTTCGGAGACCGGGCCCGATGATGTTCTGCGTCTTGATATCTCAAAGGCGCTGGCGTGCACTGATCGTCGTTCATTTCAGGAAACCGGCCCGCAACATACCGGTTTGCATCGACTTGAACCGGACATCCTGTTGGCTGGTGTTGGCGACATCATCCTTGTTAGGCGCAACATGGGAAGCTCCTATCACCTGTCGGTCGTTGTCGACGATGCAGATCAACAGATCACTCATGTCACAAGGGGCGAGGATCTGTTCGAAGCCACCCGGATTCACGTTCTTTTGCAAACACTTTTGGGCGTTCCAACACCGATCTATCACCATCACCGCCTGATCCGTGATGAGTTCGGCAAACGTCTGGCCAAGCGTGATGATGCCCGAGCAATAGGGAAATTTCGCGACGACGGCGCGACTCCGGAAGATATCCGGGCCTTGGTCGGGCTTTGAGGTCAGGCCTCGGGTGCCATCAACTCCACTTCTTCACCGTTCCGAACCGCGACATAGAAACAGCTCCGCCGGTTGGTGTGGCAGGCTGGGCCGGTCTGTCGGACCTTCACCAACAAGCAATCTCGATCGCAATCGACCTGAAAATCCACCAATTCCTGCACGTGGCCGGAACTTTCACCCTTGACCCAGAAGGCCTGACGCGATCGGGACCAATAGGTCACGCGACCTGTTTCCAGCGTCTTCGCAACTGCCTCAGCATTCATCCAGGCCATCATCAGAACTTCGCCTGATGCCTCATCCTGGGCTATTGCAGGAACAAGGCCGGCATCGTTGTATTTCAGCGAAGAAGGATCGAACATCATGGACAAAAACCTTTTGCATCCCGGAGCACGGCCACTATGTATGGGGAACAGACCACGAGGGAAACCCATGTCCGGCGAGACCGATCTGATCAAGCTTTATTCCGGCCGCATACTGGCGCTCGCGGCGGATATTCCGCATCTCGAACGGCTGGAACACCCGGACGCAACAGTCAAGAAGCGTTCGCCCCTTTGTGGATCAACCGTGACAGTCGACATCAAGGTCGAAGACGGCAAAATCATCAATTTTGGGCAGGACGTAAAAGCGTGCGCATTGGGACAGGCATCGGCATCGGTCGTAGGGGGCGCCATTATCGGCGCGACGCGACAACAAGTTGAAGCCGCCCGAGATCAACTCAAGGCGATGCTCAAGAACGACGGACCTGCACCAGATGCCCCTTTTGATGGGCTGGAGGTATTGATGCCAGCTCGCGACTATAAAAATCGCCACGCTTCAATCCTTTTGGTTTTGGATGCCACGGCAGAAGCAATGGCAAAGGCAGAGCAAGCCAATTGCGCATGAACATGGATTTTGCGAACAAACCGGCCTAGTCTGCGGCCAGTTTGTTGGTGGAGTTCATGTCGGATCTTCTCGAGACGTTTGTCACCCTTTGGGTGGTTATCGACCCCATTGGTACGATCCCTGTTTTTGTGGCCGTGACCGCAATGCTGGATGCCAGAGCGCGCCAATGGGCCGCTTTTCAAGCCGCCCTTGTGAGTGCAGGGGTCCTGTTGTTTTTTCTGATCTTCGGTCAATTGCTGATCGAAGCTCTAGATATAGGGTTGAATTCGTTCCAGGTCGCAGGTGGAATCATTCTTTTCCTGTTCGCTCTCACCATGATCTTTGGAGAGAGCAAGGCAAACTCGGATCGGCGCCAGATAGAGGAAGAGACCGCCGAGGAAATCCAGAAACCAAATCCCGCCATATTCCCACTTGCCGTGCCTTCCCTTGCCTCTCCCGGTGCAATGCTCGCCATTGTCATCCTCACCGACAACACAAGGTTCGGCGTTGCCGACCAAACCATCACGGCGGCGGTCATGCTGACGGTGATCGCCATTGCGTTCGTCATGATGCTCTTGGCCGATCCGATCATTCGCCTGATCGGCCACGCAGGATCGGCCATTGTCAGTCGCGTGATGGGGATGATCTTGGCGTCGGTCGCCGCTCATTCCGTTTTGTCAGCTCTTCTTGATATCTTCGAGACCGGCCAGCTTTGAAAAAAACCGCCGCTCCTCCCGGGCGGAGAGGGCGGCGGCAGGTTGTGCGTGTCTCGCGAGGGATCCGGATAGCCAGTTCGAGGCCGAGGCATGGCCTCTCAAGGGTCTTGGGACAGGTCGTTACCCAGGCATCCAAATGGGGATAAAGATGCAGGCGGCCGGCACGAGATCGCAGGCAGAAAGGGTCAGAAACCTCCGGGCAGGTGGAGCGCAACCATCAGCATCACAACCAGGGAAGCGGCGCCAACAGCGTCTTGCAGCAGCGTTTCCTGCGAACGGTTCAATGCAGTCTTGATCTGCTTCAGCATGCTCTCACCTCCGGTCAGGTTTAATCCTTTGTTGACCTTTTGTTCTCATTTTTCATCGGGTCTGTAAAGAACTTTTTGAGAACATTTGTGAACTTTAAGGGATTTCTGGCCTAACCCACTGAAATCAAACGGATCGCCTGATCCTGTTTCATCAGCCACAAAAGAACACGAGCTGCCCTGCCCCGTTCCGACGTCAAGTCTGGGTCTGAAAACAGGAGCGAACGAGCGTCAGATTGCGCAACCGCCATCAAGCCGGCTTGACGCTCAAGGTCCGCGATCCGGAACTTGGGAAGCCCCGATTGTGCGGTTCCGATCAGATCTCCGGCGCCGCGCATTTGCAGGTCCGTTTCGGCAATCCTGAATCCATCTTCAGTCTCGCGCAGAACCTCCAGACGTCTGCGGCCGCCTTCGCTCAGCGGTGACTGATACATGAGCAAACAGGTCGAGTCGGCCTCGCCACGTCCAACACGACCGCGAAGTTGATGCAATTGTGCGAGGCCGAATATCTCGGCCCGCTCTATTACCATGATAGACGCATTCGGGACGTTCACCCCAACTTCGATCACCGTGGTTGCCACCAGTACCTTGGTGTCACCCCCCTGAAACGCGGCCATCGCCTCGTCCTTTTCGGCTGGCGGCATTTGACCATGCACCAACCCGACCACGCCATCGCCCAACACCGCACGCAGACGTTTGAAGCGGTCTTCGGCCGCGGTCAGGTCCGATACTTCGGATTCGTCAACAAGTGGACACACCCAGTAGCATTGGCGGCCTTCGGCAATGGCTCGGCGCAAGTGGTCCACCACATCGTCCAGCCGTTGGGTACTGATGATGGCCGTTTTGATCGGCTTCCGTCCCGGTGGCTTTTCGTCCAGAACCGAAACATCCATGTCGCCGTACTGCGCAAGTGCAAGGCTGCGCGGAATGGGCGTTGCGGTCATCACCAGAACATCTGCCGCGACACCCTTTTCTGCCAGTTCCATCCGTTGCCGTACACCAAATCGATGCTGCTCGTCGACGATGGCGAGGCGAAGATCATGAAACGCCACGTCGCCTTGGAACACGGCGTGTGTACCGACAAGAATGTGAATGTCACCTCGTTTGAGCGCCTCCAGTTTGGCCTTGCGCTCTGCCCCTTTGTCACGACCGGTCAGGATCTCCAGCACCACGCCGGCGTCTTCTGCCAATGGGCGCAACCCTTCGAGATGTTGCCGGGCAAGAATCTCGGTCGGAGCCATCATTACGCCTTGCCCGCCCGCCTCGACCGCGAGCAACAACGCCATGAACGCCACCAGGGTCTTGCCTGCCCCGACGTCCCCCTGCAACAGACGGTTCATGCGAGTTGGTGCAGCCATGTCTGCGGCGATTTCTTCCATGGCTCGCACTTGCGCGCCTGTAGGCCGGTACGGGAGACTGCCCAAAACCTTGGATTGCAGAATGCCTGTTCCGACACTGATCAATCCGCGCGACTTTCGCTCGCGCTGACGGGCAAGCGCCAAAGTCAACTGATGAGCAAGCAATTCGTCATAGGCCAGCCGTGCGCGGGCCGGAGCGGTGGGAACCACGTCATCCAGCCCGCTGGGTTCATGTGCTGCCCTTATTGCCGCCTGCCAGTTGGGCCAGCCCTCCTTGGCCAACTGAGCCGGATCAATCCATTCCGACAGGTCCGGTGTCCGCGCCAAAGCACTTTGCGCGGCCTTGAAGGCCGTCTTTTGCGTCACACCCTGCGTAAGGTGATAAACCGGTTCGAAATCCGGAATATCGTCTGCCTCTTCTACCGGCAATATATGATCCGGGTGCACCATTTGCGCCATGCCGTCGAACAGTTCCAGCTTGCCTGACACGACGCGGCGCGCACCTTGGGGAAGGATCTTTTTCAGATAGTCACCGCGGGCATGAAAGAAGACCAGTTGAAAATCTGTTTGTGAATCCTCGACATGGATTCGGTAGGCTCCTCCCTTGGTTCGTGGAGGCCGATGCGCGCCCACTGTGATTTCAACAGTCAGCGTAGACGGGAACTCTGCCCCTTTGATCGTATCCCGGCGCCGACGGTCAACTACGGCATAAGGCAAGGAAAACAACAGATCCCTCGGCGTCTCGATGTCGAGATGGCCGAAAAGCTGCGCTGTTTTCGGCCCCACTCCTTCCAGCGTCTCCACCCCGGCAAAAAGCGGGAAAAGCTGTTCTGGTCGCCCCTTCATGCGCTTTCGATCAGCTGCAGCCAACCGTCTTCGTCCAGCGTCTCGATACCGAGTTCGGCGGCTTTTTTTGCCTTTGATCCGGCACCGGGCCCGGCGACAAGCAGATCCGTTTTCTTGCTGACCGATCCGGCAACCTTAGCCCCCAGCGCTTCGGCCCGCGCTTTGGCTTCGGCACGTGTCATCTTTTCCAAAGTGCCGGTAAACACCACAGTTTTCCCGGCTACGGGGCTGCCGGATGTATCGGGGCGTTTCGCATCCAACACCGTAAGCTGGGCCACCAGAGCATCGATGGTTTCACGCTCTGCCGGTTGTGCAAAGGCCGAGACCAGCGCCCGCGCCATGACCTCTCCGACACCGTCAATGCTCAACAGGTTTTCCCAATCCGGTCCCTCGAAACCAGCGGCCGCAGTAATCGAACGCTCGAACTCCGGCCAGGTGCTGTAGTGGTTGGCAATCAAGTTCGACGCTGCCTCGCCGACATGCCGGATACCCAGGGCAAACAATAGGCGTCCGAAGGGTATGGTACGTTTTTCATCAATCGCCGCCCAGAGGTTTGCGGCACTCTGTGCACCCCAACCTTTTCGCTTGGCGAGTTTGGTCAGGTTGGCCGCATCCCGATCGTGCAGCGTGAAGATGTCGACCGGAGTTTTCACCGGCAAATCGGGATCGTCGTAAAACATTTCAATCTGCTTGGCCCCTAGCCCCTCGATGTCAAACGCCTTGCGCGAAACAAAATGCTTCAGCTTTTCGACGGCTTGTGCAGGGCAAATTATACCCCCCACACAGCGGCGGACTGCATCCCCGTCCTCGCGGATTGCGTCGCTGCCACATTCCGGACACTTGAGCGGAAAAACAAAAGGCTCGGCCCCGGCCGGACGTTTGGCAAGATCGACATCTGCCACTTTGGGAATCACGTCTCCCGCGCGGTAGACCTGCACCCAATCCCCCTCGCGAATGTCCTTGCCACCGCGAATGGATCCTCCCTTGGCATCCCGACCGGCAATGTAGTCTTCGTTGTGCAATGTTGCGTTCGAGACAACTACACCGCCAACCGTCACCGGTGACAGGCGCGCCACTGGGCTGAGAGCGCCGGTCCGGCCTACCTGAATGTCGATTGATTCCAATCGGGTCCAAGCGAGTTCAGCAGGGAATTTGTGCGCAATCGCCCAACGGGGTGTTGTCGAACGGAATCCCAATCGCGCCTGCAGGGAAAAATCATTAATCTTATAGACCACACCGTCGATATCGTAACCCAAGGTCGCCCGCTGCGCCTCGATCTCGCGGTAGTGCGCAATCATGTCCTTGGTCGTTTCACAAAGTCGGGTCAACGGGTTGATTTGAAACCCCAACTGATCCAACCGTCCAATTGCGCGCATCTGAGTATCGCCCAGTGGTTTAGACACCTCACCCCAGGAATAGGCAAAGAACTGCAAGGGGCGTGCGCGCGTGATCTCGGCATCCAGTTGCCGCAGCGACCCGGCGGCTGCGTTGCGTGGGTTGGCAAAAAGCTTGCCCCCGACTTCCGCCTGACGCGCATTGAGCGCCTCGAAATCGGCATGCGACATGTAGACTTCACCTCGCACTTCAAGAACGGCGGGAGCACCGTTCAGTCGGTGCGGGATGTCCGGGACCGTCCGGGCATTCGCAGTGACATTTTCACCGATCTCTCCATCACCCCGCGTTGCAGCCTGAACCAGGTCTCCGTTCTCATAGCGCAAGGACAAGGACAGCCCGTCTATCTTTGGTTCCGCAGTATAGCTGAGTAACGTCTCGTCACCTAATCCGAGGTATTTTCGGATTGAACGGTCGAAATCTGTCACATCGTCGTCGTCGAACGCATTTCCCAGTGACAGCATCCGAACCGCGTGGGTAACCTTGGCAAACCCGTCGCTTGCCCTCGCGCCGATCAACTCAGTCGGGCTGTCCATACGCTTGAGCCCCGGGAACCGGGCTTCGATTTCCGAATTGCGGCGCTTTAGAGCATCGTATTCCGCATCGGAAATCTCTGGTGCGTCGAGAACATGATAGAGTTCGTTCGCCCGGTGTAACAGGGCCGAAAGACGCGCCAGTTCTTCCTGGGCCTGAGCCCGGGTCAATTTTTCCACCGGTAGAGTGTCGTTCATGGCCCCGCCCTGTTGGTCGATCTTGATCACCAGTGATAGGGCGAGGCCATGTTCAGGTCCAGATGTGCCGTGTCGTGAGTGGCGTTTCCGTCCGGGACCTCCGGGACGGTATTTTCAAACGTTCAGGCGTTGACAGCCAATCTGACATTGTCGAGCGGTTTGGTTTGCGGATCGCGCAGGACGTAACCGCGCCCCCAAACCGTTTCGATATAGTTTTCTCCACCGGTCGCATTGCTCAGCTTCTTGCGCAGCTTGCAAATGAATACATCGATGATTTTCAACTCCGGCTCGTCCATCCCACCATAAAGATGGTTAAGAAACATCTCCTTGGTCAGGGTGGTTCCTTTTCGCAAACTCAGCAATTCCAACATTTGATATTCCTTGCCAGTCAGATGAACCGACTTTTCATCTACCTCGACAGTCTTTGCGTCCAAGTTGACTGAAACCCGCCCCGTTCGGATAATCGATTGGGAATGCCCCTTGGAGCGGCGAATAATGGCGTGGATACGCGCCACCAATTCTTCCCGATGAAACGGTTTGGTCAGATAGTCGTCAGCGCCAAACCCGAAGCCTTTGATTTTGCTTTCCGTGTCATCCGCTCCTGACAAGATCAGAATTGGCGTCTCCACCCGAGCTATACGCAACTGACGAAGAACTTCGTGCCCGGTCATATCCGGCAAGTTCAAATCCAAAAGAATAAGATCGTAATCATAAAGCTTGGCCAGATCGATCCCCTCTTCCCCGAGATCGGTGGCATAGACATTCAGATTCGCATGCGTCAGCATCAGCTCGATACTTTTAGAGGTCGTAGGATCATCCTCAACAAGTAGTATGCGCATTACTATCTCTCCGCTTCAATCTTGCTCCAACTTCAAACCGAACCTGATCAAGAATGGTTAATCTCTCGTTACTGATGATTTTAATATTATCTCTCTCCTTTAGGTTGTCTATATTTTTTGATTGCTGTCACTTTCAACGCGTCGATTCCGTGATCGGCAATTGCGGCAATCCAGCCTTTCATTTCCTCATCACTCAGGCCGTATTTCTTTTGCGCTTCGGACATGGTAACGAGGCCATATAAGACAGCACGCACGACCATAGCTTTCCTGGACGCGACCCAGCGCGTTGTATCGTCGGGCGGCAAGTCAGCGCGTGACAGAATCGATCCATCCGGCAAGGTAACGGAACGCGGACCTTGGACTTTATGCAAATACATCGCCTGCTCCTCAATCTGGTCATACACCAGTTTTTCCCAGCCTACTTAACTTCAGGTGAAACCGCCTCTTGAGAGTATCTAGGATTTTCCTATATTCTGCCGGTCTTTCTAAACCCGGACTGGAATTGCTCTGATGGCTCTGGATCACGAGACCCCACTCAACTCTCTTGGCTTTGCCAAACCGCCTTCGGAGACTCGTGTTGTGGTCGCGATGTCCGGCGGCGTGGACAGCTCCGTAGTTGCAGCCTCTCTGGCAGATCAGGGCTATGACGTCGTCGGCGTGACACTCCAGCTATATGACCACGGTGCAGCTTTGGCCAAAAAGGGCGCGTGCTGCGCCGGGATCGATATCCATGACGCCCGCCGTGTAGCCGAGGAACGTGGATTTCCGCACTATGTTCTCGACTATGAGAACATTTTCAAAGACGCCGTCATCGACGAATTCGCCGACAGTTACCTGGCTGGGGCTACGCCGGTGCCCTGCATTCGTTGCAACGAACGGGTAAAGTTCAAGGATTTGCTGGAGACGGCAAAAGATCTTGAAGCCGATTGCATGGCAACCGGCCACTATATTCAACGCAAGATGGGACCCGGAGGTGCAGAGCTTCATTGCGCCGAAGACGCAAACAGGGACCAATCCTATTTCCTTTTTTCCACCACGCCGGAACAGTTGGACTTTCTGCGATTTCCGCTGGGGCATCTGCCATCAAAGAACGCGACACGGGAAATGGCGGCGCAATATGGTCTGGCGGTTGCGGATAAACCGGACAGTCAGGACATCTGTTTCGTTCCAAATGGAAATTATGCAAGTGTGATCGAGAAACTCCGCCCCGGAGCAGCAGAACCGGGCGAGATTGTCCATGCCGACGGGCGAGCGCTGGGCCAGCACAACGGTGTTATCCACTATACGATCGGCCAGCGCAGAGGCTTGGGAATTGGCGGACTTGAAGAGCCACTTTATGTGGTCCGACTTGACGTGGACAAAAAACACGTGGTGGTTGGCCCGAAAGACCTGCTTGCAACCCGCACTGTACCCGTGCGGGAAATCAACTGGCTTGGCGATGACCCTTTCACTTCGCGCTCTGAATGGCATATGTCCGTCAAGGTCCGGTCGACCCGCCCACCACGAGAAGCCATCCTGCGCCCGCTTTCGGGCACGACCGCCGAAGTCGAACTATTGACGCCCGAGGAAGGAATTTCACCCGGACAAGCCTGTGTATTTTATGAAACGGGCGGCAGCCGCATCTTTGGCGGCGGTTGGATCTGGCGCGGTTATTGAATTGCGTAAGTTCCCGCTGAGGACTGACCCGGTGTGGTCCTTTTCAGCGTTTCCGGATCTGTCGCAAACTCTGGCCGGCGTATTGCACCTTCGCGCGGTTTGATCCGACTGTTGGTTTGACCGCGGCACTGTTCAGGAATGCCAATGATCGACGTCAAAGGTGCACACTTTCCGCAATCGGTCATCTTGTTCGCGGTCTATTTCCATGTCCGGGGCGGCGTCCTGCACCGTGACTTGGAAGAGATTTTGGCGGAACGTGGCGTGTCGGTTGATCATGCGACGCTGAACCGCTGGGTCGTGAAGTACTCCCCTCAGATCGATCAGATAGCGCCGAAAAGGAAGATCAAGACAGCGGAAACCTGGCGCATGGATGTGGAGTAGCCCCCTGAAAGTGGTCCACCAACTGGGATAGATTGTCCCGCAATTTGGAGGATCAGCGATGGCTGGAAAGCGTGAGAAGCCTGAAGAGATCGTATCGAAGCTTCGGCAGGTTGAAGGTCTGCAAGGACAAGGCATGACGATAGCGGAGGCGGTGCGTCAGATCGGCGTAACGCAGCAGACCGATTATCGGTGGCGCAAACTGTATGGCGGGATGGGCCGTGCTCAGCTCAAACGGTTGAAAGAACTGGAGAAGGAGAACCAGCGCCTGAGGCGGGCGATTTCCGATCTGACGCTGGACAAACTCATTCTGACCGAGGCGGCACGGGGAAACTTCTGAGCCCTTCACGTCGCCGTAAATGCATTGACCATGTGCGTCAGGAGCTGGGTGT
>NZ_JBQFQP010000013.1:0-139667 GCF_056536925.1 Ruegeria sp. CI1 | reverse complement strand
CACACAGTGCACTGGGCTATCACCCACCAGCGCCCGAGACCATCATCCCGATGGAACACAGGCCGATCATGCACTAACAATAACATTGGACCCGTCAGATAGGGCTGCTCATGACTCGTTCCGCAATAGCCCGACCCAGCTGGGCGTGTTGATCCTTGCTCATATGCAGACCATCGGCGCCCTGCACATTTCCGGTCACGGCACCAGCGTCAAAGCTTGCGATGCCCGCTGCGTCGGCTGCGGATTTGAGAGCAGCTCCAAGCGCTTCAGACTTGGCTTTGCCGCCTTCGAACATGCCCGCGAAATCTGGGTGTGGCATGTCGTTGAGCGGCGCTGGCGAGACGACCATCACCTGTGGCGCATCATAATGATAGGCAACGCCACCGCTGCAGGCCTGCGCCACTTTTGCGACATCAATAATGGCATTTGCGATGTCCTCGGCAGAGCGGTTGGTTTCGGCCTTCAGGTCGTTGGTCCCCAATGCGATGATCAGCAGGTCTACGGGCATTTCCCGAGCAATTGCGGCCGGCAAAGTCTTGGCGCCGTTGAACATATCCGCCTTGATGGCATTCCAATCCATCGAATCGTCCAGGTTGGTGGCGCGCACGGTCAGACCATCGACGGCGACCTGATAATCGTTGCCCAGCTCGGCTGCCATGACACCGGCCCAACGTTCGTCATCGCCATAGCGGGTTGAGGGGAAAGCCTCTTCTACACCGATCCAGCCCCAAGTGTTGCTGTCGCCGTAAACAAGGATATTGTTCTTGGCCATCATTGGCTCCTTTTCTCGTGTTATCCGTTGATGATGTGGCCGTCTTCGGGGTGCCAGCTGGCGGTCACTCCGGCACCGACTTCGATGTCCAGCGACTGCATGTCGCGCTGTTGCAATTGCACGGTGATGGACGTTCCAGCAGCCGTTTCAAGCCGTAGATTGACGAGGGCTCCGATGAACTCCTCACCTACGACCCGCGCAGCAACTTCGTTCTCAGCCCAGCCCGCTTGCGGGGTGACCGAAATCTGGTCCGCCCTGACAATCAGGCTAACCTTTTCGTTTTCGTCCAGATCAACGAGTTCGGAGGCTGGGCACTTGAAGCTGCCATCTGGGCTTTCCAGAACCATCTCTCCGGATTTCAGTCGGCGGGTCTTGCATTCAAAGATCGAGGAGCCGCCCAGGAACCTTGCCACGAACGGTGTGGCCGGGCGCAGATAGATGTCTTCGGGGCTGCCCGCCTGTTCAATCCGACCCTGGTTCATGATCACTACGGTATCGGCCATCGAGAAAGCCTCGGAGTGACTATGGGTGACGTAGACGAAGGTAATCCCAAGTTCGCGTTGCAAGCGTTTCAACTCACCCTGCATCTGCACCGAAAGATGCGCATCCAGCGCCGACAACGGTTCATCCAGTAACAAGACGGATGGTTCGGTTACGAGGCATCGCGCCAAAACCACACGTTGTCTCTGTCCGCCTGACAACTGATCAATGCCCCGGTCGGCATATCCCTCCAGTCCCAGCTTGTTCAACCAGTCCAGCGCGCGACTCTTGCGTTCCTTTTTGGGCATGCCTTTCATGCGCAGACCAAATTCGACGTTTTCCTGCACAGTCAGGAATGGAAACAATGCCAACGACTGCCAGACCATCGGCATGTCGCGTTCCCAGATTGACAGATCGTTTATCCGTCGCCCTTCTCGCAGGATGTCACCGCCGGTCACGTCTTCCAACCCTGCCAGCATCCGCAGCATGGTCGATTTCCCGCAACCTGATGGCCCCATGATGGCAACGAACTTGCCCTCTGCGATATCAAGGTCAAGGTTCTCGACCGCCACCGCCTCGCCATAGGTTTTGCGGATATTTCTCAGCGAGATGTGCGCGTGTGACATCATGCGCTCCAGTTCTTTTGGCGCGACGCCGCGCTCGGGATTGATCTTGTTCAGGCTGTTCATTTTTCCCCCCGGGTGAGGCGGCGCAGCAAAAGCACCTGCGCGCCCAAGATTAGAGTGATCGAGGTAATGAAGGTGATGGAGCCGATGGCATTGATCCGGGGGCTGACTGCCGATTGCAGGAAGCTGAGGATGCGAACCGAACTGGTCTCCTCAAGTCCTCCAACGAACCAGGTTACCGCGTATTCATCGAAGCTGACCGCCATACAGAGAAGGAACGCAGCCAGGATCGAGGTCTTGGTTGAAGGAACGATCACTTCCCAAAACGCACGCCAGTTGCTGGCGCCAATATTCTGGGCCGCGAATTCCAGATCGCCGTCGATCTGTGAAAACCGCAACCGGATAATGGCCATGGCGAACGGGGAGGTGAGAACGATATGACTGACCACGATGGCGGATAAAGTGCCAGACAGGCCAATGCGGGACAGGTAGGCCAGCATTGCCAGTCCAATGACAACCAAGGGAATCAACGGCGGCATCAGGGCGAAGACAAGTACCAGTTTCTTACCAATAAAGTTGAAGCGATAGTCGGCATAGGCCGCTGCAAATCCCATCGCGGTCGCGATGGGGGCGACGATCAGGGCAACTTTGATTGTGTTCGCAAAAGCGGCAATCACCAAATCATCGGCCAGGATCAGGCGATACCAATCCAGCGTGAATCCGCCCAGCGGGATAGTCGGGAACCGGTCCGAGTTCAGCGAGAAGACAAAGTTTGTCAGGATTGGCGCATAGAGAAAGGCCAGAGCCAAGCCCATGAAGATTACGCAAAGCCGGCGGGTCAACAGGGAAACACGCATGTCTCAGGTTCTCCGATAGGCGTAAGTGATTGAGGCCAGCGCGGTGATCAGCAGTGTAGCGATCATCACAAGCGCGACCACTGCAGCGCGAGGCCATTGCTGGCCGGATTTGACGGTATCCGCGATCAGGATAGACAGCGTGGTGAACTTGCCGCCGCCCAGATAGGTCGCCGTAACAAAATCTCCGAAGCTGAAGATGAAAGCAAACAGCGCCCCAAGCACGATACCCGGTCTAACCGCCGGCAATACGGTAGCAAAAAGCACCCGGCGCGGGCCGCAACCAAGGTTGTATGCCGCGTCGATCAGCGTGCGATCCAAGGACAGCATCGAAATTGACTGGATCACGATCACCAATGGCAAGGTCAGCGTCACCAATCCCACCATCAGAGAAAACGGCGTATTCAGTAGGCTGCCACTGTCGATCCCGATTGCCGCCAACAGTTTCATCACGATGCCGTTTTCTGTCAGATAGATCTGCCAGGAGTAGACACGCACGAGGTAGGATGTGAAAAACGGCACCACGAACAGCGCGAGAACCGTCATTCTGGCTCGTGTGCTGAGAAAGAAGCTGATCGCCAATGAACATGGCAATGCAATCAGGCTGGCCAGTACTGCGGCGCTGAGCGCAATCACGAAGGTGCGCAGGTAAGCAGCCCAGAAGAACGGAGCCGTCAGCATCTTGTGCCAGTTCTCCAATTGAAAATCGGGCGTCAGTAAAAAGTTTTTGACGTCCCAGAAACTCAGCCAGATCAGTAAGATCATCGGCCCAAGAAAAAACCCGGCCAACCACACAGGCAACGGCAGGCTCCATAAGCCTCCATAGGCGAGGCGGGACAGGCGCGGGATGGAAATCGAAGAAGTCATGTTTTAACCCGTCTGACCCTTCAGGATGGGCCGGCGTTTTTCAGTGACGTTTGACAGTGCCCCCCGCCATCGGGGAGAAGGGAGAATGGCGGGGGGCATAAGCACCGGAAGCTTTTAGGCGTCAGGTGCTTTTGTATGCCGACCAGAAGTCGTTCCAGTCACCCACGTCCTGCTGCACAGGCAGCTGGCGGATATGGATGCGGCCCTTGCGGATCAGGTCGATAGCGTTGCCGTCGCCCTGAAACATGCCCAGATGGCGTGCATCTTCCGGTTTTTCGGCAATCATTCGTTCCCACCCGGATTTCGACGGGATAATTGCCGGGAACACGTTCAGGTTCGCCAGGTTGTACTGACCGGCAGGGCTGGAGGCATGCTGGATGAACTTGCGCGCCAGTTCGGCCTTGCGCGACCCACGTCCGATCGAGAAGCTTTCAGTGAACTGAATGCCGCCCTGTTCCGGTATCGTAGTGGTAACATTCGCACCGTCGCGGCGCAGCACGCCAGTGATCCATTCACCTATGCCTGGCATCACGGTCACTTCACCGGACTTCAACGAGGACAGCACGCCACCATAGTCATAGAAGCCCCGCACCTGAGGTTTCAGGCTTAGCGTGGTGTCCTGCAGCTTGGCCCATGCGTTGCTGTCGATATCATAGGGCGCAGCGTTGCCATCGCGCAGGCTGAGAACGCCCAGGTTCGGCAGGTGCCAGTCGAAGTGACCCACCTTGTCCTTGTTCTTCTCGTTCCACAGCATGTCATACGACATCGCTTCCTTTACTGGCACCGCATCCAGATTGTGTGAGATGCCAAGAAAGCCAAACCGGCTGATGACTGCATAAAGTTCGTCATTGTGCCAATGGCCCGGAAACTTGTGGAATTCGGGGAAAAAATCGTCGAACGGATAGTCTGCCGGATCCAGTTTCTCAACGAAATTCGCCAGCACCAGCTGCTGAACATACTCAGCATCCGCGTGGATCAGGTCGTAGGTGCCCACCGGAGATTGTGCCAACAGAGCCAGCATCTGCTCGCCGCCGACATAGTATTTCGGGGTGATCTTGACGTTGTGCAGTTCTTCAAATTCTGCAACCGCGTCCGGTTCAGCCTGACCATACCAAGCCAGCATTGTCATCTCGGTCACGGACTGAGCGCGGGTGATCGACGGCATGGCAAGTGCGCCTGCAGCCATCGCACTTGACTTGAGCAAAGCGCGTCTCGTGAGTGTGGTTTTGGCCATTTTCGGCTCCTCCCTTAATGGATGGGATGAGTATTCGGAACCGCAGCCTTGCCGACAATTGAGCAGATTTCAGTCATCACAAAGTATTTCTCAGCTTTCTGTTTGGCCGAATTGGCATGTCACAGAGGCGTAACACGCGGGCCTACTCCTATTCAGACCAACTCGCATCAGGTTGTTCATAACGATTGGCATCCTGCGGAATGAACTTCATGCCGTATGGGCTGTCGCGAAACAGGTCAGCCTCGTTCAACAACCAATCCTGAAATGCGCGCATCTTGGCAGAATTCGCGCGCTCCATAGGGCAGACAAGATAGTAGCTCCGGTCGCGCAGAACCCTTGGTATAGGCGCCGCGATTCGCCCTCGCTCAATCTCGCGCGAAGCAGCAATCACACTGACCAGAGCAGCCGCGCGATTGTCTATCGCCGCTTCGATACACATGATCTCATCACTGAAATGTGCGATCGGACGAATATTGGAAGCGTCGATACCGACCGAGTTGAACCAGGTGCGCCAATTCGGATCACCGTCCTGAAAGCCCAGCCACTCGTATTCGACCAGATCCCGGCTCAACAGGTCCTCGGGGTCGCGGATCTTGCTCTCCATTCGCCTCGAGCAAATAGGCGTGACATAGTCATCCAGCACCCAGGCCGCATGCTCCGCCGGATCCGGGGTGTCCGTATATCTTATGGAGACATCCACACTGAAACGTGCAAAATCCAGCACTGTATCCGAGGCGATAACCTTCACTTCAAGCTCGGGGTACAGCCGGCTGAATTTCGGCAATCGAGGGCTCAGCCAACTCCAGGCAAAGGATCGCGTGGTGGTTACCACCAGCTCGCCCTCGATTTCGTCGGTGCTCAGTTGCGCGATGCCCTGTTTCAGGTTGCAGAAGGCATCGGCGATGAAAGGGCGCAGGGTCTCTCCTTCGGTTGTCAATCTAAGCGACCGGGTCAGTCGGTGAAACAGTTGCACATCCAGCTGTGTCTCGAGGGTTTTGAGGCGATGGCTAATCGCTGTCGGTGTCAGTAAAAGTTCTTCGGCGGCCAGTTTGATGCTCATGTGTCGCGACACGGCCTCGAAGGCTTGCAGGCTCGTCAGCGGCGGTAATTTTTTCACTGTCGAACCTCTTCCTCATAAGGCTCGACCCTCCACAGGCGGAAGGGTCGCAGTGCTTTCACTCTGCGATCATCTTCGCCCGGCGCGCAAGACGCCCAAACCGGAGACCACAATCCAGGCGATAGTTTTTTTATCTAACTCAACCCAATTGGCGCATTCGTCAGAATCAACCCGTTTGACGACATGCCAGAGGCCAGACCTCCCGAGTGCCACTCGCAGCATGGATCCCTTTCCACCGGGAAACGGAATCCCGCCCAGCAGAACCGCAGTCAGAACGCTGAGTTGATGCGCGAGATGCTAATCAGCGCGACGACGGCCAGTGTCAGCAATTCCGCGCCGGGGATACCGAGCGGTTCAAAGCTCAGACCGGCACCAACACCGCAAGACCCTTGATTTCATGCTACTCAAACGGCGGAACAAAGCTGCGGCGACAAAATTCTTCGCTCGTGCCCTCGAAGTAAACGGATTGCCCCGCAAAATCGTTATCGCAAAAGCGGCGCCAATACGGCTGGTATCAAAGCCATCTACAAAATGCTGAAAGGCTTTGGTTGCCCGCTCCCAATCGCGATCGTTGAACCAGCCATCTAGTTGGCATATATTGCCAACGAGGAGGCTTAAGCCATGGTAACCCGCAATGTCGTACTTACAGAATCGCAGGATCAGCTGGTGCAGGATCTGGTCGCATCCGGTCGCTATCAGAACGCCAGCGAAGCGTTGCGAGCGGGCCTTCGGCTTCTGGAACAAGAAGAAGCCGGGCTGGAGTCTCTTAAACAAGGTCTGCAGAAGGGTTTGGCGCAGGCTCAGGCTGGAGATCTGGCAGAAGGCAGCGGTTCGAATGCGATCCGTCGTGCTTTTGCTAGGGCCCGAGCCAAAACGTGACCAAATCATTTCGGCTGACACGCCGCGCCGAAGGCAGCCTGGTTGAAATTGCCCGATGGACCATCGACAAGTTTGGGCCGCATCAAGCCGATCTCTATGAACAAGAACTGATAGCGCGCTGCCAGGCCATCACCGAGGGCAAGGTGGCCAGCCGCAGTTGTTCTATGTTGGTCGAAGAGGCAGCAGACCTCAGATATGTACGCGCGGGAGAGCATTTCCTGGTTTACCTGGACCAGCCGGATACGGTGATCATAGTAGATATCCTGCATTCCCGTTGCGATCTGCCGCGACATGTTTCCGCGCTGGCCACACTATCTGATGGGGCAGGGGACAATACATAGGTATCGCATTCAACTGGGATTTCTTTAAACAATCGGTAGGTGTTCACCCCAGCAGGTCTGTAGCGGGGTTCTCTGCGATATCGACATCGGGTATTGCCAAGTTGTGCGCCCGGCTTGACCGGATTTTCTGCGGGCCATGAACATTCCGACAAGAATGCCGCGCCTGAAGGGGTTCCGCTTTCCTCGTGAGATCATCGCTTACGCAGTCTGGGCGTGGTTTTGTCGCCGCAGCTTTGTTCCGCCGTTTGAATAGCATGAAATCAAGGGTCTTACCGTGTTTGTCGACTGCACGATACAAGTAGACCCATTCACCTTTGACGCGCACATAGATTTCGTCCATTCGCCAGGATCGATCGAAGCAACGCTTCTTACGACGCGCCTGGTCGGCGACCAGAGGTGCGTATTTGACGATCCAACGGTTCAGAGACGCGTGATCAACCGAAACGCGTCGTTCAGCCAGAATTTCTTCCAGATCTCGGTAGGACACTGATTAACGAAGATAGAAGAACACTGCGTGTCGTATCACGTCCCTTGGAAAACGAGCGCCTTTGAATGAGATTGTCACGGCCTGCCCCTGTCTGTTTTGGGCACCCGTGTATCAAAACTTCAGTCGACCTAACAGGTACGTGCAGAGTTTGCGACAAAGCCCCCCGGAGGTGTTCGCCGCAGACCTCCGGTGTGCCCCAATGGCTGACGGGCTTTCACGCCCGGCAGCCGAGCGGCAATGCGGCTTTGCGCCTGTACAAAATGGTCAATCCCCCCCTGAGACCTGGTACAAAACGGTCAAAACGCCGGTTTGCCTCAGCCCGCGAAGGTGGTCTTGTGCTCTGGAAAGACCATGCGCAGATGTGCCATGGTCAGGCGCAACCCTTCCTCGATCGAGAAGCTTTCCGGGGTCAGGTACAGCCTCTGCCAGAACCCGTCGGTCAGTGAATCGATAGAGAACGCAACGTCGCGCGCCTCGGTCTCGGAGGTATGCGGCAGCAGGTCGCGGCACAATTCATAGAGCGCCGCGCCCCTCTGGACATCGAAATCCCGGGCGCTGTCGGCATAGCGCGGGCGGAAACTCGCCTCGCCCCAGAACGAGAACCAGACCGCCAGCGCCTCGCGGTTGCAGACCACTGGCGAGAAGTCGGCCCGGATCAGCGCCGCCAGCCGATCCGCCGGGTCGGTCCCGGCCACGGCCACCGCGTTGCGCCAGGTGTCGGCATAGATCGAATACTGGTATTCCAGCGCCGCGGCCAAAAGCATATCTTTGCTTTTAAAGTAGAAAACCGCGACCCCCTGGGACAGCCCGGCCGCATTCGCAACCGTTGCCAGAGTGGTGCGGGACAACCCGTTCTCAACAACCGAGCGCAGGGTTGCTTCGATCAGCTGCTTACGGCGGCGGTCGGCATTGTCCTTGCGTTCCTTGCGTTGCCGGGGCGGCGGCGGGGCTTTGGTGGTCATCCTGGCGGCTCCGGGTTTTCCATGTCGCATCTCTATCCTGTCCGCTCGTATGAATAAAGTAGCCTAAAAATTTATTTGAGCGCTCAAAAAACTTTACGAAGTTTGCGCGCCGGGGTATTCCTTGATCAACAAGAGGGAGCAGGCGATGGGGCGTCACGACCGATATGATGCAATAATCGCCGGGGCGGGCCACAATGGCCTGACCACGGCCTGCTATCTGGCCAAGGCCGGGCTCAAAGTTCTGGTGGTCGAGAAGAACGACTGGATCGGCGGTGCCGCAGTCAGTCGCTCGCTGCACCCCGGCTGGACCTATTCGAACTGTTCCTATGTCTGTTCTCTGCTGCGGCGTGAGATCGTGCGCGACCTTGAATTGCCGCGCTTCGGGCTTCAGGTCATCCCTTACGAGGGCGGCGCGACCTTTACCCCCGATGGCGACTATTTCGCCTATTATTCGGATCACGACGACCTGCGGCGCGAGATCGCCCGGCACGAGCCACGCGATGTCGATGCCTATGGCCGGTTCAGCCAGACGGTGATGCGGCAATGCCGGTTCATCCGGCCGTTCCTGCTCAGAACTGCGCCCGATCCGGTGCGGATGCGTCCGCGCGATATCTCGGAACTGGCCTATCTGGTGCGCAAGGTGCACGGGCTGGGCGCGCGCGAGATCGGCGAGACGCTGCGGTTCTGGACCATGTCCATCGGCGACTTCCTGGACGAGCATTTCGAGAATGACCTGATCAAGGCGCATCTGGCCGGATCGGGTATCATCGGAACCGGGCTGGGCGTCTATTCGCCCGGGTCCGCCTATGTGCTGCTGCATCACTACATGGGGGATGTCGACGGAACCATCGGCGCCTGGGGGTTTGCCCGGGGTGGCATGGGGTCGATCAGCCGCGCGCTGGGACTGGCGTTTGAAGAGGCGGGGGGCACCATCGTGACCGGCTCAGGTATCGACAAGTTCCTGACCAGGGGCGGTAAGGTTACCGGCGTCGCGCTGGAAAACGGCGATACCTACGAGGCGCCTGTTGTCGCTTCGAACATGGATGTCAAACGGACCTTCCTGAAACACACCGACCGCAACGACCTGCCGGGCGATTTCCTGCGCGCGGTCGAGCGGTTCAAGATCCGGGGTTCGTCGGGCAAGCTGAACATCGCGCTGGATCGCCTGCCCGAGTTTCCGGCCGCACCCGCCGGGGCGCCATTCCTGCGCGGAGACATGCACTGTTCGACCTCGCTGGCCGAGCTTGAGCGTGCCTATGACGACTGGAAGGACGGCCGCTGGTCGCAAAGCCCCTATTTCGACATGCTGATCCCCAGCCAGATCGACCCGACCATGGCGCCGCCGGGCAGCCATATGATGACCGTCTTTGTACAATACGCGCCCTATGATCTTGAGGTCGACGGTGTGCGCGACGCCGCCAACTGGACCGAGGAGCGTCGCCGCGCCTTTGCCGATTGCGTGTTGGACAAGATGTCGGCTGCCTGTCCGGATATCAAAGAGCGTGTGCAGCACGTGGAAATCCGCTCGCCGCTGGAACTTGAGACCGAGGTCGGGCTGACCGAGGGCAATATCTTTCAGGGCGAGTTGACCTTTGACCAACTGCTCTTCAACCGGCCGGTGCCGGGCTATGCCGACTATCGCTCGCCGATCCGGGGCCTCTATCTGGTGGGTTCGTCCGCGCATCCCGGCGGTGGGGTCATGGCCGCACCCGGGGCGAATGCCGCGCGCGAAATCCTGATCGACCTGGGCCGCCGCAGCGGGCTGCCGGCCGAGGCCGCGTGAGGAGACGGGCGATGGAACAGTTCGATGCGATTGTGATCGGGGCGGGGCACAATGGCCTGACGGCAGCGGCGGTTCTGGCGGGCAAGGGCAAAAGGATCCTTGTGCTGGAGCGTAGCATGTCGCTGGGCGGCATGATGGCGACAGGAACGCTGAACGGAGTTCAGCTCCCCCGTCTGGCCCATCTTCTTTACAACCTGAATCCAGCCGTGGTCAGGGATCTGGGTTTGAAGCTGGATACCAGACAGGTGCCTACAGTTGCCTTGTCCGAGGACGGTCGGCACGTGGTGATGGATGGGGCAGAGGCGCGGTTCGCCGATGGCACGGCACATCCCGATGCAGCGGCCTTTGCGACCTTGTACCAAAGGCTTGTGCGGTTTGGTACGTTGCTGGGTCAGCTTGCACAGGCAGCGCCGCCGGACCTGTCCGGGTCGCTGAGTCTGGCACAGGCGGGAGAACTGGGCGCGCTGGCGCGTCTTGGTTTGCGGCTGCGCCTTATGGGCAAGGCCGAGATGCGCGAATTCCTGCGGATCGTCCTGTCCAACGCTCAGGACCTTATACTCGACGAATTGACCGACGGGCCGTTGGCCGGTGCGCTGGCGGCGGACGCGGTGCGCGGTGCCTGGGCGGGCCCGTCGGCACCTGGCACGGTATTCTCGTTGATCTACCGGCTGGCACAGGGCGGCGGCGCCGCCCTGCCCTCGGGCGGGATGGACGCGGTGGTGTCCGCGTTTGCCAAGGCGGCAGAGGCCCGCGGCGCCACGATCCGGACCGGCGCCGCCGCACGGCGGATCGTCATCGAAGGTGACCGGGTCACGGGCGTCGAGCTGGCCGATGGCACACAGGTATCGGCGGAGATGGTGTTGTCTACGGCGGGTGCGGCGCAAAGCATGATGCTGGCCGGTCACGAGAGCTATGATATCGAGGCGGTCCGCAGGTTGCGGAATTTCCGCGCCAAGGGGACGGCTGCCAAGGTGAACATGGTTCTGAGTGGTGCGCCCGAGTTCAGTGGACTCTCGCGTGAACAGGCATCCGGGCGCCTGTTGATCGCACCGTCCGTGCGCGCGGTTGAAAAGTCCTTTAATCCGGTAAAATACGGTGGGGCTTCCGATGCGCCGATCATCGAGGCGGTGGCGCCGACGCTGACCGATCCGGACGCTTCTGGAAAGCATGTGATCTCGGCGGTTGTTCAATATGTTCCCTATGCCCCCGACGGTGGCTGGACCGACACCGCACGCCAGACTGTGATCGACCAAGTCATCGCCGCCCTGGACCGATTCGCGCCGGGACTGACCGCTATGGTCACGGCCAGCGAACTGCTGACTCCTGCCGATATCGAGTCTGAGACCGGTGCGCCGGGCGGGCATTGGCATCATGGAGAGATGAGTTTCGATCAGCTCCTGTCGGTGCGCCCCGCCAATGGGCTGGCCCATTACCGCTTCGGCCCGGCGGGACTGTACCTTGCCGGGGCCGCCGCGCATCCGGGCGGCGATGTCACAGGCGCGCCGGGCAGGAATGCTGCGCTGAAGGCGCTGAAGGAGATGGCCGCATGAAGGATACGCGCCACGATCTGCCCCCCGAACATGTCCCGCTGGGCCTGATCCCGACACCGTTCCAGCCCCGGCTGGAGCCGTTGAGCCGGACCAAGGACTGGATGAATTGGGCGGGCTACATCTCGCCCGCCGTACTGGACACGATGGAGTTCGAGTATTTCGCGATTCGCAACCAGGCGACGCTGTTCGATATTTCGCCCATGCACAAATATCGGATCTCCGGTCCCGAGGCGTTGGCGATGTTGAACCGGCTTGTCACCCGCGATGTGCGGAAACTGGCACCGGGGCGCGTCGCCTACGTGATGTGGTGCGACGAGGATGGCATGGTGATCGACGATGGAACGCTGTTCCGCCTGTCGGAAACCGAGTTCCGCCTGTGCTGCCAGGAACCACAGTTCTCGTGGCTACTGGATGCGGCCTGGGGCTATGATGTTCGGGTAGAGGACGAGTCTCACAGTGTTGCCGGACTGTCGTTGCAGGGGCCAACCTCGGCTTCGGTGTTACGCGGCGCAGGGTTCGAGATCGACCATCTCCGCCCGTTTGACCTGGCCGAGGTCGAGCCGGGGTTAGTGATTTCTCGAACCGGTTTCACTGGCGATCTGGGATATGAATTGTGGATCACACCGAACCGGGCGCTGACGCTTTGGGACCGGTTGTGGGACGCAGGGCAGACCTGGGGCATTCGCGCAATCGGCTATCACGCCTTGAACATGGCCAGGATCGAAGCCGGGTTCATTGCCGCCGGTGTCGAGTTCCAGCCGATCCATCACACCTTGCGGCTGCATCGCGGGCGAACGCCCTTGGAACTGGGTTTTGCTTGGCTGGTCGATTTCCAAAAGGGACATTTCAACGGTCGTCGCGCGCTGTTGGCCCACGTTGAACGCCGCCCACGTTCGATGATCGTCAAGCTCGACATCGGCGGGTTCAAACCGGCTGCGGACGCGCTGATCTATCACCGAAAGAAACGCGAAGTCGGGCATGTTACCTCGGCCATGTGGTCGCCGACGCTCAAGCGCAATATCGCGCTGGCCGAGATCCGCGCGCCCTTTGGCACCAACCAAACCAACGACCTCTGGGTCGAAATCTATCTCAATCAGGAAGGCGTCTGGCAGCGCCGCATGGCGCGCGCGACCGTCTTGTCGCAGCCGTTCTTCCGCAACCCCCGCGCCCGGGCGACGCCGCCGGCCGCATTTTGAAGAAGCAAGAAGAGCAAATCATGTCTGGAGCTCATTTGAAACCCATCAGCAACAGCCCCTCTGTAGAAGAGCTGCACGAGTGGGACCGCTTGCACAACCTCAAGCCCTGGTCGATGATGAACGCCTGGCGCGAGGAAGACGGGCAGATCATCGACCGGGGGGATGGCATCTATATGTGGGACAGCCACGGCCGCCGTATGATCGACGGACCGGGCGGCATGTGGTGCGTACAGATCGGCCATGGCAGGCGCGAAATGGCGGATGCCACCGCCGACCAGGTGATGAAACTGGCCTATTCGTCGCCCTTTTCGACGGGGACCGAGCCCGCCGCGATTCTGGCGCGCAAGCTGGCCGAATTCGCGCCGGGCGATCTGAACACCGTGTTCTTCACCACCGGCGGGTCGACGGCGGTCGATACCGCGCTGCGTGCGATGCATTTCCTGAACAACCGGCGTGGCATGCCGGGCAAGAAGATCGTGATCTCGCGCGAGCGTGCCTATCACGGATCGACCTATCTGTCGGCGACCGTATCCGGCAAGGAGCGCAATCGCACCTGGTTCGACAAGGAAAACCGGCTGGTGCATTTCCTGCCCGATGTCGATCCGTATCACCGCCCCGAGGGCATGAGCGTCGAGGCCTTCTGTGACCAGAAGGTCGAAGATCTGGAACAGGCGATCCTGGAGCTTGGCGCCGATAACGTGGGCGCCTTTATCGCCGAACCGATCCTGTGTTCCGGCGGCGTGATCGTGCCGCCACCGGGGTATCACAAGCGCACGCTGGAGGTCTGCCGCAAGCATGACGTGCTTTACATCTCGGACGAGGTGGTGACCGGTTTTGGCCGCCTGGGGCACTGGTTCGCCTCGGAACCCGTATTTGACATCGTGCCCGACATGATCACCTGCGCAAAAGGGCTGACCTCCGGCTACCTGCCGCTTGGGGCCTGCATCATTTCGGACCGGATAATGGAGCAGATGACCGGACCCGAGGAGGTTTTGTTCTCGAACGGGTATACCTATTCGGCGCATCCGGTCAGTTGCGCTGCCGCGTTGAAGAACATCGAGATCATGGAGCGCGAGAACATCCTGGGCCATGTGTGCGAGGTCACGCCCTATTTTCAGGAGCGACTGCGCAGTTTCGCGAAGTTCCCGATTGTCGGCGACCTGCGCGGGATGGGGCTGTTGGGATGCATCGAGGGCAAGGTGACCGAGGGCCGGGCTTCGCTGGCCGAGGACAGCGATTTCGGGGCCCGGCTTGACATGATCTGTGAAGAAAACGGTTTGCTGCTGCGCCCGCTGATCAACATGGCTGTTTTCTCGCCACCATTGATCATCTCGAAAACGCAGATCGACATCATGTTCGACATCATCGAAGGCGCCTTGGAACAGGTTTCACGCGAAATGGGGATTGATGGCTGACCGCTTGGGATTTCGCTGTTGTACGGGCTGCGCAAAACGCTTGTCGGGGCGCGGTGCTGCGCCGTTAAATCGGGGCGGCGAACCCTTGGCATGCGATTCGGGGGATATTCGAACCAGGCTGTAGAGAAGAAAATCCAAAGAACCAAAACAGGGAGTAAACTGATGAAACACCTCAGAAATGCGTTGCTGGTCTCGACCAGTATGGTGGCAGGTGCCGCTTTTGCCGGAGACGCCGAACTCGTCGTGTTCGACTGGGCCGGATACGAGGATCCCGAGTTCTATGTCAACTTCACCGAGAAACACGGTGATGCTCCGACTTTTGCCTTTTTCTCGGACGAGGAAGAAGCCTTTCAGAAACTGCGGGCGGGGTTCAAGGCGGATGCGGCACATCCCTGTTCCCAGTCGGTACCAAAATGGATGGACGCCGGATTGCTGGCACCCATCGACCCCTCGAAGATCACTGAATGGGACAACCTGGAACCCGGGTTCCGCGATATCAAGGCATATTGGAAGGACGGAAATCCCTATTTTGTACCGGTCGATTGGGGCAACACCGCAACGACGTATAACACGGAACTCCTGAAACCCGAGGATGTGCAATCGTTGAAGGCCTTTGCCGATCCCAAACATGCGGGCCGCGTGTCCATCGGCGATAGCGTCGACGATGCCTATGCCCTCGCATTTTTGGCAACCGGTGTGCACGACTGGACCAACGTTACCGACGCACAGATCGACGCCGCGTCGGATTTTCTGCGTCAGGTTCACCAGAACCTTCGGGCCTATTGGACCAGCGGATCGGAACTGGCGCAGATGATGCAGAGCGGCGAGGTCTACCTTGCCTGGGCCTGGAACGAGACCTTTGCGACCATGAGTGCCGAGGGCCATCCGGTCGCGATGAAGCGGGACACGGACGAAGGGTCGTCGAGCTGGGTTTGTGGATACTCGAAACTGGCCGATGCGCCGGGCAGCGAAGACAAGTTCTATGACTTCGTGAACGCCTGGCTGGCGCCACGGACGGCCGACTATATTGTGTCTGTCTGGGGATACGGGCATTCCAACGCCAAGGCGATGGGCAAGATGAATGCCGAGGATCTGGCCGCTGTGGGTCTGGAAACCTCGGACAATCTGCGGGCTGGCACCTTGTGGCAGGCGCCGACCAGCGCGGAAGTGCGTGAACGGCTGATTGCCGATTTCGAGAAAATTAAGGCCGGCTTCTGATCGGTTCAAATTGGAACAGGGCCGTCCGGAACCTGTCCGGGCGGCCTTTTGTCATGCGATGTTCCGAAGGTAGGTTTCGATAAACCACTGGGTGTAGCTTTCCATCGGGGCAAAGGGACCGGGTTCGTAGAACCGCGAATTCACCCCTTGCTGGTTCTTTTCGATGATCAGTTTGTCGCTTTCGGTGGTCACGTCCCAGAGCCAGGTCAGGCGGGCCTTGTCATAGTCGCGGCCCTCGATTGCGCCCTCGTGGACCAGCCAGATGATCTCTTGGATCGAGTTGTCCTTGTCCACCGGAATGAAGCGGTAAAGGACCGCGTGATCCGCATAGACCAGCATCGGGTTCAGGATACCGACATAGATGTCGGATGCCGCATCATCCCACCCGGTGAGATCGCCCAGCAAGGGGGCCAGCGGCTTGCCGTCTTCACTGCCGGTCCGGTACCCGTCGAACAGGGCGTAACGGCGATAGTAAGTGTCTATCGACCCTTGAGGCTTGTTCCGGCCGGTCGCGTCGAGCAGATCGGCCGGGGCGCCAGTTTCCGCCGCTCTTGCGCCGACCTCGGCATTCAGGGGTTCGTGCAAACGGTCGGGCAGATGGATCACGTGGCTACGCGAGAACTCGGGATGGGCCGATGTGCAGTGGTAGCATTCGTTGTAGTTCTCGACGAGCAGTTTCCAGTTGGCGGCCACCGGATAGGAGGCTCGCGCGGCTATCTTGGTGCGGGCAAGTCCAAAGGGCGCAACCATCGGTTCCAGCAAGGTCCGGGCGGTTGAGAAATCTTCGGGCGTATCCGACAGCGACACGTAGATGAGCCCGTGGAACACTTCGACCGAGAACCTTTTCAGCCCCAGATTGGCCTTGTTGGTCTCGGCCCCCATCAGGCGCGCGGAAAACAGGCTGCCATCCAGGTTGTAGACCCAGGCGTGATAGGGGCAGGAAAAACGGCTGACATTGCCACGGGGTTCCAGGCAGACACGTGACCCACGGTGCCGACACACGTTCGCAAGGGCGTGAAACGCGCCTTCGCGGTCGCGGACGACGATCACGCTCTCGCCCAGAAGATCGAACAACAGATAGTCGCCCGGATGCGGTAATTCACTGATGTGGCCAGCAAGATGCCATTCCCGCAGGAAGACACGGTCGATATCGCGCTGAAACACGGCGTCAGAGGTATAGAACGGTTGTTCCAGGGCGTAGCCGGGCTTGTAACCCGCGATCAGATCGGTGACCTCATCCTGCCACGGAGTAGGATGCAGTGTGGGTTTTCCAGTCATGCTGACCCTCCTTTGAAGCGGGGCGTTGGAAATCTGTCGTCGTGTCAGCGAAAGACGATGATGGAATCGGTGGCGAAGCCGACGCGCGCGGTTCCACCGGGGCGCAGGACCGCACGGCCTGCTGTGTTGCGCATGGAGATTGTGACCGGCGCCTCCAGGCCGTTCAGCCGAACCGAGTAGTAGGTCATGTCGCCATAGTAGGATGTCTCGACAACTTCGCCCTCGACGATGCGCTCGGCGCTTGGGGCGCCGTCAATCAGAATGGTCATCATCTCGGGCCGCACGCCAACGCGATGGATCTCTTCCGGTTTCATGCCGTTAGGCAGGTCCGCGCGCGAAATGGCGATCTGTCCCAGCGCCTGAACGTCGAGCGAAACATGTGTTTCAGTCGATTCCGTGGCCCGCGCTTCGAGAAAATTCATCACGCCAATAAAGGATGCGACCCTTTGGTTGACGGGTCGGCGATAGAGGTCTTCGGGTGTGGCCAGTTGTTCGATCCGCCCGTCAAACATCACGGCGATACGGTCGGACATGATGAGCGCTTCTTCCTGGTCATGGGTCACCAGGATGAACGTGATGCCGACCGAGCGCTGCAACTGGCGCAGTTCCAGCTGCATCTGATCGCGCAATTTCTTGTCGAGCGCAGACAGAGGCTCGTCCAGCAGAACAACCTTGGGTTTCATGATCAGCGCGCGGGCCAGCGCGACCCGCTGGCGTTGACCGCCCGAAAGCGTATGGGCCGCGCGCGGGCCGTATCCGCCAAGATCGACCATCTCGAGCGCCTGTTCCACCTCACGCTTGTACTCGGTCTTGGGCAGGCGGCGTTTCTTCAACCCATAGCCGACATTGTCGGCCACGCTGAGATGCGGAAAGATCGCATAGCTCTGGAACACCATATTGGTGGGCCGGTGGTTCGCCGCGATCCCGGCCATGGCCTTGTCGTCTATGGTGATGGTTCCTGTCGTGGGATCATCGAATCCCGCGATCATGCGCAGTAGGGTTGTCTTGCCACAGCCAGAAGGACCCAGAAGCGAAAAGAATTCGCCTTCGCGAATGTTCGCCGTGATCCCCTTGAGCGCCTGGACAGCACCGAAGGTCTTGGTGACGCCGTCCAGTTCGATGATCGTGCGCGCGTGCGGTTTTTCAGTGTCGAGCATGGTCAGATCAGCCCTTCGGTTGTCGAGGCGTCAAGGCCGCGGCGCGTGGCCGAACGGCGACGGAAGAATTCAGCGAGTATGAGCAGGGTCACGGTAAGGACCAGCAATATGGTCCCCAGCGCCATGATGCTGGGCAGCTTTGTCGGAAAGCGCATCTGGCTCCAGATGTATACCGGCAGGGTGACCTCGGTGCCGGTCAGGAAGAACGCGATGATGAACTCGTCCAGCGAGATCGTGAAGGTGATCAGCAGGCTGGAGATCACACCGGGCATGACCAGCGGAAAGGTCACGCGGCGAAAGGTGCCCCAGTGGGTTTCGCCCAAATCGAAAGACGCTTCTTCCACGCTGGGATCGAGGCCGCGAAAGGCGGAACTGAGAACCGCGATCGAAAACGGGGTGCAGACCAGCACATGCCCGAGAACGACCGTCCACAAGGACAGGCTGAGCCCAAGCTGGATCAGAACGATTAGCAGGGCGACGGCTATGATGATTTCCGGCAGCACCAAGGGAAGCATGACCAGACCCATGATCCCCCGTTGAAAGGGGAAGGTATATCGGGCCACGGCGCGGGCGGCGAAAAGCCCCAGGGCCGTGCTGATGATCGCGGTCGAGACCGACACCAGCATACTGTTCCAGACCGCGTCGTGCAGCGCCTGGGTCGTCCAAAGGACCCCGAACCACTCGGTTGTGAATCCGCTGAGCGGAAAAGCGATGATGGTGGCGCTGTTGAAGGCGAAGATCGGCAGCAGAATGACCGGTGCATAGAGAAACACCATGTAGACGATCGCGTAAACGTTCAGCCAGCTCAGGTTTTTCCGACGGTTCGACATGGTCAGTCTGCGCCTCCGCGCCCGATTTTGCGTGTCGCGAAGAAAATCAGCAGGCTGATACCACCGACGATGAACATCGATGACACCGCAAGCGCCGCACCGAGCGGGGCGTTGTTCGCCTTGCCGAACTGTACCTGGATCATGTTCGAGATCATCAGCCCTTCGGTTCCACCGACCAGGCGCGGGGTGATGTAATCGCCTACTGTCGGGATCAGAACGATGATCGTGGCGGCCACGACACCCGGCATGGCCAGAGGCAAAGTGATGCGGAAGAAGCTGCGCACCGGCCCGTCGCCAAGATCCTTGGCCGCTTCGAGCAGCGAACGGTCGATCCGCTCCAATGCGACAAAGATTGGCAGGATCGCGAACGGGGCCCAGGCATGGGCCAGCGTGATCACCACGGCGTTGGCGTTGTAGAGGATGAACGAAAACGGTTCGTCGATCAGGCCAAGCCCAAGCAGCGCCGAATTCAGAACTCCGTTATATCCCAGGATCACCTTCCACAGGAATACCCGCAGCAGGTAGCTTGTCCAGAACGGCACCGTGATCAGGAACAGCCAGAGCGACTTGCGTTGATGTACGTGAAACGAAACGTAGTAGGCGATGGGAAAGGCCAGAAGCACGGTCGCCACGGTGACAACCAGCGAAATTCTGAGCGAGCGCAGCGTGAGTTCGCGATATAGCGGGTCGGTCCAGGCCTCGCGGTAATTGGCGAGGGTGAATGTCGTGTCCAGATCAAGATAGTTCTGGGTCCAGAAGCTGAACGTCACCACCATCGCCAACGGAGCGGCGAGAAGGAGGAGAGCATAGGCGAATGGTGGGCCGACGAGTATCAGGCCTTGCCTTCGGTCACGGTCGATCAGTTGCGCAACTCCCTGCTTGTCGGTCCGGGCCTGTTCTGCTGGCGTGGTTCCGACAGATTATCCTTTTTCCCTACGTCGGCAATTCCCAGGATTGCCCGGCCTTCTGCCGCAAAAAGTCATTTCGTTCCTTCAGGGTTCCCGGTTCTGGCTCTGCCTCGGCCAGCACGGGGAAGACATCTCGCAACTGGTCATGATAGCTCATGACACCAACTTCGAGATCCGACAATAGAACGCCGTCATACGCCGATGAAAACGCCGCCTCCCAGGTCCATTTCGTCAGCATCTCGTCCTCGCGCGATGTGATGCGGTCGATCCGGCCAGAGAGATATCTTGCCGCGCGCATGCGGCGGTCTTCGTCCGGGTGACGGTACACCGCGCCGCGCTGGATGGTTCGGCCAACCTCGACCGGGATTTCCTGATAAAAATAGATCGAGTCGGGGTAGAGCCCGAAGACGAAGTTCGGGAACACGCCGATGTAGAGCCAGGCTTGCTTGTGATCGGCATCCAGTTCCGGGACATGCGGCAGGATCTTCTTGTAGTTCCGCACGCTCCAGAGGCGGCCATTGCCCGCCCGAAAGCGCGAAAAGGAGCGGGATGTCCCGTCACGAAAGGGCTCGTCGAAATAGTTTTTCCCGAACAGGTCATCCAGCCCCGGATGCGCCATCGGGACGTGATAGCCCTCGTTGTCGACATCGCGAATGCATTTCCAGTTCACCTCGACTTCGGTTGACCAGACCCCGTTTCCGTCGGGCACCATCCGGTCCATTCTGTATTGGGCCAGTTCCGGAGCCCATCGGCCAAGCAGTTCCGCCACCGAGGGTTGTGGCCCGGGTTGAAATCGAACAAAGACGAACCCATTCCAGATTTCCGACTCAAGAGGCTTCAGTCCCCATTCGACCGGATCAAGGTCCGGCAGGCTGTCGGGTTGAGCGGGGCTTCTGAGGGTGCCGTCCAGATTGTAGACCCAACCGTGAAATGGACAGATGATCGAGTTGCGGCAGTTGCCACGTTCGTCTCCCAGCACCCGGCTGCCGCGATGGCGGCAAAGATTGTGGAAGGCGCGGACTGTACCATTGGAATCGCGCACGACCAGCGCGCGATCGCCCGCGATGTCGCAGGTAAAGAAATCGCCTGGATTGGGTATGTGGTTGACATGGCAGATCACCTGCCAATGACGGCGGAACAGATCTTCTTTTTCCTGCTCCAGCAAGTCCTGGCTGAAGTATCCCCAGGCTGGCAAGCCGCTACGATCCCGAGCGGCCTCGGTGCCTTGTGGCGGATTTTGAGTGCGCCCCGTTGTCATGTCCCTGTCCAATATTTTTTTGAGCGGTTAAATAAATTTTAGTCTAGACTTGCCGTGCAGGCAAGATGAAAGCTGGTGCCAAGTGGTGAGCAACGGCTAGTATTGCCGCAGATCAGCAAGGGATCAGAAACATGGCGCAGACGGCGAAAGATGCCGAAAACCCGGATTACGACGAACATGCGATTGCCTTTCTTGAGCTTTTGTGGGGCAAAGGTCATCTGTCGCCGGGCGGCACAGATGAGGTGGATCGTATCGTCGCCGATATAGATTTTGCCGGTCTGCGGGTGCTGGATATCGGATGCGGATCAGGTGGCAACGCCTTGCATCTGGCGCAAACAAGGTCTTTGAAACACATCACCGGCTTCGATGTTGAAGGTCCGGTGGTTGAAGTTGCGACGCGCCGCGCTGCAGAAGAGGGGCTTGTCGATCGCGCGAGTTTTGTCCGGGCCGATCCCGGACCTTTGCCTTTCGATGATGGCGCTTTCGATCTGGTGTTTTCCAAGGATTCGCTGCTGCACGTTCCCGACAAGGATGCGCTTGCCGCCGAGATCCATCGCGTTCTGACCCCGGGCGGGCAGGTGGCTGTCGGGGACTGGATGATCGGTCATGACGGGCCCATGTCAGCAGAAATGGCAGCCTATGTCGCGGCTGAGGATCTGGGTTTCGCGATGGGGTCGCCGGACCGCTACCGCACTGCCATGGAAGGTGCGGGGTTCACCGAGGTTCGGGTCGTTTCCCGCAACCCGTGGTATCTGGAGCGCGCAAGGGTTGAGTTAAGAGAGCTGAAGGATACCCGTTACGCGGAATTCTGCGCTGCTTGCGGCGAGGATTACATCGAACATCAGATCACCACCTGGACATTGATGATCAGGGTTCTTGAAACGGGCGAGCATTGTCCGTCGCATCTGTTTGCAATGAAACCAGGTATTGCCAAGTTGTTGACCTAAAACGTTTCGGGGAAAACCTGAATTGGGGTATTGAACGAACCCGCTGACGCGGGAGGGGGGCGTAGCTATTGGCGGGAATGGCCCCCTGGCGGGAAGGTTTGGTTGCTGAGGCCAACCTTTATCAGGAGACCATCCCATGGCTGATGCCACTTCAGCGGTAAGCCCATTGCGCCGCCGTATGATCGACGACATGACGCTTCGCAACCTGTCGCCGGCCTCGCAACGATCCTATCTTCATGCCGTTGCGAAGTTCAGCCGGTATTTCGACTGTTCGCCGGATCGACTGGGGCTGGAGGATGTCCGTGCCTTTCAGGTCTACCTTGTATCGCAGGGTATTTCCTGGCCAGCTTTGAATCAGACGGTCTGCGCCTTGCGCCTCTTCTACGGCGTGACGCCGAACCGGGCAGAGATCCCGGAACGGATCGCCTATGCGCGCACGCCACGCAAACTGTCAACGATCCTGAGCGCCGACGAGGTTGTGCGTTTTCTTGAGGCGGTGCCGTCGCTGAAGGCACGCGCTGCCCTGACGACGGCCTTTGCCGCGGGCCTGCGTGCTTCCGAGGTGGTCAGTTTGAAGGTCACGGATATCGACAGCGATCGCATGCAGATCCAGGTCCGTCATGGCAAAGGAGCCGGGGACCGGACCGTCATGCTCTCGCCGCAGCTTCTCGGCATGTTGCGGACATACTGGCGCCTGGCGCATCCGAATGACTGGCTGTTTCCCGGCCGTGGCGACAAACCGATTGATGTGCAGGTGCTGCATTCCGCCTGCCGGTCCGCAACCAAAGCGACGGGACTGACCAAGAAGGTCAGCGTGCACACGCTGCGACACAGCTTCGCCACCCATATGCTGGAGAATGGTGTCGATATCCGCGTCATCCAGGTGCTGCTCGGGCCCGCCAACCTGTCGACAACTGCGCGCTACACGCAGGTTGCCGCGACGACGATCGCGAAGACACAAAGCCCGTTCGATCGCCTGAACCTTGAGGTGGTGCCGCCCGACTGAGACGCGCCATGCGCCCGGCCCTGGAGGTGGCGGATATCTTCCGTCGCCATGGCTCTGCCTATCTTCAGGCTCACGACGGCCATCTCGACCGCGTAGAGTACCGCGTGATTTCCGCGATTGAACTGTGCCGCACCTCTGCTCTTGGCGGCCATGTCGAGGGCTGCCAGGCCTGCGGAAGGGTGCGCGTAGCCTACAATTCTTGCCGCAACCGGCATTGCCCCAAATGCCAGGGGGCGGCGGCGCATGACTGGCTGGAGGCGCGGGCGGGCGATCTGCTGCCGGTCCCCTATTTCCACGTGGTCTTCACTCTGCCTGCCGAGATTGCAACCATTGCCTTCCAGAACAAGAAGATCGCTTACGACATCCTGTTCAAGTCCGCCGCCGAGACCCTGCGCATCATTGCGGCTGACCCAAGGCATCTCGGCGCCGGGATCGGCCTCATCGCGGTACTGCACAGCTGGGGCCAGACCCTGAGTTACCATCCCCTTCTTCATTGCATCGTGCCAGGCGGCGGTCCGTCGCCGGACGGCAGCTGCTGGATCGCCTGCCGCCTTCGAGGCCGGGCAGTTGCAGTTCTTCGGCGAGATTGAAGGATTGGCCGACCTGCCAGCCTTTGCCCGGATGCTGACTTCGGCAAGCCGCCGCGACTGTGTTGTTAATGCCAAACCACCCTTTGGCGGGCCAGAACAGGTGCTGGCCTATCTCAGCCGCTATACGCATCGCGTCGCCATCTCCAATTCCCGCCTGATCAGCATAGAGGATAGCAGGGTAACCTTCCGCTGGCGCGACTATCGTCGTGGCCGCCGACCCGGACGGATGACCCTCGACGCCGGTGAGTTCATCCGGCGGTTCCTTCTGCGCACCTTGCCGGATGGCGTTCACCGCATCCGCCATTACGGCTTTCTCGCAAACGGGCAGCGCACCGCCCGTCTCACAGCCTGCCGGGTACTGCTGGCCACCGGGACACTAGAGGCAGCCGACCGCGTCCGACCCAAAACAAGCCCGGCACCCGTTCCGCGCCCTTGCCCCTGCTGCGGTCGACCGATGGTCATTCTCGCCGTCCGGCATCACGGACAGGCATCACCCGTCGGACCGTTCTGGAATGACAGCTCATGAGCACTCGGGGCAAACCATCGCCACGCGATCTGCAGCCGGTCTGCACGAGGACTGGCCAGATGGCCTGCCGGCAGGCGACCCGGTTGTGCCGGTGCCGGTCGTCGCGAGAAATGATCCGCCACCAGACCAGCCCGCTGCGACGGTCCCAGGATGCTGATGTCAGCCACGGCAGAACCCCGACCGGGGCGCATAACCATCGCATCCGCCGTCGCGCCCAATACCCCAGGCTAGCACCAAGCCCAAATCGCCATAGCGCCAAACCAGCCCCCAAGTTCGTTCAATCCGGCCTCAATGAGTTCGCGCACAGCGCTGGGACGCACGAGACCCGCCGCGCGACCTCACAGAACCCTCCAGATTCACATGCAGGTCAGTTTGTGTTTCATCCCGTTTGGGAGGATAGATCATGCCAGCACCTTTGCCATCAGCGCTTCGGGCGCGGTTTCAGAGATACATTGAAGAAGGTTTAAGTGGGCGCGCGGCGGCGCTTCGCCTGAAGCTGTCACCAGCTACGGGAACTCGCTGGGCGCGGCAGGTCAAGACCAGAGGTCGCGCGGCTCCTGCGCCTAAGGGTCGCCCCGTGATACTGGCAAACTGGGCCCACATCGGGCCTTCTTTGAAGAGCTGGTGACGCAAGACCCGGACATCACGCTCTTTGAACCGAGGGATGCCTTGGCCGACGGTGAAGGGGTGCAGGTGCATCATTCCTCCATCGCTGATCTTTTGTCCCGCCTGGGGTTCACGTACAAAAAAGTCGCTGGTCGCCACCGAACGCCGCCGTGCCAAGGTAAGACAGCAAAGAGCCGATTGGCTCACGAATCGCGCACCAGCCATAGCGGCACTACCTGAACGCGTTGTCTTCATTGACGAAACTGCTATGAAAACCAACCTCGCGCCTGCGCGGTTGGGCCACCTGCGGCGAACGGCTGATGATGGACGCTCCTTTTGGAAGCTGGGGGACGCAAACCCTGATCGCGGGGTTGGCCCAAGACGCTTTAATCGCTCCATGGGTCATCAAGGGTGCAATGGACGGCCCCGCCTTCGCTGCATACATCCGCCACGTACTGATCCTCGAGATCGCACCCGGCACCGTAATCATCCTCGACAATCTCGCCACTCACCGGAACAAGGGGGCTGCCCAAGCCCTGCGCGAACACGGCTGCTAGTTCCTTTACCTTCCACCGTACACACCCGATCTCAATCCTATCGAACAGGCCTTCTCAAAGGTCAAGGCTCACCTCCGACGGATCGGCGCGAGGACCTTCACCGAAGTATTCGATGCCATCGCGGAAATCTGCGATCTCTACGAACCCACCGAGTGCCAAAACTACTTCAAGGCTGCCGGGTATGCATCAAGTTAATCCCGAAACGCTTTAAGCCTGTGAGGTATTGGCGAAGGCAGGTTCAGGCTGTCATTTCCGCAGTGCAATCGTTCCAGAGGTTGAAGGCGTCGGAACGAGCGTGGCGGTATGAGTTTGCGTTGAGTTGATATCGGCGGGGACGGAAGATCAGGTTGATTTGGTCATGCGCGGACAGAAATCTCTGAGCCTGCAGGTGAAACTTGAACTTGCCGAATAGCTTCTCTCTTTTGCGGGTTGCTCAGTGCGAGACTTCGATCGCGTTGTTGAGACCTTTGTGGGTGCGATGGTCAGCGTCCGGTGCCAGTGTTTTGATCGGTTTGACATAGCTGCGCAGTTTGTCCATCGCCCGGCAGTGCATTGCGAATGCAATGTCACGAGAGGGGGGATAACGACCCTGGGTTCGCCGAATTTGGCAACCAGCCCTCTGAAGAAGCGCTTTGCAGCTTTGGCATTTCGGCGAGTTTGCACGAGAATGTCGAGCACGTCGCCATTGGCGGCGATCGCATGCCACAACCAGTGCTTCTTGCCACGGATCATGATCACGACTTCGTCCATGTGCCACTTGTCATTCGGCTGTGGACGATCCCGCTTGATGCAATCTGCAAAGTGTAGACCAAAGCGATTGACCCACAGCCGAACTGCTTCCCGGCTGACGATAACGCCCCGCGCAGCCAACAGATCCTCGACGTCAGCTGTGCTCAACGCAAAGCGATGGTAAGCCCAAGCCGCATAAGCAATGATCTCACGATGAAAACGAAAGCCTCTAAGGCATGGCATGATCGGTGGGATGTTCATTAGCGCGACATAGCTGGATCACTCAGCCTGTACAACTTGGCAATACCACCTGGAGATCTATGCGGCGGTGAAAGAGGCCGAGTTCGCGTCGTTCCGCGAAGAAATCTCGCCCCGCGAAAACGATTGGTACCTTTGATCAGCCCGTCCGATTCAGTCGCCCAGCCGTGTCAGAACCCAGTCGTGAAACCGCTTGATGTCAAATTCCTGAGGCATCAGGCGGCCGCCCCTGAACCGGGAAACGCGCAGACCCCTTTGGTTCATCTCACAGGCGGCTCCGTCCTCTTCCAACACGGCGGCGGCAAAATCGACGACGTTGTCCATATCGAAACCGGGCGCAGCGAGGGTCTCGGGCAGGAACAGCCACTCCGCTTTCAACCGCGTGCATTCGGGCGAGACAGGTGTCAGCGAGACGATGCGCACATAGTCGACATGCGCGACGATGAACGCGGTCGGATAGATCGTGACAAAGGTATGCCCGGCGGCGCGTTCCACCGCGGACAGATCGGGAAAGATCGGACCACAGGGTTGACCATTGACCGTCCAGGTTTCTGTCCCGGATTCCAGAACTGGGCCGTCGTAAGGCGATCCGCTGGCTTCTGCGGCCGACATGATGCCCTGCCTATAGACCGGCACCCGTGTGCTGAGCGAGGGGTGAATACCTGGGCAGTGCAGGCATTCGTTGTAGTTTTCCCAAAAGACCTTCCAGTTGCAGGCCAGTTCGATTTCGCGGGCATGGCCGGTTACCAACCGGTCCATGGGCCAGTTATCCAGGGCGGCAAGACCCAGATCCGGCGCAAATTGGGGCGGGGTTTCGTCAAGGCACAGGAACAGGCAGCCATTCCAGACCTTGTGCGAAACCGGAAGCAGCCCGTGTGCGTCCCTGTCGAAATCGTCCGTAGGGGTTGCATATGCGGTCGACCTGAGGCGGCCCGTCATGTCAAAGGACCACGCGTGATAGGGACAGGAGATGAGCTTGCCGTTATAGGCCCTGTCCTGTAGTCCGCAAAGTTCCGACCCCCGATGCGGGCAGACGTTCAGAAAGGTGGAAATATCGTCATCCTGACCGCGCGCGACCAAGACCGACTGACCGGCGATCTCGATCCGGCGCAGCGTGTTTGGCGGCAGGTCTGAAAGGCGCCCGGCATAGGCCCACTCCTTGTGCCAGATCTTCGCTCGTTCCCGCTCAAACCAGGTCTGTTCGTAATACGCCACAGGCGGCAGCGAGGCCGGGCAGTTCTTCAGTAATGGAGACGAGAACACGGGCGGATGAGACATGGTTTACCCCTGGATTTCTTGCCGCAGTCTAAGGGAGCGCGTCATTCAGCGGCAAGAAAATTCGTACCTGAACTGTCCGGCCGATATTACCAAGTTGTTCGCCCGGCATAATCGTGAGCCGGGAAGCGATCCGGCTATGGGTCAATCGCTTTGGGCAGCATTTCGCAGACTGCATTCGGCGGGATCGCCCGGAGCCGAACGACAAGTGGCACATGGACGAAGTTGTGATTTCGATCCGCGGCAAAAACAATGGCTATGGCGCGCTATCGACGCAAAAGGTGATGTGCTTGATATTCTTGTGCAAACACACCGAAATGCAAAGGCTGCAAAGCGGTTCTTCCAGAGGCTGATGACCCTATTTAGCGAACCAAGAGTCGTCATCCCCCCCTCTCGTGACATTGCATTCGCAATGCACTGCCGGGCAATGGATAAACTATGCAGCTATATCAAACCGATGAAAACACTGGCGCCGGACGCTGACCGTCGCGCCCACAAAGGTATAAAAAACGCAATCGAAGTGTCGCATAGGCCCACCCGGAAGCGAGAGAAAATGTTTGGGCGGTTCAAATCACACCGGCAAGCCCAGAGGTTTCTGTCTGCTCATGACCAGATCAACCTTATCTTCCGTCCTCGCCGATACCAACTCACCGCAATCTCATACCGACACGCACGTTCTGATGCGTTCATCCTTTGGGACGAGTACACTGCTGAGATGGCAGCCTGATGGCTGCGAGACAACATTTTGCGCATCGCATCAAATAACTTGGCAATACCCCATCGACGATATCACGAGAGCCCACAAAACCTAACCCCGACCGATGTCTACTTCGGGCGCGACCAGACCCTCGCTTAGCTCAGGCCGCCATCTGTCCCAAAATCCCTGGCGACGGACAGTTTTGTCCAATCCATGCCGGCTCGTAACTCACTATTTTCGGCATACTTATTCCATAAATCCTGTTTTGTAGTCGAGAATATTTGGCGGATATTTGTTAGTAAACTTAGAAGTACTGGAGATAACTTGTGCAAAGCCATGCTCGTGTGGTTGTTATTGGAGGAGGTGTCGGTGGACTGTCGGCGCTTTACCACCTTTGTCTGGAAGGTTGGACCGATACTGTCTTGCTGGAACGAAACGAGTTGACCAGCGGCACAACGTGGCATTCGGCGGCGCAATGTCCCAGCGTGGCGTTCAACCAGCTGCTGCTGCTCCTGCGAGACTACACAATCAAGCTTTATAAGGAACTGGCTGACGATCCGGCATATCCAATCAACTATCACCATGGAACAGGTGGTATGCGCCTCCTGACCAACCCAACTCATGTGGATGAAGTGCTTCACATCATGTCGGTGGCCAAGGGGCTGGGTATTGAATTTGATCTGCTGGATGCGGCTGAGGCAAAGCGGCGCAATCCTTTGCTGAACACTGATGGAGTCCTTGCTGCGATGTGGGATGAACGCGACGGCGACATCGACCCGGCGCAGCTGTGTCAGGCCATGGCGGCCCGGTCCCGAAAGG
This sequence comes from Ruegeria sp. CI1, assembly GCF_056536925.1. NCBI lineage: Bacteria > Pseudomonadati > Pseudomonadota > Alphaproteobacteria > Rhodobacterales > Roseobacteraceae > Ruegeria > Ruegeria sp. CI1. The sequence goes on along the minus strand of NZ_JBQFQP010000013.1, from coordinate 110,445 downwards.
CGGGCGCAATGATTCACCGCAACGCCCCCGTAACTGCCTTGAAACAAAAGCCTAACGGTGAATGGTTAGTGACAACAGGCAAGGGCACGATCACCGCCGAGCATATCGTGGTTGCTGCGGGTTATCGCGCCAATGAGGTCGGTGCATTGATGGGGATCGCGTATCCAGTCATTGCGATGGAGCACATGTACTTCGTCACCGAAGACATCCCTGAACTGGTTGAGCGCGAGACGCGCGTCCCTATGGTGCGCTGTCCGCGTGACACTTTTTATATGCGACAAGAAAAGAATGGCCTTCTTGTCGGAATCTATGAACATGACTGTAAGACATTCGGGATGGACGGAATTGATCCTGATTTCGTCAATGCGCTTTGCCCGGATGATCTGGATCGTCTCTTGCCGAAGATGGAGCCGATTTTTGACCGCCTTCCGTGTTTGAAAGATGTTGGCATAAAGTCGGTGGTGAACGGGCCAATCACCTATGCCTCGGATGCAGGGCCACTGGTCGGAAAGCAACCAGGCCTCCGAAATTGCTGGTCGATGAACGGACTGCGCGTGGGCATTGGCGAAGGCGGTGGCTATGGCAAAATGCTCGCACAGATGATGGTGCACGGGGAAACGGAATGGGATACTTGGCAACTCGACCCGCGCCGTCTCACTAGTTTTGCCAACACTGAGTTTACTGCGCTGAAATCCATCGAGGATTACCAGCACGAATTCCGCTGGCATCTGCCGCACGAGCATCGCCCGGCCGGTCGCCCGGCCAAGGCGTCACCACTTTATCCGGTGCTGAAGGCCAAAGGTGCGGAATTTGGTGTCGTAAATGGCTGGGAGCGGGCAGAGTTCTATAAACAGGACCCAGCTTTCAAAACTTCATACGGTTTTTCTTTTCAGAACTGGCACGATATTGTGGGGCGTGAAATCGAGGCGCTATGTACCAACGTCGGACTGGCAGAGCTTTCAGGTTTCAACCACTACCGCATCACTGGAGCCGGCGCGCTGGATTGGTTGAGTAGTCTGACCTGCTCCAGGGTTTCAGAAAAGATCGGAAAGGCCAGTTTGTGTTACTTCCTGACATCAAAGGGCAATATCGCAGGCGAGGCCACGATTGTACCTTTGTCAGATGGGAGCGTGTTTTATGGTTCTGCTGCCGCGGCTGAGTATCACGATATGGATTGGTTGACCGAACGTTTGCCCAAAGCATCAGATATTTGTATCGAGAGTCGCACCAACACGCACACAATGATTGTGATTGCTGGCCCAAAAGCCCGTGATTTGTTGGCTGTAGCGTCGCCGCGCACAAAATGGGGTCAAGCCGATTTTCCGTGGTTAAGCGCGCAGCGTGTCTTTATCGGATATATCGAGGCTTTGGCCATCGCGATCAGCTACTCGGGAGAGCAAGCGTTCGAATTGCATATCCCCAACACGCAACTCTACCCCGCGTATGATATTCTGACCAGAGTCGGTGCAGCATTCGGCCTGTCGCATTTCGGTATGTTTGCAATTGACTCGATGCGACTGGAAAAAGGTCATGGCCATTGGAAGGGTGACTTTATCACCGAATTCAATCCGATTGAGGCGGCGCTGCATCGTTTTGTCGACTTGTCCAAGGATTTCCCCGGAAAGTCCGGGCTTCTTGAGCAGATGAGTATCGGAAATCGCAAAGTACGGGTCATGCTTGAAATCCACGATGACAACGGACCAGCACAACCGGGTGAAGGCGTATTTGTGAATGGCGCGCCAATCGGGTCGATTACTTCATCCGCGTGGGGCTACCGCACTGGCATAAACCTCGCCATGGCCTACGTTGACCCGGCATATGCAGGCGTGCTTACGGAAGTGGAAGTGTTGCTTTCGGGTGAAGTCACCAAGGCAATCGTAGGTCCGCTTTGCCAGTTTGATCCCGAAAACGCGCGGCCAAAAGGGAACAGTCAAATTGTCAATTTGCACTATTGACGGGGTACCGTAGACTAAATGCCCATTCCGAATTTGTGTGCCAACACGCGGCATCACCACATGTCGGACTGCGTCCCTCTGCAAGCGCAATCGATTCTTACCTGCCGCGCCGGGGAACGCTCCTCCAGATCGGCAGCGCTGAAAAGAAAACTGTTCGCCGCGTCCATACCGCGCGTCATCATCGCCACTGTAACCGTGTCGAAAGGGAATTATGTTCTCAACACAACGTCGACACGGGACTATTTCAGTGGCCATTCACTTGCTGACTTGCCGGACGTTGATCGCCAAAGCCCCGTAGTAAATCCTCGTCGGCCTTCGTACAAAGATTGCGACACACCCCAATCAGTTGATCTCGGTCAAAGTTTGGCACATGCTGGCAGAGTAAGAGACGATTGCAGAGCCAATCTGGCGCGAGCCGAAGACAATGACCAGCCACGCGACGAGACGCAATTTTCTGCGCGGAAGTATGAACTCCGCGCCTGTTCCGCGCCCTTTTGGCGCTGGGGCCGATATGGCGTTTTTGGAGGCGTGCACGCGCTGCGGCAATTGCGCGGCGGTTTGTCCACAAGCGATTATCACAGCAGGTGAAAACGGATTTCCCGTTGTTGACGTCAGCCGCAGGTCCTGCACGTTTTGCGGCGAGTGCGTCGATGCCTGCAAACCGGGTGCACTTAAACCGGATATGGAGTGGCCATGGCGGGTCGCGATATCCGACACCTGCTTGTCGCTTAACCGCGTGAATTGCCGTATATGCCAGGATCATTGTGAACTATCCGCGATCCGGTTCCAGCTACGTGTCGGCGGCAGCGCCGAGCCGTTGATCGACGATGCGTCCTGTACAGGATGCGGCGCTTGCGTCTCGGCGTGCCCGGCTGACGCAATTTCGCTTGTCCATTCTCAAACCGGCCAGGAGAACCGCCAATGACAAACATCTGCGGCTGCCTTGTGCATACCATGCCAGCCATGACCCGAAGCGTCATTGAAGCAATCGATGCGACTGAAGGGGGCGAGGTGCATGCGCATGAAGACGGACGTGTGGTGGTCACCATCGAGGATACCGAAACCCAACGGGCCTCGGATCAGATCATGGCCCTGCACCAAATTCCCGGCGTGTTGAATGTCACGCTGACTTATCACCATTTTGAAGAGCTTGAATCTGACAGCGCTTCACAGACCCAACACTGAACACTGGGAGACCATATCGATGACCGCTTCCGCATCCCGCCGTGCGTTTTTGAAAACAAGTGCTGCCCTTGCCACCGCTTCGGCGGCTGGCATTACCCTGCCGGAAAAGGCAGCGGCGCAACTTCCGAGCCCGGATATCCGCTGGGACAAGGCCGCTTGCCGTTTTTGTGGGACAGGTTGTTCCGTTCTGGTTGGCGTCAAAGATGGCCGCGTGGTCGCAACTCAAGGAGATCCCGAAGCACCGGTGAACCGCGGCCTCAACTGTATCAAGGGTTATTTCCTGTCCAAGATCATGTATGGGCAGGACCGCTTGACCACGCCGCTTTTGCGCAAATCTAACGGTGTGTTCGACAAGGAAGGCGAGTTTGAGCCTGTGAGCTGGGACGAAGCTTTCGACATTATGGCCGAGAAGTGGAAAGAGGCACTAGCCAAGAAAGGGCCGACCAGTGTCGGCATGTTCGGTTCCGGACAGTGGACGGTTTGGGAAGGATATGCCGCCGCCAAGTTCATGAAAGCCGGCCTGCGTTCGAACAACATTGACCCGAACGCGCGTCACTGCATGGCATCCGCAGTGGCAGGTTTCATGCGTACATTTGGCATTGACGAGCCGATGGGCTGTTATGACGATCTTGAGCACGCCGATACCTTCGTGCTTTGGGGATCGAACATGGCCGAGATGCACCCGATCCTGTGGTCGCGTTTGACCGACACCCGCCTTACCAAACCGGGCTGTCAGGTTCACGTCTTGTCGACATTCGAACACCGGTCGTTCGAGCTGGCCGACAACGGCATGATTTTTGCACCGCAAACCGACCTGGCGATCCTGAACTATATCGCCAACTACATCATCCAGAACGGCGCGGTGAACGAAGAATTCGTCAAGAACCACGTCAACATTACCAAAACAGCAACCGATATCGGTTATGGCCTGCGCCCAACACATGAACTGGAACAGGCCGCGGCGAACCCGTCACATGAAGGCAAGCACGGTGCGCTTACGCCAATCAGTTTCGAGGAATATGCCGAAGCCGTCAGCGAATACACCGTGGAAAGAGTTTCGGAATTGTCGGGTGTCCCAGCAGGAAAGCTGGAGCAATTGGCGCAACAATACGCTGATCCGAACCGCAAGGTGATGAGCTTGTGGACCATGGGCTTCAACCAGCACACTCGCGGGTCGTGGGTGAACTCCCTGATGTACAACGTGCACCTTCTGGTCGGAAAAATCTCCGAGCCAGGCAACTCTCCCTTCTCGTTGACCGGTCAACCTTCGGCTTGTGGCACAGCGCGTGAAGTCGGAACCTTTGCCCACCGCCTGCCCGCGGACATGGTGGTCATGAACGAAAAGCACCGCGACATCGCTGAGGCCAAGTGGGGCCTGCCCAAAGGCACTATTCCGGAAAAGCCGGGCTATCACGCCGTGTTGCAGCATCGCATGCTCAAGGACGGGGAACTGAACGCCTATTGGGTACAATGCACAAACAACATGCAGGCCGCCCCCAACATGCTGGAAGAAGGGCTGCCGGGCTACCGTAACCCGGACAACTTCATCGTCGTTTCCGATCCTTATCCGACCGTCACAGCGCTTGCCGCCGACTTGATCCTGCCGACTGCGATGTGGGTGGAAAAGGAAGGCGCCTATGGCAACGCCGAGCGCCGGACCCAGTTCTGGCGCCAGCAGGTGGATGCACCGGGTGAGGCACGTTCGGACGTCTGGCAGATCATGGAATTCTCAAAACGCTTCAAGGTCGAAGAAGTGTGGCCGGAAGAGTTGGTGACGGCGAAGCCCGAGTATCGCGGCAAGACCTTGTATGAAATCCTGTACGAGAATGGTAAGGTCAACAAATATCCGCTGACAGAAACCGCCGAAGGTTTCAACAACGACGAGTCCAAGCATTTTGGTTTCTACGTGCAGAAAGGTCTGTTCGAAGAATACGCCGATTTCGGCCGCGGCAAGGCGCATGACCTCGCTGATTTTGACACATACCACCAGGCTCGCGGTCTGCGCTGGCCTGTGGTGGATGGAAAGGAAACACTCTATCGCTTCCGCGAGGGGTATGACCCCTATGTCGAAAAGGGCAAGGGCGTTCAATTCTACGGCAAGCCGGACGGCAAGGCGAACATCATCTTCGCGCCTTACGAGCCTGCAGCGGAAATGCCGGATGAAGAATTCGACCTATGGCTCGTGACCGGTCGCGTGCTGGAGCATTGGCACTCCGGTTCGATGACCCGCCGGGTGCCGGAACTGCACCGGTCGTTCCCATCGGCGGTGGTGTATATGCACCCTGACGATGCCAAGGATCGCGGCTTGCGGCGTGGGCAGGAGATCACCATCTCGTCCCGCCGTGGCGATATGCAAAGCCGGGTCGAAACCCGTGGTCGCAACAAGCCGCCGCGCGGGGTCGTGTTCGTTCCGTGGTTCGACGAAGGCCAGTTGATCAACAAGTTGACGCTGGACGCCACTTGCCCGATCTCGAAGGAGACCGATTTCAAAAAATGTGCCTGCAAGGTGGAGCGCGCATAAGCGCTCCGTCTAACGACCGAAAGCAAGGGACAGGGTCATGCCCGCCAATTCCAACCGTCAACTCAGGTCTGTGGACCGGCGCCGCTTTTTGCAGGATGCTGCCCGTGCGACTGCGGGTTGCGCGGTGTGTGGGCTTGGCCTGACCTATCTGGCTACGGACGCCGGCGCGCTTCCGGCACAGGCGCTGCGCCCGCCCGGCGCTTTGGCAGAGAAAGACTTCCTGGCCGCGTGTATCCGTTGTGGATTATGTGTCCGGGACTGTCCCTATGACACGCTGAAACTAGCCGAACTTGGCGTCGACGGGGCCGCGACAGGTACTCCATTTTTTATTGCCCGCGATGTGCCCTGCGAGATGTGTGAAGACATTCCCTGTGTTGCCGCCTGCCCGACAGGTGCGCTCGACAAGGAACTCGCCGATATTGACGACGCGGATATGGGCCTTGCTGTTCTGATCGACACAGAACGGTGCCTGAATGCGTTGGGTCTGCGCTGTGATGTTTGCTATCGCGTCTGTCCCGTGATCGATAAGGCGATCACGCTGGAGGTTCGACACAACGAGCGATCCGGGCATCACGCCATTTTCATGCCGGTTGTCCACTCGGACGCGTGCACGGGCTGCGGAAAATGCGAAAAAGCCTGTGTGCTACCGGAAGAAGCGGCGATCAAGGTATTGCCGCGTCGGTTGGCAACCGCTGAATCTGCCGAACACTACAGACTGGGTTGGGAAGAACAAAATCCGCTGGTCGATGAACTGATCGACCTACCGGACCGCCTGCCGGGGCCAGGCACCGACAACCTTGTGGCGCCGGGCGGCTATCTGTCCGAACCGATCCCAGACCCCAGCATGGAAGGCGGGTTCAAACCCAGTTTTTCAATTCCGGGCGCCGAGGGAGCAGGGCAATGAGCGAAAGAACTCAAAGCCCCGTTGGCCACGAGGCCATAGCCGAAAAAGGCTGGTTGAACGCGCATAAATACCTTCTATTGCGGCGAACGGCCCAGTTTTTCTTCCTGTTTATCTTTTTGATGGGGCCATGGTTCGGCATCTGGTGGGTAAAGGGAAACCTCGCAAGTTCGCTGACCTTTGATGTGTTACCGCTAACCGACCCGTTCGTGACCGTCCAGTCGATGCTCGCATTTCACTGGCCCGAGGCAACGGCACTGGTCGGCGCGCTAATTGTCGGCACCCTCTATGCACTGATCGGTGGCCGCGTCTATTGCAGTTGGGTGTGCCCGATCAATCCTGTGACCGACGCCGCGCATTGGTTGCATGATCGCCTTGGGCTTCAAAAGGGCTGGCAGCCCAAGCGAAGCACGAAATACTATGTGCTCGCCATGGTGCTTGCGGTGTCGCTCGCCACCGGCACGATTGCATGGGAATTGGTAAATCCAGTCTCGATGCTGCATCGCGGTCTTATCTTCGGCATAGGATTTGCCTGGGCATTCGTCATTGCGGTTTTTGTCTTTGACCTGATCGTGTCCCGCCGCGGATGGTGTGGTCACCTTTGTCCCGTCGGTGCATTTTATGGGCTGCTGGGAGCGCAATCATTGTTGCGGGTATCAGCACTAAACCGTGCCGCATGCGACGATTGCATGGACTGTTTTGCCGTGTGTCCTGAAATGCAGGTTATCACGCCCGCTCTGAGAGGAGAGGAAGATTCGACCCCTCTGATCCTCAGCCCGGATTGCACGAATTGCGGTCGCTGCATCGATGTCTGCGCGCCCGACGTCTTTCAATTTACCCATCGCTTCGACCCCAGGCCAAGCCCGGCCCGTCCAAAGCGGCGCAACCAGAAACACAACCCATCCGAGGCCGGTCGCGCGGCCTAAGCAAGAAACGGAGAAACTCAATGAAAACCTTAGCACTTACAAGCGCCCTCGCGGTCGCAGCCCTCGTTGGAAGTCTCGGATATGCTCTGGCACAGTCGGTCGACACATTGCGCGGCGCCGATGTCAACGAACCGGTTCCACTTGATCAGGTCCATCGCAATGTCGAAGGGCGCATTCAGCGCAACTATCGCCAGCAACCGCCGTTGATCCCGCACTCGGTTGAGCAATACCAGATCGACCTACGCACCAACCAATGTCTAGCCTGTCATGACTGGACCAAGGCTGGCGAACGAAACGCCCCAACCTTGTCGATGACCCATTATCTGGACCGCGAGGGCAACGAGTTGGATCGGATTGCAGGCACACGCTACTTCTGCAACCAGTGTCATGTGCCGCAAGCAGATGCTCCGGCGTTGGTTGACAATGTCTTTCAGCCGTCCTCAGACAACTAATCCAACGCAAGATTGAAAGGAGCACTGAAATGGCAGACTCCCCTGAAAAACGCGGTTGGATCCGCCGTCTATGGAACGGGTTCTGGACACCGGCCGTCATGTTCAGCTCGGGCTTTCTGATCCTTGCCGGCTTTTTGGCAGGTATCTTGTTCTGGGGCGGCTTTCACTGGACGCTGGAACTGACCAATACCGAGGAATTCTGTACGTCGTGTCACACGATGGAAACCAACCTGGGCGAATATCGCGAGACGGTCCACTACAACAACCACTCCGGTGTGCGCGCAATTTGCTCGGACTGCCATGTGCCGGACGAGTGGAGCCACAAGATCAAGGCTAAAGTCATGGCGGTCAAAGACGTCTATCACGAATTGGCCGGAACGATAAGCACGCCCGAAAAATACGAAGATCACCGTTTGAGCATGGCGTCCGCCGTGTGGAAGAAGATGAAGGCGTCGGACAGCCGGGAATGCCGGAACTGCCATGACTTCGACTATATGGATTTCACCATCCAGGAAACCCGCGCCGCCTCGGAACACCAACGCGCAATCGACAACAGCATGACTTGCATCGACTGCCACCAAGGCATCGCTCACAATCTTCCGCCCGGCTATCTTGAGGAGTACCAGAAGGTTACTGAAGTTTTGAACTCGGAAACTGGCGGATTGATCCATCAACAAGCTTCGGCGGAAAGCGACCAGATCAAGTCATATCTGGACACGCGGACAGACTGAGAAGGGGCGAGACATGTTAGAAATTTTGGGAGACATCGGTAGCAATATCCTCAGCTTGCCGGGCGTTCTGGGCCTGGCGCTGGGGATGATGACCCGACAACTTTGGTTAGGTGCTGTCATGGGTGGCGTTGTTGGTATTGCCGAGACGCTGGTTTTTGCAGGTTTCCAGTTTTCTCGTGTTGATACCGTCGATCTGGGGATCGCAATTGTCGTCGGTATTTGCGCCGGGAGCCTGGGCACAGTCATTCGCTTGAAAGGAGCTACCGCCTGATCGGATGGTATTGCCAAGTTATTGACCTAAGCATGTAAGGTATTGGCGAAGGCAGGTTCAGGCTGTCATTTCCGCAGTGCAATCGTTCCAGAGGTTGAAGGCGTCGGAACGAGCGTGGCGGTATGAGTTTGCGTTGAGTTGATATCGGCGGGGACGGAAGATCAGGTTGATTTGGTCATGCGCGGACAGAAATCTCTGAGCCTGCAGGTGAAACTTGAACTTGCCGAATAGCTTCTCTCTTTTGCGGGTTGCTCAGTGCGAGACTTCGATCGCGTTGTTGAGACCTTTGTGGGTGCGATGGTCAGCGTCCGGTGCCAGTGTTTTGATCGGTTTGACATAGCTGCGCAGTTTGTCCATCGCCCGGCAGTGCATTGCGAATGCAATGTCACGAGAGGGGGGATAACGACCCTGGGTTCGCCGAATTTGGCAACCAGCCCTCTGAAGAAGCGCTTTGCAGCTTTGGCATTTCGGCGAGTTTGCACGAGAATGTCGAGCACGTCGCCATTGGCGGCGATCGCATGCCACAACCAGTGCTTCTTGCCACGGATCATGATCACGACTTCGTCCATGTGCCACTTGTCATTCGGCTGTGGACGATCCCGCCTGATGCAATCTGCAAAGTGTAGACCAAAGCGATTGACCCACAGCCGAACTGTTTCCCGGCTGACGATAACGCCCCGCGCAGCCAACAGATCCTCGACGTCAGCTGTGCTCAACGCAAAGCGATGGTAAGCCCAAGCCGCATAAGCAATGATCTCACGATGAAAACGAAAGCCTCTAAGGCATGGCATGATCGGTGGGATGTTCATTAGCGCGACATAGCTGGATCACTCAGCCTGTACAACTTGGCAATACCCTTAGTTTACATCAGTTCACTGAACCCCTAACCGGGAACGACAATTGTCTTCTCGGGGTCCCAGCTCAGCCAGACCTGAGCCTCCTCCTTGAGTTCGGGAATATCCTGATCGCGGGCGATTATTTTGAATACCTGCCCTCCGCATCGCGCAATGCAGGTTGCCATCGCCCCGGCAAAGATCCGACGTTCCAGAATTGCCGGTATCTTTGACAGGTTGTCCCCTTGTGGTTCGTCCACCAGAATGCTCATGTTTTCGGGACGAACGGCCAAAGTGGCATTTGCTGCAGTTCCGGGCGGCAATTTGATGTCCGCTCCTTCCACTCTAAAAATCCCCTTACCATCTTTCGAGAGAAAATTCGCCTCTCCCAAGAACTCAGCGGTGAACACATCCGTTGGATTGCTGTAAACCTCGCGCGGAGCGCCGGCCTGGATCATCTCTCCCTGCCGAAGGATGCCGATCTTGTCGGATAGGGTCAGCGCCTCTTCCTGATCATGGGTCACGAATATGGTGGTGATGCCGATTTCGCGCTGAATACGCTTCAGTTCGATCTGCATGTCGACGCGCAGCGACTTGTCCAGCGCCGACAAGGGTTCGTCGAGCAGTAGAACCTTGGGGTTTGTCACTATGGCACGGGCCAGTGCGACCCGCTGGCGCTGGCCACCGGACAGTTGATGCGGTTTGCGGTCTCCGTGCTGGCCCAGCTGAACCAAATCCAGCGCTTCGCCAACGCGCCGGCGTTCCTCGGCCGCACCGACTTTGCGCACACGCAGCCCGAACCCGACATTGTCTGCGACGGTCATATTGGGAAACAGGGCATAATTCTGGAACATCATGCCGATATCGCGTTTTTCAACCGGAATATGTTCGACCGACGTATCGCCGATACGGATCGATCCGGCGTCAGTGAAGATGAAACCGGCAATGGCGCGCAGCAGCGTGGTCTTGCCGCTGCCCGATGGCCCGAGCAGTGCAAAAAAGCCGCCATTAGGGAAATCCATCGTTACATCGTTCAGCGCTTTGAGCGGTCCGAATGACTTGGTGACATTCTGGACAGAAACCTCGGCCATCAGCGTTCTCCTCCGAAGTTTGAGAACCGCGCGGCAAACAGCATCACGGCCATGGAAACAACAATAATGATTGTGGAAATCGCGTTGATCTCTGGTGTGAATCCCTTGCGGATCGACGTGTAGATCAGCACCGGTAGCGTGCTGTCACCCGGTTCTGACAGGAAATACGAGACGACAAACTGGTCAAAACTGACGGCAAAAGCGAACAACGCGCCTGCGATCACGCCGGAAGAAATCCATGGTAAAGTCACGCGGCGCGTCACCGTCCAGGCGTCGGCGCCCATCGACCGCGCAGCTTCCTCTAGCGTGGCATCAAATGTGGCCAATCGAGCACTGACGACAACAATGACGTAGGGCAGGGCAAGCGCTACATGGCCGATAATGACGGAAGGGGTGCCGCGTCCGAGACCAACGCCAAAAAAGAAGATCAGCATCGCCGTTCCGGTGATCAGCCACGGAATGGCGATGGGTGGAAACAGCATGACTTGCAAGAACCGCTTGCCCCGGAAGTCGAACCGGAACAGGGCAACAGATGCAGCGGTGCCCAGAATTGTCGCGACAACCGTGGTCACAAGCGCGATCAGCACTGACCGAGCTGCGGCATCGATAATCTGACCATTGCCAGACAAATCCTCGTACCACCTGAGCGAGAACTCGAACGGTAGTTGATAATAAGGTGAGGCATTGAAGGACATGATCGCCATAACGATGATTGGAGCATAGAGGAAAAACAGGATCAGCCCCAGCCAGACCTTCCCCAAAACTGTCAGAAATCGGCCACTCATGTTTGTGCCCTTTTCAGAACCGGGCTTGCCAAGGCAAGGATCAACAGCACCACGGCAAGCAGGATGAAGGAAAGAGCGGCCCCAAGCGGCCAGTTGAACACAGCCACGAATTGATCTTCAATCACCGTACCGAAATAGGTGCCAACCCGACCGCCCAGAATGCGGGGTTCCATGAACGAGCCAACCACCGGAACAAAGATCAGCACCGCCCCGGCCATCAACCCGGGAAGAGACAGTGGCAGAATGATGCGCCAAAGGATGGTCAGTTTGCCCGCGCCCATGGATCGGGCAGCGTCAATCAGAGTGTCGTCAATGGCCTGAAGCGCCAGATACGAAGTCAGAATAACATAGGGCAGATAGGAATGAACCAGCCCGATCACGATGGCCGGGGTCGAAAACATCAAGTTTACATCCACTTCGAAGGGAAGAACAGCATTCAGGCCCAGATCCAGCACACCGTTGCCGCGTAGCACAATGGCCCAAGAAAAGATGCGCACGAGCGAGTTGGACCAGAACGGCAGAATGACCAGCAGAAACAGCGCCTCGCGCGACCGGCCCTTGATCGCCTTGGCTAAGACATAGGCGCAGGGAAACCCGACCAGCACAGAAATCGCGGTCACCGTCAGACCAAGCCTAAGCGACTTCCATAACAGCGTGGCATAAGTCGAAGTTTGAAAAAAGGCCTGGTAGTTTTCCGTCGTATGGAACCACTCTCCATCACCAAACGGTACATCGGATAGGAAACTGAAATAGAGCATGGCTGACAGTGGCAAGAAGATAGCCACCGTCAGCCAAAGATATGCAGGTGAGAGCAGGCTGAAGATCTTCAGTCGTTCCTGTTTGGCAAGAACATCGGACATCCAGAAACACTCCCCTGAGAGTTGGCAGTTTATTGGGCGGCTTTTAGACCTTGCCACAGTTCAAGGTATTTCTCGCGAGTCTCATCCGAGACCGGGCGCTGGAACTGAACGCGGGCAACAACTTCGGGGTCTCCGAGAACCTGTTTGTTGAAGGCGTCATCGGGCAGAGCCGCAGCCGCTTTGGCATTGGCCGATGCAGGAGCACCATCAACGGCCCATTTCACGTAGAACTCTGGGTCGATCATCCAGTTGATAAAGGCATGCGCTGCCTCTTTCTTGTTGGACGAGTTGGGAACAGACAGTCCGTCCAGCCAGCCGATTGCCCCTTCTTTTGGCACGATGAACTGCACCGGCAGACCGGCAGCCATCGATCGGCTGGCCGATCCGGACCAGAAAGTCGCCACATCCAAATCACCGGCGGCCATGAACTGGTTCCAGTCGTTCTCGGATCCCCAATAGGTTTTTATCTGTGGCATCAACTCGGCAAGCTTGGCCTCGACGGCATCCAAATCGGCAATGTTGTTGATGTCCTGACCAGTGGCAATAGCGGCGAATTGCACCGCCTCCAGCGCATCGTCGCGGATCGAGACTTTGCCCTCATGCGCCTTGTCCCAGAATACTTCGATCGAGTCCGGCAACTCATCAAACTCGCCGGTATTGACAGCAAAGGATGTCAGACCCCAGGTCCATGGAACTCCATGCAGTGCCCCACCGGCATTCAGGTCCTGGTTGCCGCTCAGGTTTTCAGGTACGTCCGCAAGATTTTCGACCAGTGCAACATCGACAGGCCCGATCAGACCTTCTTCTTGCGCCTGCGGTGTAAATGCCGCGTTGATCAGCACGACATCATAAGCGCCGGGGTTGGTGCGCAGCTTGGTCAGCATTTCCTGTTCCGAGTTGAAATACTCGTGCACGACAGTGTGACCGCTGGCATCGGTGAATGCCTCGACCGCCCAATCCAGATCGGTGCCATAGCCCTGCCAGTTCAGAACCCGAATTTCATCGGCGATGGCGGCAGTACCAACAAAGACGGCGGTTGTAGCCAATAAGATATGTTTGTTCATTTTGACCTCCCAGTCATTCGCAATTGAGAATTCTCTCGATCAACAGGCCTCTTTTTTATTAAGCGCCTCGGCAACCACCACACTGCTGGGTGTTGTTGCCGGGCCTTTTTGTGTCGCTGAAATAGCCGCCGCCACATTCGCATATCTGGCGGCTTGTGAGGGCGTGTCGCCAAGAGACAAGCGGGCGATGAAGCTGCCTATATGGGCGTCTCCAGCACCATTTGTGTCGACAACCCGGACGCGGTAGGGCGGGACATGTTCCACGGTGTCACCGGTGGCGATAAGGCACCCTTCGGATCCGTTTCGCACCACGCAACCGCCGTCTGCCGGGCGTGATTTCGCAATGGAAAGGGCGGCTTCGGTCGGATCACACAAGCCGGTCAGAATCGCGGCCTCGCGGGCATTTGTGCTGACCCAATACGCCCGGTCCAAAGCCGCGTCGCGAATTTCGCGTGGGATCGACGCCACGACCGGGGACGGATCAAACACCAGGTTTGGAATAATGGCTTCCGTCAGAAGCCAATGATGCAGGGCCGCACGCGAACCCGCATAATGAAGGGCGTAGCCCGATAGCAACGTCCACCCGTACTCGGCAAATCCAATCTGTTCCAGGTCCTCGGTGGTCACGTGCCCCTCGGCCCCATCGCTTGCGACAAAGGTGCGTTCGCCCTCACTGTCGATCAGGACGCTGCAACAGCCTTGATCCCTCGTCAGATCCTGGCTGCGCAAGAACGGAATGCCTTCGGCGTTCAGCCCTTCGCGGACTAACTGCGCAAAAGGTCCCGACCCGATCGTTCCGCCATAACACACCATCATGCCCGTGCGCTTTGCGGCAACCATGGCATTGAAGCCACCGCCGGGTTTGATCGAAAAGCCGCGTACGATCGCCTCTTCGCCTGCGGCAGGGACATGATCGATCTCGTAGAGAAGATCGGCGACAACACCTGACATTTGCAATAGCCGGTTTGTCATTGGACCATCTCCGCATTTTCGAACGCCGAGCCATCGCAATTGGCACGCAGCGACAACAAATCTCGCGCAATTTGTTCCAGCGGCAAGTCGTTTGCCGCAAATACCGTTTCGATGGCGAATTGCGTGATCCTGCTTTGCCCGACACAGGCACCTGCCATTGCCCCGGCAATCGCACCGATCGTATCGGTGTCATCTCCGATATTCGCGGCAATTTTCGCAGTTTCCCATGGGTCACAATTTGCTAGCAAAACCACACCGAATGCTGCCGCCACAGATTCGTGTGAGGCAACGGACGTTCCAATACGCTCGGCGAAGGCCTCGGACGAAAGTCCATCCTTTGCTGCTTCCAGTGCCAAAGCGATCTTTTCGGCCATGGCGTTTTCACCAACTGCATATCCGCGCCTTTGACCCGCTTCGGCGGCGCGTAACGCCGGCGCTATGGCCTGGTCAAATGACATCCCGTCGATGCCGCAACTGATGACTGTTGCAACGGCCGCAGCGGCGGCAATTGCTTCGCCAGTGTTATGGGTCATTCGGCAGGCAAGTTCGACACGATCCAGAAAGGTGGCTTCAGGTGCAATACGTGTTGCAATACCGACTGGTGCAATGCGCATCGACGCGCCATTGGTGGTCCCATTGCGCCCGGTCTCGTCAGCAGAGGCGCCTGAAATGATTGCGTCGAGTGCAGCCTTGGACGACGGCCCCAGCAAATCGCGCAACCCTCGTTTGCGAACATCGGCTTCCCATGCGAGGAGGTCGTTGGCCCAACGGTGTTCGTCTAGTTGACCACCATCCTCAATCAGTCTGAGTGCCAGCAACAACGCCTGTTCGGTGTCGTCTGTAACCTGCGCTGCTTTGAGCCCGTGCGAGACCGGGTGATCCGGGAACGGAGCAATAAAAGTTGAGATCACACCGTAGTGACGAAGAATATCCGCACGGCTCAGTGTCTGAGACGGCATGCCCATCGCGTCACCAATCGCCATCCCGGCCAAAGCCCCACAAGCGCGATCGTACTGAATGTCAGAGCTTACCGGCATTGTTGTCAACTAGAACTCCATGTGCAGACCGAACATCACTGGGTCCAATATGCTTTCGACAAATTCAATGATCGACCCGTCTGCGGCTCGTGTCAGTCGGCGTAAGTGCAGCATTGGCTCACCTGGATTACGCCCCATGACTCGGGCATCCATATCGGAAAGTGCGGGCAATACTCCGGCCCATTCGTCCCCGCCCGCAACCACTAGTCCTTTGGATCTAAGCAATTCAGTCAACGACCCCTTCTTAAGCCCGGTATCCAAAACATGCGAGAAACTGTCCCGCCATGGAATCCGGCTGCGCTCCAGCGACACGCCCTGTCTTGTATGGACCTGGTACCTCAATCGGTCGACGACCAGAAAATCCGAACCCGCTTCGACGGGCGCATCGGGGATGTCCATGGATCCACGGTCCAGTACCAGAACGCGAGTTTCCAGGTGAATATCTCCCGACGCAAGAGCAACGCTCCACCCGGAACGATCATCAATTGTCTTGCCGCCGAAGGTAACGAAGGACCCGATACCGCTCTTGGTGGTGATCAGGCCTTTATTGCTGAGAATTTCCAGGCTCTTGCGAATCGTATTCCGACTGACCGAAAATCTCTTCACAAGTGCGCTTTCGCTGGCCAGCGGATCACCCCGACTGAGCGCACCAGATCTGATATCCGTTTCCAGACGATGGGCAATCTTGACCGACTTGGATGCGCCGATCAGAGATATCCCTGTGTCATCATGTTCAAACCTGTTCATACCTGTACCCTAGCGTGGCTCTTTTGTGCTGGTCAACAAAAAGTCGTGCAGTCCTCTGACTGGCGTTGTTGCGTAACTCGCGTTTGAGGTGTGAAGACCCGTACCCCGCCGACGTCATGCCACGCGTTTGATCTCGGCGATTCTGAGGGCGTTGAAGCGGTTCATGAGGGCGATGCGGATGCGGATTTCTGCGGTCTGGCGGTTTGGGTCTCTTGCCGCGATGCGCTCGCCGAAGGCCTTCAGGCGGCGCATCCTCGCCTCGATCCTGCTGCGGACATGGTATCCGGTCCAGCGCTTCCAGAATGCCCGGCCGTAATGTCGCGTTGCGCGCAGGTTTTTTGTTTCTGGCAATTGCCGCAGGACAGTCTTCCTTAAGCAAGCGCCCGTTCTTGCGGATCGGAAAGATTCGAACAGCGTCGCGCTCGATGATGGCGTTGTGGCATCGGCGTGTGTCGCAGGCGCCATCAGCAGTCACTGTGCCGATCGGCTCATTCGGAGGGATCAGGCTGAGCAGATCAGGTAGTACTGGGTTGTCGCCGTCGCGGCTAGAGTTCACATGCTGAAACGGCGATGTCTGAGCTACTCCTAGATGATTGGACAATTTCTGGCGCTGACGTGACCTCCTCACCCACCTAGAGTTTGTTTCGGATCGATCCCGACCTCGCGGCACATGCGCCAGGCGTAAGAGTTCTTGAGTGGCGCGTGTTTGCGCCACCAGGGTTTGGTGCCATTTGTGTAAAGATGAACGGAAACGGTATCTTCCGTGAACCACCCTTCGACTCTACCATGCGGATCGTAGAAGATATCGTTCAGTTGAAACGGCACAGGATACAACACATCTGGCGTCATTGCCCGATCAAAGTCGCCGGTTTGTTTTGCGTAATGCGTAAATGCCTGTGGACCAAATGCCGTGCGTTCGGTTTTGTAAATGCGAACAACCAAGGGATCTTGACCCTTTTGCCGGTCCATCTTCTTGCGCTGGCTCTGTCCCCACCAAGCAGGATAATCTGGCAAGTTCTCGTAATAGTCCAAAAGTTGGTCGATCAACTCGCACTCTTGCGGCAATCCTACAACCCCGCAGTTCAGCGCACCGCGCATCCCATGACCGGCAAAGATCCACTCCCATTCGTCCGGAAAAGGTTTGTGGCAGTAAGCGTCGCAGTCGATCCAGATGGCGCCTGTCTTTTTGATCATCTTGTAGCGGAAGACGTTCGAAAGAAATGACGCGGACGTCGCTTCGACCACCGACATATCGATATCCATAATCTCGGAAGCGGACCTGATCTCGACACCTTCGGGTGCATTGACTACGTCTTCGGTGCAATACAGAGTCACCGGATGGCCGTGACGCAAGTGTGATTTCAGGCATAACTGATTGAGATAGTGAAGGCTCTCTCCGATCCACAGAGAGGCAACGGGGCGGCGAGTTTCGGACAAGTCTGCTTCCTCGATAGAATTTGCCGGTATTTTATGTGTGTTGTCCTTTATTTGGCTTGAGGATGCAAAGGCGAATTGCATCTCAGCAGTCAAATTGTGTCCAACAATGGTAGTCTGTTCTTTCTGCACGTATATCGGGACCTGACGACCGACCACAGGCAACACAGGACGAAACATGCCCGCCCAACACGGCATTCTTGAAAAGCTGCGAAAACGCAAAAGCCCCAACGGCACCATCATGGCAGTATCTATGATGAAAGACGAAGCGCCGTATTTGTTGGAGTGGTATGCGCATCACCTGGCAGTCGGGTTCACTGATATTCTCGTCTATACCAATGATTGCTCTGACGGAACGGTGGAAATGCTTCAGCGTCTGGAGGAGCTTGGTCTGGGCTATCACCGGCACAACGTCATTCCTGATGGTGTCAAGCCGCAGCCATCTGCGCTGAAACATGCGCAGGCCGAGCCCTTGGTTCAGGCCGCAGATTGGTTGCTGGTTTTCGATGCTGATGAGTTCTTGTGCATCAACCATCCATCCGGAAATCTTGACGGATTGATTTCCGACGCCGTGGAAAAAGGAGCGAATGGCATTGTGATCACCTGGCGAATATTCGGCTCAGGTGGTGTGGTTGATTGGTCGCGCAAGCCGGTGACAGAACAATACCTGCGTGCGGCACCGCCCCTTTGGAATAAGGGTTGGGGGGTCAAAACCTTGTTCAAGTTCGATCCAGAGTATTGGAAACTTGGTATTCATCGACCTTCGATCAAGAACAAGCATCTTGAAACTGGTTTCCCAGAGTCGGTGAAGTGGCTGAACGGTTCTGGTCTTCCGATGGAAGACTATTTCAAATTTCGAGGTTGGCGCTCCATCCGACGCACGCTCGGCTATGAATGGGCACAAATGAACCACTACGCTGTCAAGTCTGTGGATGCATATGCCGTTCGAAAATTTCGAGGCAACGTCAACAACAAAAAAGACAAGTACAATTCCGACTATTGGGCCTTACAGGATCGCAATGAAGTCGAGGATCGCTCCATTCTGCGCCATGCACCTCTCGGGCGGGAGATCATGCAGGCTCTCCTCATGGATCCCGTGCTTCGAGCGTTGCACGAGGCGGCGTTGGATCGAATTGAGACGCGGCTCGATGCGTATAAACAGACGCCCGAATACCAAGGCCTGAAAAACGAATTGATTGAGGCGGGTAAGACACCGATTGCCAAGGTGGTGGCCAAACCGCCGCAGCCTCGCGACCCGGCCAAGATAGCGGCGATGATGAGCCGCGTGGAAAGAACGGCGACTGAAAAATTTGAAAAACCCAGAGAAGCAAATACAGATTTCCAAACGGTCGCATCGCCCTACGTGGGACAAGATGCGCGTCTTTCCACAGCTGCATCAACTCAGTGGTTTTTGAACCATGACATCGAATTGCCAGCCGATCCGGGGCTATTCTCATCCGAGGCTCTCAACTCCATTGTTGCGGGCAGGTTCGATCGGCGGAACGCCAGAAATATCGGGGGTTACCTCGATGGTTGCGCGCGGCTCCTCGAAATCGGGAGCGGTGTGGGTTTTGTTCCCCTAAAAGCCAGTCGTGATCTTCCGAAACTGATTATAATGGCGCAGGACTGCCGGTCAGGCCTTGTCAGGGCGGCCAGAGAAATCGCGCGGCGCAACGGGTTGGAGAATTCGTCGCGCCTCAAATTCAGCGATGGGTTTTTGTCCTTTGAGGCTGACCGGCAAGGGCAGGCTTCGGGCCTTGCCGCATATCTTACAGATTTCAGGCCTGATGTTCTTCGCCTCGCGGCACCCGACCATTTGCCGTCCGAACTTTTGCGTACGGCATCGCTAAGCTGTGTGGGCCGCGTGATCATTCCATATGCAGGTGAGCAAGCACGTGACCTATCACGACAAGAATACGGCCCTGTCTTGGCCGATCTTGGGCTAACGGAATCGATGGACAGGGCCGAAAGCGGTTCGCTACAATTCGACAGGGAACCTCAGATATAGCGGCGTCTCGATTGCGGTCCCATGGCCGAAATTGTGTTCAGTGATAATGTGTGATCCATGTTCTGCATCCTGTGCCGCAACATTTGCCGGGTCAGGCGGGAAAGGTCGTTCGCGTACTCGGGTTTGCCGGCCACATTCTCGAATTCGCCTTTTCCGCAGTGGTCAAACAAAATTGGCGGCAGGTCGGCGGCGAATTCCACAAGCGTGAATCTATTGTCTCGCAAGATACCAAGGCAGGAATTCGATGGATTGGTCCCCAGCGCTTTTTCCCATTCTGTCGGCTTTGAAGGTTGGGAAAAATCCAGTTCGCTGAACGTGTAGGTACGCCAGTCATCTGGCACATCGCCGTTCATCAGCGGAATTAGAGAGCGCCCATCCATCGAATTGGGAATGTCGCAACCGATCCAATCGAGAATGGTCGGCGTTATGTCGATGGTCTCGGTTGGTGCGGAAACAACCTTGCCAGCTCGGGCTTTGTTTCCCGGCATTCGGATGATGAGTGGTGTCTGATACGCAGCGTCATAAACAGTCATCTTTCCCCATGAATGGTGATCACCCAACATTTCGCCGTGGTCCGCCGTTACGACCAGAAGTGTGTTATCATACTGACCGCTATCCTTGAGATGCTGAATTGCCCGGCCGATATGGTGATCGACCTCGGTTGCCAGACCAAGATAGATCGACCTCAGCGTCTGGATATTTTCGTCCGTTGCTTCCAGCCCGGGGAACCCTTCGACAAATGTCTCGATAGAACTGGTTTTTATGAGCGGAGCAAAGAACGGGTGAACCGCGCATTCCTGTTCGACAGATGTCAACCTTTTAGGCAAAGGCAAAGACTGCGGATTGTACATACGGTTGTAGGGGCAGGGAGCGACTAGTGGTGGGTGAGGACGGATATAAGTTAGATGGGCGAACCAGCTTTTGCCGTGATGCGCTGTGATTTTGCCAAGGAAAGAATTCGTCAGGAACGCAGTATCACTATCTTCAGCTGAGTAGAGAGCGGGGTCATTCAGGCGTGGTTTGCCGCCATCTGGCGCAATCGGCTTGTATACATCCCAGTATTTTTCGAATTCGTACCCCTGCTGGATCAAATGCGATTGCCATGGATACGACATTTCAAGCCGCATCTCGGTCATCTCGTGAAAACCAGTCATTGGGTATTCATAGGTCTTCATCGCCGGGTCGTTGGGGTGGTGGACACGTGGATCTGAAGAGGTGTCGGTATACCCGAAAAGCATTGGCAGCAGTCCTGCTTTGCGCATCTCAGTTGCCAGATTGGGTATGTCATGGCGCAATGGCGTGCCGTTTCGCACTGATCGGTGGTTCATCGCGTATTGACCGGTCAGGATGGATGCGCGCGATGGCCCACAGGGGTTGGTGACCGAGAAATGTCGATCGAAACTCACCGCGTCCTGCATGAGTGCGCGAAGGTTCGGGAGGTCGACGTGCTGGGCCAACTCTCCGTTCAAACAATCCGCTCGCAGTTGGTCAATGATGATGAACAGAACGTTACGCGTCGCGGACATCAGGCTTCTCCGAGGAAATCGCGAAATCAAGTGATAGGTAGGTCGGCGAAATGCGTCCAGATCAAAACGGACTAACAACGTCCGAACCTGGGGGCTCGAACCATTCGTTTATGCTGCATCCGCGGCGTCAGTAGTAATGGAAAAAGGGCGCGGCGGTTGACCGCCGCGCCTCTTGGGTCACGGGCTTGGAATTGTCATTTCAGATCGAAGCGGTCCGCATCCATCACTTTAGTCCAGGCCGAGATGAAATCGGTCACAAGCCGGGCCTGACCATCGTCCTGCCCATAGATTTCGGCTATTGCCCGAAGTTGCGAGTTGGAACCGAAAACCAGATCGACCCGAGTCCCGGTCCACCTGACGGTCCCGGTTGCCCGGTCGCGACCCTCGAAAATGTTCGATGAACCCGACGCCGGTGTCCATTCGGTTCCCATGTCCAACAAATTGACGAAAAAGTCGTTGGTCAACTTGCCGGGACGCTCGGTCAGCATACCATGGGTCGCCCCGCCCTGGTTCGCGCCAAGCACCCGCAAGCCACCGATCAAAGCTGTCATCTCGGGCGCGGAGAGACCCAGCAACTGAGCCTTGTCGATCAACAACTCTTCGGGCGAGATCGAGTATTCGGCTTTCTGGTAGTTGCGGAAGCCATCGGCAATTGGCTCCAGAACAGCCATGCCTTCGGGGTCAGTCTGATCTTGCGTTGCATCGCCCCGGCCCAGTGTGACCGTAACGGTTGCATCGTGCCCCGCGTCTTTTGCTGCCTTTTCGATTGCAGCAGAACCGCCCAGTACAATCAGGTCCGCCATCGAGACGGGCCGCGGAAATTCATTGCGGATGCCCTCCAACACTTGCAACACACGCCCAAGCTGTTCCGGATCGTTGGCTTCCCAGCGGTTCATCGGTTCCAGCCGTATGCGTGCACCGTTGGCGCCGCCGCGGTGGTCTGAACCGCGATACGTCGAAGCCGAAGCCCAGGCGGTTTTGACCAGGTCGGACACGGACAGGCTGGATTCGAGGATCTTTGCCTTGAGCGAAACAACATCGGCATCAGACAGTTTGGTTTCCGATGGCGGGATCGGATCTTGCCAGATCAGATCTTCAGCAGGAACTTCTTCGCCCAAATAGCGCGATTTTGGCCCCATGTCGCGGTGAGTAAGCTTGAACCACGCGCGTGCGAACGCTTCGGCAAACTCTTCCGGGTTGGCGTGGAAGCGGCGCGAGATTGGGCCGTAGATCGGATCCATACGCATCGCCATGTCGGCCGTAGTCATCATGGTTTTGACTTTTTTCGACGGATCATGTGCCTGCGGGGCCATATCTTCGTCGGTCACGCCAACCGGTTCCCAAATCCATGCTCCTGCCGGTGATTTGGTCAGGTTCCAGTCATAGCCAAACAACAGATCGAAATAGCCGTTGTCCCACTTCGTCGGATTTGCCGTCCAGGCACCTTCGATGCCACTGGTGGTGGTGTCATCCCCTTTGCCGGTCCCATATGCATTGATCCAGCCCAGACCCATGGTTTCGATTGGCGCGCCTTCAGGCTCGGGGCCAACAAGCGCCGGATCTCCTGCACCATGGGCTTTCCCGAATGTATGGCCACCGGCCACCAGGGCCACGGTTTCTTCGTCATCCATCCCCATTCGACCGAATGTTTCGCGGATGTCGCGGCCTGAGGCCAGAATATTGGGCTCGCCATCGGGTCCTTCCGGATTCACATAGATCAGGCCCATCTGCACGGCAGCCAGCGGATTTTCCAGCTCCCGATCTCCGGAATAGCGCTTTTCACCCAGCCATTCGGATTCAGTGCCCCAATAGACGTCTTCTTCGGGTTCCCAGACATCCGGCCTGCCGCCGCCAAAGCCGAATGTTTTGCCGCCCATCGATTCAATGGCGCAGTTTCCGGCCAAGATCATCAGGTCTGCCCAAGAGATTTTGTTGCCGTACTTCCGCTTGATCGGCCACAGCAGCCGTCGCGCCTTATCGAGGTTTCCGTTGTCAGGCCAACTGTTCAGAGGAGCAAACCGTTGTTGACCTGTGCCGCCGCCGCCGCGTCCGTCGCCAGTGCGATAGGTCCCGGCACT
This sequence comes from Ruegeria sp. CI1, assembly GCF_056536925.1. NCBI lineage: Bacteria > Pseudomonadati > Pseudomonadota > Alphaproteobacteria > Rhodobacterales > Roseobacteraceae > Ruegeria > Ruegeria sp. CI1. The sequence goes on along the minus strand of NZ_JBQFQP010000013.1, from coordinate 87,068 downwards.
GTGCCAGGCCATCCGAATGAAAAGCCCGCCATAGTGACCATAGTCCGCTGGCCACCAATCCTGACTGTCAGTCATGAGGTCGTAAAGGTCTTGTTTGAGTGCTTTGAAATCCAACGAGTTGAACTCTTCAGCATAGCTGAATGCCTCTCCCATCGGATCGGAACGGGAGGAATTCTGGTGCAGGATTTTCAGGTTCAGCTGGTTTGGCCACCAGTCACGGTTCGAGCGCGTGCCAAGCGCGGTATTGCCATGTATGACTGGACATTTGCCTATGTCGTTTCCGTCCATAATTCTCTCCATCGAATATGTGTTGGTTTTTCGGCCCATGTTGGGCCGCGCGTTTCATAGAAAAGGCTAGCAGACGAATACCATCAACATAAGTTGCATTTATCAATCGTTGCGATAATAAAAAGTTATGATGGATCATTGGAGAGTAATGAACATCCAGAATTGGGTATTGGGTGGATATCTGCTCGCGACATCGCGACCTTGACGGTTCGCATTCAGGATACCAAAAAGTCGGTGTTTCGGGTTCGTCATGCGGCCAATTCAAAAGACTAGCGGTAAGTGTGAATATGGAAAAAGCAATAATCTGCTGTGCTCTGAACGGTGTGCTGACTGATCCTCTGCAGCACAACGTACCGGTCACTCCGCAAGAAATGGCAGAAGAAGCTCGCAGAGCCTACGAGGCCGGAGCCGCCATTGTTCACATCCACTTACGGCAACAGGGTGAAGGCAAAGGTCATCTTCCAAGCTGGGACATTGATCTTTCGCGAGAGATTCAGGCAGCTATCAGAGATTCCTGCCCAAGCATCATCATCAATCATACCACTGGAGTTGTGGGTTGCGACTATCGGGGGGTCTTGGACGTCATCAAGGCGACCAAACCGGAAATTGCCGCCTGCAATGCAGGGTCGCTGAACTATCTGAAGGCCCGAAAAGATGGGTCTTGGGCTTGGCCACCAATGCTGTTCGACAATCCGGTCCAGAAAGTTCAGGATTTTCTGACTGCGATCCAAGCTGCCGAAGCGATCCCGGAGTTCGAGTGCTTTGATACCGGAATTGTTCGTAGCGTGGGAATGTACCGCCAGGCCGGAATGTTTTCGGGCACTGCTCACCTGAACTTTGTTATGGGTGTCGCGTCGGGACAACCTGCACGGGTAGATCTTCTGCCGATCCTTGCAGATTTGGCTCCTAACAATTCCAGATGGCAAGTAACCGCGATCGGTCGCTCCGAAATCTGGCCTTTGCACCGTAAAGCCGCAGAGCTTGGCGGGCATTTACGCACCGGTCTCGAAGACACTTTTTATTTGCCTTCCGGAGACAAGGCCGCATCAAACGGAGCACTAATCGAAGAACTCGCACGTTTGGCCCGAGAGGCCGGTCGCGAAATAGCGTCGACGCAAGAGGCGCGAAAACTTATTGGTATCAAGGCAGTTTAATCAATTTGGCGACGTGGCAATAAAGAAGTACACCCACTCTCCCTTGAAGTCCGAATTCTCCGCCCGAAGAGCGGAAACTCGCTCCTTCAGCCATTCCAGATAGTCTTCGGCGGGTTCGCCTAAAGGTCGAATGCCATCATAAAGTGGTTCGGACGTGGCGAATGCCGCCGCGATCTCCTGTCCGAACGGTGGTCCTATGGTGATAAACAATCCTGGATCTCCGAGTTTTTCCGCCCCGATCTTCAGGACCGATTTCGCCGGAGTTTTGACTAAATCAACGTTTTCGTTTGGGCTGAGATGAATGACCATTCCATCAGCATCATAATAATCGACATAAACATAGGCGTCGTAGTCCGGCGCAGTCAGATCAAGAACCAGTTGCTGACCTTCGGAATAGTTAAATTCTCGGGCGTGGGCATCTGCGCCAACAATCAGCGGATTGATTATCTGATCCGTTGACTGAGGCAGGCCGACATCACCTATGCCTGACAAGGCCCCGCATTGCGGACGTGGCAGGATCAACAAGTTGTCGGTTACAGAAATGCTTTGACCCATCTGGGCTTGCAAGGCAGCTATTATCGGTGCTTGCATGTTGTATTCCGGCACATGGCCGACAACTTCCAATGTGTTGTTTTCAGGGTGAAATTGCACCTGTATCCGCGAACAGGGCACTCGGGACAGAACGCCCGAGATTCCGTCACGCAACTCGGTCGAGGCGCTTCCGGCGTTGCTTGGGTCGACAAAACTTTGGAACGCCGCGATTGATACAGGGTCAACGGTTACGTCTCCACTACCTGAAAATGCCAGTGCGGCAACCATAACCGTTTCCGGAAGCGGTGCGGTAGAAAGCGTGGTTGTTTGTGGTTTTTCGATTTTTGCCGATACCGGCAGAGGCTGATCGAGTGAAATCGCGTTGCTGGACGGTGGCCGGGTTTGAACCATATCGCCGATGTCGGAAGCATCCCCAGCAACAAGCGTCGTTGCTTTGGGAACAGCCGCCGATATTTGTGTTGCGTCGATGATCTCCGACTGCCCTACAGTAGGCCGGACACTGGCTTGAGTGGCCTTTTGGCCACGTTTCGGCACAGGCTGTAATGCCGCAAAATCGGGGGCAAGGCTTTTTCCCCGGGTTTGCGGAATGGTGCCTTGGCCGATGCGCCGACCGGTAGTATTCGATGTTGCTGCTGTTTGCCTTTCAGGGACGGCCTCGGCTGCGTCAGACCGCTCAACCTGGTAGGTTGACAGATGCATCTTGGTCTCCGGCATCGATTGTTCGTAAACCACTTTCGGTTCAAACGACCATAACAGAATTCCCCCGCATACGGCGTGCAGGGCGACTGACCCCACCAATCCGAGACCCCAGATAGCAGGCTCGCCGATCATGGAGTGACCGGCGGTGGCGTGACCACCAAAACCTGATCACGCACTCCAAGCTGTTCCAGTCTGGTGATCAGGGGCAGAACATTTCGTAGTTCGACGTCCTTATGTGCATTGATGCGCACGAGAGTATCCGGTGTTTCTCGAATTTCCTTTTTCAAAAAAGCAAAGATTTGTTCGGCATCAGAGGCCACCCCGTCCAGAGCCAACGATCCCGTTGTGCTTACAGATATCGTCGTCCCGCCCGCTGGCATGTCCGCGCCGGTTCGGGCTTCGGGAGGTGATACGTCGAATGGCGCGGTTGCATCCATCCGCCCGATGAGCATGAAAAACACCAACAAAAAGAACACCACGTCTATCAATGCGATGATCGTTTCCGGCTGAGGGCGCGGGGCAGGGCGGGTGATCCTCATGATCGGGTCTCCAGCCGGATTATCCTTACCTTGGTAGCGCCTGCGCTTGTTAGGGTGTCCATCAGCGAAACCAGAGCTTGCATATTGGCGCCTCCGGTCGGAAGAACAATGACGCTCAAACGGGGATTTTGCGCCGTCCGCGTTCGTATTATTCCGCCCAATTCTGTAAACTCAAGTTCACGACCACGGATCACTGGAACCCCGTCCGCGCCTAGTCGGATCAACAAGGTGCCCCCCTGTTCTGCGGTGGGTGGCGATGCCTCTTCACTCTGGTCCGTCCGCGAAAGCGCGGGGATCATGTCGAGGTTCAGATATGTCGACGTAACCATGAAGAAGACCAACAAGATCAACATCACATCGATCATCGGAACCAGAGAAATCAGCGCCTTCTGGTGCAGTGGACGTTTCAGGATCACCTCGGCTGCCATCGTTGCCTATCCTCAGTCATCGCCGCGTTCTTCGATAACCATCAATCGACCAACCGAGTTCTCGATAGCCTGCGCACCACGTTCTGCGCGCGCGTTTAACAGCGTCGCGCCTACAGCAGCGGGAATGGCGACCAATAGGCCTGCGGCAGTCGTCAGCAACGCTTGCCAGATACCACCGGCCAACACCGCTGCGTTTGCCGATCCCTGCGCCAATTCGAGTTCCTGGAAAGACTGGATCATGCCGGTGACCGTCCCCAATAGCCCCAACAAGGGACTGATCATCGCGATGAGTTCAAGCGCACGAATCATGCTGTTCATGGAAGCGAACTCCTCGTTCCCCCGCCGGGTCAGTTCTGCCAACAATGCGGGTCCTTTGAATCCTTCGGCCAAGGCTTGCATGGCATAAGCGCAGACGCGATCAGCGGGTGCCTTGCCAGCAGATACCTGGAGTTGCGCCTGAGACTTCTCGCCTTTCGCCCAATGTGCCAAAGCAGCATCACGCATCGGGCCGCCAGAGGTAACGGGCCACAAGCGGATCGCCTTAACGACAATCAGGGCCAGCGAGAAAACCGACAGAACCGCCAAAAGCGCGATGATTGGCCCTCCGGGACCAAGGTTTTCAAACCCATCCATGATCACTTCGCCAAGATTGCAGAGGTTTTGCTGTTCAGTTCCAGAATTGGGAAACAGTCTGTCGGTTCTGAATTTTGCGGTTTGCAAGCTGACAGATCGTGCAGCAAAACTTCGGAAATATTGCCGCAATCAATCTCGGGAATTTCGAAAAGTTTGAGGACTGTCCGTTGGATTGGTAGTGGGGCAGCGTCGACAGAAAGTAAGCGGTCGATGACCCCGCTGCCGTCGAGAATAGCCAAAGACATTTCAAATTGCTCATAGCTGTTGCCTGTGTGATTTCGAAACAGGAAAAAGGCGCGGCAACCACCAGTTTCGATGGCTTCGAATTTGTTCAATTCAACAGTTAGCTTCTCCTCTGCGGTGCTGACGCCAGGTATAGTGGCAAGAAAAACACCGAGTGCGGCCAGCGCCAGTTTTGAAATCTTCATGTTCACCTCCGCTTTACCTTGCTCACGTTATGTGTTTCAGGGCGTCGTTCACTTTCCGCAGTGTAGTTGTAACCGTCGATCTGATGCTGGTTTCGACAAACCCGTTGGAATCTATTGTCTTGAAAAACTCAGAGTTGACGACTTTCAGATGTTTTTGCGCGTGTGCTCTTGCGGTGACAGCCAGCCGACGGCGTTTAGCAGCTGAATCGGCCGTAGCTAACTCGCCCAAAACCGTTTCCAGGGTTGTATCCATCTGCGTTAGCGGCTGCAGCTTTCGTACGATTTGAGAAGCAGCATTTCGAAATCGGTATTCGTCCTTGGTCGCAGCATTGATTGCGGCGATCAAGGCGCGCACATCCTTTGCAGTTGCCTTGCGGGCAGCTATCCAGTCTTGTCGTGCCCTGTTCAGCGCATTCGGGCCTGGTTGTGTGACATCCGGAGAAGGGGCATCTATATCACGCGACATATCGGCGATACGCTGAGCCAGATTTACAATCGACTGGGAAACAAAGGTCAGGTCGCCAGCTTTGATTTTTTCCGAAATTGTTTTGGCTTCGGTCGCGGCGAGTTGCTGTGCTTCGGGTCCAATGCGGGCGGCGCGCAAAACCAAGTCGCGCAAGTGCTTTGATGCTTTTTGTCTGGCTGGTCTGTCAGATGCTTGATCTGACTGTTCAGACGTCGAACGGGTGTCAGGCGTTGGCACGGTCTCCTCGTGCTTTGGGGCAAGATGCTTTGCGCCGGCCTGGACTTCACCGACGTCGCTCTCTTCTTCGAGGATGGTTCCACTCGCATCCGTCGTGGTGACTTTTGCGGAAACGCTGTTGTTTTTCAGGTATTTGCGAACTCTTTTGGCTAAATTGGGAAGCGGCATGTCGCACGCGAGTGTGATCATGTTTGCGTCCGCAGTCAGAACACCGAACGCAACTTTGGGAGAGCCGCCCTGCTTTTTAGCCTCTTTTCCCAGTGTCGATGGTGGCTTGCGCCGATCAATGAAAAGGCAATCATCGTTTTTGGAGTCGATGCAGAATGCGAACGCCAATGGTTGCTTTCGGGCAATACCCACCACCTGCCGCAATTCAGCTCCGGTAACCGGTTCTACTCCCATTGGAAACCGCCTCACGCGCAATATGAATTTGACTTTGAAGAGACAATAAGGCTGACTGTGGGTCAAGACAGGAGCTGGGAATATCGATCTTGAAACGTGTTTGTTGATTTCGTATTGGCGTTTTCTTCGGCTGGTTGGGCCTTAGGGGGTGCCGCTATGTATGAGACAACATTGAAAAAATGAAAAAAGCCCTGAGGAATGAATGGATCTGGCAGCCTACCTAGAACCGCGCGATGCAAACCCGCCGAGTGGCGAAAATCTTGAATACGAGGCCATCTTCACGGATTTGGAACTGGCGGCCCAGCCAGGCGAAGAACGCCAGATGGGTACCGAGGTTGTAGCTGCGGAAGAACAGGATTGGACCGACGTCCGGACCAAAGCCCTTGAGGTTATGGAGCAAAGCCACGAGATCCGTGCGGCGGTCTTTCTGGCTGAAGCTGTACTGCATTCATCCGGTTTGCCCGACTTTGCGTCGTCTCTGGGATATATCCGCAGCCTTCTTGAAGACTATTGGGATTCTTGTCATCCCGAACTGGACGAAGACGATGGTGACGCGACCATGCGGATCAATGCCGTGCAAGGTCTTGCGTCTTCAGATCGAGTAATCCGCGCCTTGCGGCGGTGCCCACTGACCGACAGCCGTATGTTCGGTCGCCTAACGCTGCGCCATGTAGATGTTGCTGATGGTGCAATTAACGCACCCGCCGACATGGACAATGTACCGGATATGAATGCGGTGTCGGCTGCGTTCAAGGACACAGATGATAATGTTCTGAATGCCAACTCTGAAGCGGTCAAAACGGCGCTGGAACATTTGCAAGCCATTGATGCGGTTTTCAACGAGCAAACACCGGGCGAAGGCCCTGATCTCGAACCGCTAATTAATTCCGTAAAGCAGGTACAGCGAGCGCTGTCACAGCATGGTGGTTCCGGGTCTGCTACGGCGTCGGAAACTGCGGATGAAGGACAGCCTGTGGAAATGCCTTCTGCGCCGACGGGTGGAGCACCGGCTGTTCGCGGCGGCGCAATTAATTCGGCCCGTGATGTTACCATGATGCTGGATCGGATCATGGATTACTATGCCCGGTGTGAGCCTTCGAGCCCGATCCCAGTTTTGCTGGAACGGGCCAAACGTCTCGTCAATGCCGATTTTTTGACAATAATCGAAGATATGGCGAAAGAAGGTTTGGATGAAGTTCGTCGGATCGGTGGGATCAAACCCAAAGACGATTACGACTCTTATTAACTGCCTGCACCGATCACCGCACGCGGTACAACAGAACTGAAAAAGGATTGAGGAGCAACAGATGGCCGACAGTTCGCAAAAATTCATAGCGCGAAACAGGGCGCCGAGAGTTCAAATTGAATACGATGTGGAACTTTACGGAGCCCAGAAGAAGGTTCAGTTGCCCTTTGTGATGGGCGTAATGAGCGACCTGGCAGGCAAGTCCGAAGTTGAGCAGCCTCCGGTTGCAGATCGGAAGTTTTTGGAAATCGATGTCGACAACTTTGATGACAGGATGAAGTCGATGGCGCCGCGCGCCGCGTTCACGGTTCCAAATACGTTGACCGGCGAAGGCAACATGGCTGTCGATATCACGTTCGAATCCATGGACGATTTCAGTCCGGCGGCTATTGCCCGCAAGGTAGAGCCACTGCGCGAGTTGCTTGAAGCCCGAACCCAGCTATCGAACCTGATGACGTATATGGACGGCAAGACGGGGGCTGAAGACTTGATCTCAAAAATCATTCAAGACCCGGCATTGCTGAAAACACTGGCAGCACAACCAAAGCCGGGCGGTGAAGCGAGCGAGGAGGAATAAAAATGGCCGAAGAAGAAGCCCAAGTCCAACAAGCCGAAGGTCAAACCGCATTCGGATCGTCCGAATTTGAAGCGTTGCTGCAAAAGGAATTCCGGCCCAAGTCCGATCAAGCGAAAACCGCCGTCGAGTCTGCTGTCAAGACACTGGCGGAACAGGCCCTGGCGAATACAGCGCTGATTTCGGATGACGCGTTGCGTTCTATCGAAAGCATTGTCGCGGAGATCGACAAGAAATTGACCGAACAGGTTAACCTGATCCTGCACCACGAAGACTTCCAGCAAATGGAAAGCGCGTGGCGCGGGCTGCATTATCTCGTCAACAACACCGAGACTGATGAGCAGTTGAAAATTCGGGTCATGAACATCTCCAAGAAGGACATGCACAAGACTCTGCGCAAGTTCAAAGGGACTGCGTGGGATCAATCTCCGATCTTCAAGAAGCTCTACGAAGAGGAATTCGGCCAGTTTGGTGGTGAGCCATATGGAACGTTGGTGGCTGACTATCACTTTGACCACAGTCCGCAGGATATTGAATTGCTGGGCGAGATGGCCAAGGTCGCAGCGGCAGCACACGCGCCGTTGATCACCGGCGCCAAACCAACTCTGTTCCAGATGGACAGTTGGTCCGAACTTGCCAACCCGCGCGATCTGACCAAGATTTTTCAGACGCCGGAGTATGCTGCCTGGCGGTCTCTGCGCGAAAGCGAGGATTCCAAATACATCGGCCTTGCAATGCCACGATTCCTTGGTCGTTTGCCCTATGGGTCCAAGACTGAACCGGTCGAGGAGTTCGCCTTTGAGGAAGACACCGAAGGCGCAGACAGCAACAAGTACAGCTGGGTGAATGCGGCTTACGGCATGGCCGTGAACATCAACCGTTCATTCAAGCAATATGGCTGGTGTTCGCGTATTCGCGGCATCGAAAGTGGCGGGGCATTGGAAAATCTCCCGTCACACACCTTTGCGACCGACGACGGCGGCGTGGATCAGAAATGCCCCACCGAAATAGCCATCGGGGACCGGCGCGAGGCAGAACTTGCCAAAAACGGTATGATGCCACTTATTCATCGCAAGAACTCGGATCTGGCGGCCTTTATCGGTGCGCAATCCTTGCACAAGCCGGCGGAATACAACGATCCGGACGCGACCGCGAACGCGAATCTGGCGGCGCGTTTGCCTTACCTGTTCGCGACTTGCCGATTTGCCCACTACCTCAAATGCATGGTTCGGGACAAAGTCGGATCGTTCAAAAGCCGCAATGATATGCAGGACTGGCTGCAGGAATGGATCAACGAATACGTTGATACCAACTCTGAGATATCGTCCGAAGCTGAGAAAGCGCGTAAACCCTTGTCGGCGGCTGAAGTTGTTGTTGAAGAGGTCGAAGGAAACCCCGGTTACTATACGTCCAAGTTTTTCCTGAGACCGCACTATCAACTCGAAGGCCTGTCAGTTTCGTTGCGGCTGGTCTCGAAACTCCCGTCTGAAAAGGGCGCGTAGTAGACGCTGAACATGCCTTTCCGCAGCGCGGCTCGGTCGTGCTGCTGTTAACTCTCCTCAGGAAGGATAAAAAATGGAAAACGTATTCATCAAAATTGACGGCATTCCCGGCGAAGCTCGTGAATTGAAACACAAGGATGGCAAATGGATTCCGGTAAAATCCATTGAATGGAGCGCTGAACGTACCCTCGACATGACCGATCTCGGCACCACCCAACGTGGTTATGCCAATGCCAATTTCGGCAAAGTCACTTTGACCACCGAACTAAGCGTCGCCTCAGCCAAGATCGCACAGTACACTGCAAGCGGCAAAGTGACATCCGAAGTTGTCATTCATATGTGTCGTGCGGGTGACGATGTTGCAAAAGGTATGGAACCCTATCTTATTTGGACTTTGCGTCACGCCATTATCGACAGCTATTCCGTGAGCGGCGGCGAAGAGCAGATTCCAGAGGAAAACTGGACATTGGCATATCGCGGAATCGCCTTTGACTACTACCCGTCTGATTTCGAGTCTGGCAAGATTTTGAAAGACAAGAAAGAAACCTTCAAATGGAACCTCGAAACCGGCGATTACAGCTGATCAGGCACGCAGAAGGGTTCGGGTGTCTTTGGGCAACCGAACCCGGATCGCGGTGAAATTTGGTTGTTGGAGTTGGTTTGATGACGCCGGAAGAATATCTGAAATCAGGTGATCTTGCTGGGACGCTGGCTGCGTTGCAGGACAAGGTTCGCGCCAATCCGGCGGATGCCAAACTGCGCGTATTTCTGTTTCAGCTGCTGTGCGTTCTGGGGGATTGGAAACGCGCGATCACCCAGTTGAAACTTAGCGCTGAAATGGACGAAGGCGCCACGATGATGGCAAAAACCTATCGTGAAGCGATAATCTGTGAGGTCTATCGCGAGAAGGTTTTCGCCGGTGAAAAAGACCCTCTGATATTTGGCGAACCCCAGGAATGGCTGGCCTTGCTGATAGAGGCACAGAAACTTTTGGCGCAAGGCGAGACCGATAAGGCTGCATCGCTGCGCGCGCTCGCCTTTGATGCTGCCCCGACAACCAAGGGTATGGTCGACGGAGACCATTTTGATTGGATTGCAGACGCGGACATGCGATTGGGGCCAGTCCTCGAAGCTATTGTTAACGGACGGTATTTCTGGCTACCTTTTGCGCAGATAAGACAAATAGACATCGAAGCACCGACTGATCTTCGTGATGCAGTCTGGACAGCAGCCGTTGTGACATTGGCAAATGGCGGCGAAGTAGCCGCACTGATTCCAACGCGCTATCCAGAGACACATCAGCGCGGCGACGATGCGTTGAAACTGGGTCGAGCCACGAAGTGGGAAGATGCCGGGGCAGATACGTTTGTCGGACTTGGCCAGAGACAGCTAACGACAAATAATTCCGACATCGCGCTTTTGGATATGCGCGCGCTCACGCTGGAGGCTGATGGCGAAGAAACGGTCGCCGATGGCTGACAAGACCCTTGCCGAGCGACTTCAACCATCGCTGTTGGATCGGCTGACCGACGATGAGCCGGGAAACCTGAAGGAAAGCCGTGACGCACGTGTGATTGACATCATTCGGCTCCGTGAAATTATCCAGCGCGATCTGTCTGTATTGCTGAACACTAGCGATCATTCGGATCTGATAGATCCCAAAACCTATCCCAACGCGTCAAAATCCGTGTTGAACTTTGGTGTCCGCGAAGCCACCGGCCGATTTTCGACGCTGGAGCAAGCCCGTGAAATAAAAAAGCACATCCAGTCGGCGATAGAGGTCTTTGAACCCAGGATTGCCAAGGGCACAGTTTCAGTGGAGTTGCGATCCGAAGCCCGGGCAGGAGAAATGTTCGTCGAATTCGACATCCGGGCAGTGATGTGGGCCCAACCAATGCCCTTGGAATTGTATCTACGCAGCAAGGTCGACGTGACCACAGGCGAGGTCGCCATCGAGCGGAGCTAGGAAATGGACACACGGCTTCTCAAACACTACGAGAACGAGTTGGCTTTCCTGCGCGAGATGGGCGCGGAATTTGCCGAGGCCTATCCAAAGATTGCAGCCAGACTGGGCATGGAAGGATTGGAGGTTCTCGATCCTTATGTCGAGCGGCTTTTGGAGGGCAGTGCGTTTCTTGCCGCTCGGGTTCAGTTGGCGCTGGACCTGCAGTTCCCGGTTTTCACCAGTAATCTTCTGGAAATTGTATATCCCCACTATTTGGCCCCGACTCCATCCATGATGGTGGCAGAGTTCGTACCAGATGTGGACAACGCGGCGCTGATGGAAGGTTTCACTTTGCCGCGCGGTTCGGCTATCCGCAGCCGATTGATGGAGGGCGAGCAGACGCCCTGCGAGTTTCGAACCGCATCCAAGTTGACCTTGTGGCCAATTGAAATCACAGAAGCGGAATATATTGACGGTCGCGGCGAACTCGTTGCAGCCGGTGTTACGCAAAACGCAAACGCCCGTGCAGCGATCCGATTAAGGTTCAAGCGGACGGATAACAAACCGATTTCCGAGTTGACGATGGATTCCCTGGTGCTGCACCTGAACAAGCAAAGCGGTCAGGCTTGGCGCCTTCATGAACTGTTGTGCACTCAGTGCGAGGGATTGACAGGCAGATCCACCAACCGCCGCGCCGACTGGACGTTGCGGTTGTCGGGCGGAGAGGTGGAACCCCGTGGATTTGAGCGGGACGAAGCGTTGCTCCCCACTCCTCGCCGCTCTTTCGACGGCTATCGTTTGTTGCAGGAATATTTTGCAATGCCTGAACGGTTTTTGTTTGTCGAACTCAAAGGACTGCAGCCCGCGCTGAAACAGTCGGAAAGCAGTGATGTCGACGTTTATGTCCTTCTTGGGGAAGGAATGAGTGACGTCGCGCCGGCCGTCAAACCCTCGGCGTTTACGTTGAATGCAGTACCCGCAATAAACTTGTTCCGCCGACGTTGCGACCGAATCCAAGTGACATCGAAGGACACCGAATTCCATGTTGTTCCTAGTCGAACTGCCGGTTTGGACTATGAAGTCATATCGATCGAAGCTGTACGAGGCATTCGCAGTGACGACCAGGGCGACCTTGATTTTCGGCCTTTCTATTCCGCTACTGATCTGACGGCGGCCGGTGACAGCCATAGCGCTTATTACACCATTACGCGCAGGATGCGTCAGAGGAACGAAAAAGAACGATTGCGTGGAGTAAGGACGACATATCTAGGGTCCGAAGTTTATCTGAGCCTCGTGGATCGCATGCAGGCGCCTTATTCCCCGGATCTCAATCAGTTGGCTATCGAAGCCATCTGTTCGAACCGGGATTTGCCTATGCTGCTGAGCAACGGTGACGGAGGCGTCTTTCAACTTCCTGAAGGAGGACCCATCAAGGCCATTCGAACACCGGTCACACCGACACGACCACACGCGACTTTGGCTCAGGGGGATGCCACCTGGAAACTGATCAGTCACCTGAGCCTGAACTATCTGTCAATTGCTGGAGAGGGCGAAAGCGGCGTAGGCGCATTGCGTGAGTTGCTTGGAATTTATGCACCGCTTGGTGACCGCGTTATCGAAAAGCAACTGGAGGGCATCCTTTCCGTGGCCAGCCGACCGATTGTGCGCAGAATGAGCGACGAGGTTTTGTCGACGGCGGTTCGTGGGTTGGAGATCACCATCACGTTCGATGACGACTTCTTTGAAGGCACAAGCGTCTATGTTCTTGGCGCTGTGCTCGAGAGGTTTTTCCGAAAATACACAACGATAAACAGCTTCACCGAAACGGTGCTAAAGACGGAACGACGGGGAGAGATTGCCAGATGGAGACCGGCGACCGGCCTAGGCCGGATCATCTGAGCCGACTGGCTGCTGACCCTGAAAAACATCACGTTTTTCAGGCATTGCGGATCATAGAAGCTCACTACATGGAGGCGCCGCGCCTTGGTGAATCCCGCCGCCCAAGCGAGGACAAAGTACGTTTAAGGCAGGATGCAAGCCTGGCTTTTGCCCCAACCACTGTGACCCGCTTTACTCCAGGAAAGGACGGAACGCCTGCCCAGTTGGGCAACCTTTGGTTCGGGTTCTTTGGGCCCCATGGTCCTCTGCCTCTGCATCTGACCGAATTTGCTCGGGATCGGCTGCGAAATCATCGTGATCCGACTCTGACTGCATTTGCGGATATGCTGACACATCGGCTTATGAGTCTGGTGTACCGAGCCTGGACCAGTGGGCAGCCAGCCCCTAATTTTGACCGGGCCAAAGACCCGTTCGAGCAACGAGTTGCGGCACTTGCCGGCTTCAAGGGTGCCAGGATGCAAGATCGGGATGCAATGCCTGACCATGCGCGGCGGTACTTTGCGGGGCACCTTGCGTCAGGTACGAAAACGGTAGAGGGTCTGGTTTCTATCCTATCGGCCTTCTTTCATGTTCCCGTTTCCGTGCAGCAATTCGTTGGGTCGTGGCTTGAGTTGGAGCCGGATGACACGTGGCGCTTGGGTGCGGCTGCCGGGTTGGGGCAATCGACCAGTATCGGAAACCGCGTCTGGTCGAGAGCGTCCAAGTTTCGCATTAAATTGGGCCCTTTGTCCTACGAAGACTATCAGCGCTTGCTGCCTGGCGGGATCTCGCAAAAACGTCTTCAGGCCATTGTAAGGACCTATGTCGGAGACACGCTGGATTGGGATGTCAATCTGGTGTTGGCAGGGGATGAAATTCCACGTGCGTCACTACGCGGTTCGACCCGGCTTGGGCACACCAGCTGGTTGCGCACGCGCGACGAGACAGAAGAAGCAAAACCGGATGCCGAGGATCTGGTCCTCTATCCGAATTTCAAAGATGCATAATCATGCAGAACGGCATGGAGGGAACTCGAAATGACAGAAATTAGCCGAGTAGCGCTTTTCGGGAAACTGAACAAGCTGGGGTATCAGGCGATCGAGGGGGCTACCGTATTCTGCAAGATGCGGGGCAATCCTTATGTCGAAGTTCAGCATTGGTTGCATCAGATTTTGAATACTCAGGATAGTGATATCCATCGGATCATTCAGCACTACAATCTTGATCCGGGTAAAATTGCCTCTGAATTGACCAGGTCACTGGATACGTTGCCGCGTGGGGCATCATCGATTTCGGATCTCTCGGACCACTTGATGGACGCGATGGAACGCGGCTGGGTATGGGGATCACTACTCTATTCCGACAGCAAGGTTCGTACGGGCTATCTGTTTTTGGGGATGCTTAAGACGCCCGCTCTGCGCAATATTCTGAAGTCGATGTCGCCGGAAATGGGTAAGATTGGTCCAGACGATTTGGCTGACAACTTCAAGTCGGCGACGGATGGCTCCCCCGAGGTGGGATTGGGCGCGCAGGACGGCAGTCACGTCGGTGGCGGGGCGGAGCCCGGCGAGGCCAGTGGCGCGATGACACCCGGTGCGTTGGGTAAGGGCGAGGCGCTGGAACAGTTTTGCACCGACCTTACCGAGCAGGCCCGCAATGGAGAGATCGATCCGATCGTCGGCCGCGACGAGGAAATCCGACAGATTGTCGATGTGCTAATGCGGCGGCGTCAGAACAACCCGATCCTGACCGGTGAGGCCGGTGTGGGCAAAACCGCTGTGGTCGAGGGTTTTGCGCTGAGGATCGCGCGCGGCGATGTCCCGCCCGCACTCAAGGATGTGCGGTTGCTTGTTCTTGATGTCGGCTTGTTGCAGGCCGGGGCCAGCATGAAAGGCGAATTCGAAAACCGTTTGCGGCAAGTGATCGATGAAGTACAGGCCAGCCCCACACCCATCGTAATGTTCGTGGATGAAACGCACACACTGGTAGGAGCGGGAGGGGCCGCGGGAACGGGTGACGCTGCGAACCTGCTGAAACCGGCGCTGGCGCGGGGCACTTTGCGCACAATCGGCGCGACCACCTGGGCCGAGTACAAGAAATATATCGAAAAAGACCCGGCACTGACCCGTCGGTTTCAGGTTATTCATGTGGAAGAACCCGACATACCAAAGGCGGTGCTAATGATGCGAGGCATCACCTCGATGCTCGAAAAGCACCATCGCGTTCAGGTTCTGGACGAAGGGATAGAAGCGGCAGTGACCTTGTCCGCCCGCTACATCCCTGCGCGGCAATTGCCGGACAAGTCGGTGAGCTTGCTGGACACCGCCTGCGCACGGGTTGCCGTGTCTCAGCACGCTGTCCCGGCCGAGGTCGACGATAGCCAACGCCGGATCGAAGCGCTGACAACAGAATTGGAGATCATCGAACGGGACGAGACAGCCGGGTACGAGGTGGCTGACCGTCGTGCTGCTGTAAAGGTTGCCAAAGAAGCCGAACAGTCGCGCCTGGCAGAACTCACGAAACGCTGGGAGAGTGAAAAAAAGGTTGTCGAGGAAATCCTTGATCTGCGAGCCAAGTTGCGTGAGGGTGGTGCGCCCGTTGACGCTCCGATTGCTGAAGGGGAGGGCGTGGAAAGTCCCTTGAGCGAAGAAGACCGCACCAGGTTGCTGGCGGAACTGAAGGCGAAGAACAAGGAACTGGAAGAAGTACAAGGCGGCATTCCATTGATCCTGCCGATTGTGGATCATCAGGCTGTTGCAAGCGTCGTGGGTGATTGGACAGGTATTCCCGTCGGCCGGATGGTCAAGGACGAGATTGACACGATCCTGAACCTGGAAGAGCGGTTGGCGCAGCGGGTGATCGGCCAGGATCATGCGATGAAGATGATAGCCAAGCGTATCCAGACCAGTCGTGCCGGACTCGACAATCCCAACAAACCGATTGGTGTTTTTATGCTGGCCGGAACCAGTGGCGTTGGCAAAACCGAAACCGCGCTTGCGTTGGCCGAAGTTTTGTATGGTGGTGAACAGAATGTTATCACCATAAACATGAGCGAGTATCAGGAAGCGCATACCGTCAGTTCCCTGAAAGGCGCGCCTCCCGGTTATGTCGGTTATGGCGAAGGAGGAGTGCTCACCGAGGCCGTTCGGCGCAAACCCTATTCGGTTGTGCTGCTTGATGAGGTCGAAAAGGCGCATCCGGATGTGCATGAGATCTTTTTTCAGGTTTTCGACAAGGGTGTGATGGAGGATGGCGAAGGCCGCCTGATCGATTTCAAGAACACACTCATTCTCCTGACATCGAACGTCGGAACCGAAATGATCATGGATATGTGCGCCGATCCCGATCTGATGCCCGACCCGGAAGGCATGGCAAAGGCGCTGCGCGATCCAATGTTGAAAGTGTTCCCACCGGCGCTTCTGGGTCGTCTGGTGACGATCCCATACTATCCGCTGAGTCCGGACATGTTGGGCGAGATAACCAAGTTGCAACTGGGTCGGATCAAGAAACGGGTGCAGGAGGCACATGGTGTGCCCTTTGAATACACCGCTGCGGTCGTCGAAGAGATCGTCAACCGATGTCAGGAACTCGACAGCGGCGGACGAATGATTGATGCGATCGTGACCAACACCATGCTGCCCGACATTTCCATCGAATTCTTGCGACGGATGATGGAAGGAAAGGAAGTCGCCAGTGTTGTGATCGATCTCACTGACGGCGAGTTCACCTATCGGTTTGACTAAGTTGGAATGGCGCGCTCCGACGGAAAACGCGGGCGCAAGATTCCATTCGGATAAGATGGCTACAGGGAGATGAAATGAATGTCCAAATCAACTGTCACGACTGCGAAACTGCCGATAGTTGATCTGGTTCGGAACAAACCGAAGCTGAATCATATCGAAATCCCGGTGTACCGCGCCGATGTCGTGATTGAAATTACCCGAACCAACAAGATCAAAAAGCCCTCCGAAGTGCCCAGCACGTCGATGAACCGGTACAAGGACGTCGCCGAAGAGGTGATGCTGGAATACGAAAAGGTTATCAAGGAGGAAGCAGTCCGGCTGGACAAGAAAATCGACGGGTTGATGCAACAACCGTCGAAAACGAACCTTAAGCTAGCCGAAGAAATGATCCGCGAGACCAACTTAAGCATCAGGAATGCTTTGGCGGGCGCGGAACCCGCGGCGCAAAAGGCCGTCGCAGCGGAGGTCAAGAAGGACAAACATCTCAAGGGGCTGCTCAAGGAAACCCGGATCAAGACCACGGTGAAAACCACCTTGGGCGTGATCAAAATTTCGGGAGCGGTTGCCAAGCTGGTGGCGACGGCTGGGGCGGATGTGACTTCGTACAAGACCCTAATTGTCGAAGTGGCCAAACTGGGAGTGGAAATAAATCAGCAGCTCAAGAACGAGGCAAAACTTCGTAGAGATCTGCAACAGGGGCTGGCGACATTTCTCAAGCTGCGGGAATCTTCGGTTCAGCAGGCGCTGGAACGACAGGGCCTGCACGACGTCATGGCCAAGGACTTTTCGAATCCAATGAACGCTATCAAGGAAACCTTGTCGGGCGCACAAAAGGCAGGCGAGGAAATCACCAAGGGCAGGGACATTCAATCCATCGGAAGAAGTATTTTGGACTTTGCGGTAAAGAAGGTCAAAAGCCTGATCAGCGATGTTGAAAAGGCACGGGTCGCATATCGCAATCACACGGCCAAGACACTGGAGAAGTCAGAAAAGCTTGGTTCTGCTGCCGACAAGCTGATGAAAAAGATGAAAGAGCAGAAGACGCTCAAGGAAGGCGTTAAGATCGGTGCCAAATGCATGGAATTGAAGCGACAGGGTACTGCGATGAACAAGAAGCTGGCCGAGCGACAGGCGTTCCTTGACGAAATTCAGCAGATGATGATGGGCAATGGCCTGGAAATCGATGATCGTACTACGATTCAGAAAATCAAGGATCTGGAAAAACTGACGATCATGGAAGAAGGAAAAGGCATCTTTGACGCGATCAGGGATGTAAAAGATCTCGTCGACAATGTTGCTTCGGCAGTAGCCTGATGCGCTGGTGACCGGTAGCGCCTGAAACTTTGTCGCGATCACCGGAAGGAGACAGACATATGGAAAATCAGCTCCAATCCGAACTGACTCTTCGGGACCGCGCGCGCGAATTCATCGAGCGGCCGTCGGTCACCAACGCCATTCTGGCCGTGATTATTTTCAATGCGGTTACTTTGGGATTGAGTACGTCGCATGCAGTGATGAGCCAAATCGGTGACCTGCTGAAGGTCATCGACAGGATTGTCCTGACTATTTTTGTGATTGAGCTTCTGATTAAGTTCTATGCCTACGGCTTCCGGTTCTTCAACAACGCCTGGAACGTGTTTGATCTGGTCGTAGTCAGTCTGGGCCTGCTGCCCGATAGATCCGGCCTCTCCGCGCTGCGGGGGCTTCGGGTGATCCGGTCCCTTCGTTTGCTATCAGTAATTCCACAAATGCGCGCCGTGGTGCAGGCATTGCTGGATGCTTTGCCCGGTATGGGCGCTGTCATCGTCATGATTTCCATCGTTTTCTATGTCTTCGGGGTAATGGCAACGTTGATGTATGGTGGAGTTTTCGAAGAATGGTTCGGGACACTGGGCCGGTCTCTTTACTCGCTTTTCCAAATCATGACCCTGGAAAGCTGGTCCATGGGCATTGTCCGCCCGGTCATGGAGGAGTTCCCGTTTGCCTGGGCCTTTTTCGTCCCGTTCATCGTCATTACGGCTTTTTCCGTCTTAAATCTGTTCATCGGTCTTCTGGTAAACACAATGCAGTCTGCGGTGGAGGCGGAAGCCGAGGCCGAGTTTGAACAGATACGCGAACTCGTGCGCAGCGAAACAGACCTTGTGGATGAGCACGTCCTGGCAATGCACGAAGAGCTTCGTGCATTAAGGCGAGAAGTCGCAGAACTTAAAGGTCGCTCGGATGGCTGACAGTTCTCAGAAGTTCATTGCCCGTAATAGGGCGCCCAGGGTTCAGATCGAATATGACGTCGAACTGTATGGGTCCTCCAAGAAGGTCCAATTGCCGTTCGTCATGGGGGTTATGAGCGACCTGAGCGGGAAATCACGGATCGAGCCGCCATCGGTATCAGATCGGAATTTCCTGGAGATTGATGTCGACAATTTCGATGAACGGATGAAAGCGATGGCCCCCCGCGTCGCGTTTACAGTTCCCAATAGCGTGACCGGAGAAGGTGATCTTTCGATTGACCTGACTTTCGAGAAGATGGCTGATTTCTCGCCAGCGGAAATTGCGGCCAGAATTGAACCTTTGAAAGGGTTGCTTGAGGCTCGAACGCAACTCTCGAACCTGATGGCCTATATGGATGGCAAGACCGGGGCCGAAACCCTGATCGAGAAAATCCTTGCCAACCCGACATTGCTGGCCTC
The DNA here is from genome assembly GCF_056536925.1 of Ruegeria sp. CI1. Taxonomy (NCBI): domain Bacteria; kingdom Pseudomonadati; phylum Pseudomonadota; class Alphaproteobacteria; order Rhodobacterales; family Roseobacteraceae; genus Ruegeria; species Ruegeria sp. CI1. The sequence continues at coordinate 67,667 of NZ_JBQFQP010000013.1, read as the reverse complement.
ACTGGCATCCAGTGATACGTCTTCCGCGTTGCAAGAATCCGCATTGGAGTCCTTGCGCTCGTCCGAGCCCTCGGAAGCGCCCGAGGAAGATCAACAAACGCAGGCCCTTGAGGGGCTCAAAACAATCGATAGGCCGGATGTCCCCGAAGACACTTCTGTTGCCGACGCTCTTTCGTCCTTGCCAAACACGGAGGAGAAACCTGAGGAAGACAGCTCTTCTGATGTACTTGCCAATCTGGCCGACGCTGCACCCGAAAAAGAGGAGGTGGACACATCGGCCACTGATGCCTTGTCATCTTTGGCCGCGGTTGGAGAGAAGGTAGAGGAAGACGATACCGTCGAGGTATTGGGAAACCTCGCGGCATCTGCCCCGATCGAAGGAAAACAAGATACATCCTTAGCCGATGTGCTGTCCTCGCTGCCCGAAATTAATGAACCTGAAGCCCAAAATGAATCTGCCGCGGTTCTGGCAGGATTGGCGACCGAACCTTCTGACGTCGAAGACAATGATACTTCCGTCGCTGAAACCCTTGCCTCCCTGTCGAATGCGGATGAGTTTTCCGAAGCCGATGATACTGCCGATGTACTTACCGGCTTGGCCGGTATGAGACCCGCGGTAGAAGAACACGATACCACGGTCGCCGATGTTCTATCGTCAATTCCCGAAATAGAAGACATTCCCGACGATGCTGGATTTGATTCCGTTTTGTCCGGTCTGGCGACGGAACCGTCCGAAACTGATCCCGAAGATTCGACTGTAGAAAATGCCCTGTACTCCTTGCCTGAGGTTGCCAGTTCTGGCGATGGCAATGATGCAGGTGACATTCTGAGCGGGTTGGCGATAGGCGAAGCGGAAATGGATGTCGAGGATACGTCGGCGGCCAAAGCCCTGTCTTCCTTGCCGGCGCTTGAAGAGGCGCCCGATACAGAAACGTTTGATGATATTCTCGATGACTTGGCGAGCGACACACCAGAGTTGGCAGACGAGAACACGGCTGTAGCGGATGTCCTGTCGTCGGTGCCTGAATTTGATTCTCGAATAGATGACAATGATCTTACTGACATACTGGGGGATCTGTCCAAGTCTACACCAGAGGATGAAATCGGGGATACGTCAGCCGCGGAAGCCTTGGCGGCCCTTTCCACAGCCGGAGACGAGCAAGAAGAAGACAGCTACGAGGGCATTCTTGAAGACCTCTTGAGCGATGATCCCGAACAGGAAGACCCAGAAACATCCGTTGCAGATGTCTTGTCTTCAATATCTGAAATTGAAGAGATCCCAAATGATGGAAGCGACGATATTTTCACGTCACTATCGGAGCTGGAACCAAACTCAGTAGACGAAGAAAAATCTGACGACACGCTGTCTTCCTTATCCGAGTCCAAACACGATCCTGATCCTACTGATGACCTGGAAGGTCTTCTGGCAGATCTGGTTGAATCACCGTCGACGCAAGAATTGATGGAAAACCCAAATTTGGAAGATGTTTTGGATGAGCCTGAAACTCCGGTTGAAGAGACTGCGGAAGAGGCACTTGGCGATAGGTCAGACGACTTGAACCTCATACCCGAACAATCGGATATGAAAGACGCTTCCGGTCGCGAGGACTTGTTGTATGATCCGTTCGATGCCGATCAATCCATTGAAACAGATGCATTGGTGGATGATCTGTTGCGTGATCTGGCGATCGATGAAAACGAAAATACGGCCAGGGAAGCGCAGTCTGAACTTGACGATCTGCTCAATGATCCAGGCGATAACGAACCGAACTACGAAACAGGCGTAGCTGATCCCGAAGACCACGAAAACACTTTGGTAGAATTTGATCAACATGATGGTTCGGAAGTCGACACTGATCTGGATAGTCTTCTGGACGATTTGACCGATCTGGGCGAAGTGGTCGAAGCAGCAGACACACCACCAGACCCTGCCGATGAAGATGCTTTGTTGAACGAACTGGAGGTCCGTGAAGTTGGCGAAGGCGACGATCTGGACTCGAGCGACCTGTTGTCTGATATTGATATCTCGGATGAAGAAGACACTCTGGACGAATTCGATGATCCGGGTGACTTGCCACCGGTATTCGACGAAGAATACGATGCGCTATCAGGTTCCGCAGACGACGATCTTGATGCTTTGTTATCGGCTTTGGAAAACGACGAACCTGTGGATATTGATGACGTGCTTGCCGAGATCGACGAGGGTGATGTTAGGGTTTCGGATCTGGATGACCTGCTTGGCGAGATGGATGTCGAGGCATCGGGTGCTCAGCCAGATACCGCCAACCAAGCCGTGCTAATGAGTTCTGATCCAGAGTTCACTTTTGGTGTGTTGAATGCAGAACGTCCGGACACGGGGAAACTGAACCGTAGGCGCTTTCGCATCGCGCTTTTTGGTGATTTTTCGGGCCGCTCGGCACGCGGTACTTTAGAAACCGGGGATACCCTTGCCAATCGCAAACCGATCCTGCTGGATCCGGATACGGTCGAGGATGTGATAGCAGGATTTGCCACCAGCCTCGTATTGCCGATCGGCAAGGATGGGGCCGGGATTGAAGTTCGGCTGAACGAACTTGACGACCTGCACCCCGATGAATTGTTCGAAAAGGTTGAGTTGTTCGAGGGTTTGGCGAACCTGAAACGACAGTTGTCATCCGGAGCGACGGCAGAACACGCTTCGCGTCAGTTGATCACTTGGGGTGAGCAGTTCGGTCAGGAGGTTGTGCCGCCCCGAAAAAGTTCGAGCGGCAACACGGTCCGTGCAGACCGGAAGCTGAGCGATTTTCAAGAACTGATTGGCGACATATCTGGCCAATTGGCCCAGGCTTCGCCGTTGGATGAACTGTTGGCCCGGATCGTCGGCCCGCATATCAGAAAACTGCCTGACCCAGATGCGGCCGCAATGCAGAAAGCGGTGGATGAAGCTCTGAGTGCGGCTATGCGCTTGGTGCTGCACCATCCTGAATTCCAGTCCCTCGAAGCACAGTGGCGGTCGTTGGACCTGATTGCCCGCAGCGTTGAAACCGATGATACGCTCGAAGTCATGCTGTACGACGTTTCTGCCGATGAAATCGCGGCAGACCTCGCCGCCGAAGATGATCTGTCAAAAACCGGTTTTGTGCGTCTTCTGACCGAGGACCCATTGGACGAAGAAAATGGCCGTGGCGGATTTTCGGCCCTGATTGGCCTATACACTTTCGAAGAAACTCCGCCTCACGCAGAAATCCTGGCCCGCATAGCGCGCGTGGCAGCCCATGTGGATGCCCCGTTCTTCGGTGCCATGACGCCGGGATATCTTGATGTGGATGCCAAGGATCGCCATCCACTGGTGGCGCAAGCCTGGGACACTTTGCGTGCAATGCCAGAGGCAGGTCATCTGGGTCTCGCATCGCCGCGCTTTTTGCTGCGGCGGCCATATGGTGCGAAGTCCGAACCTATCTACGAGTTCGATTTCGAAGAATTCACCATGTCCGAGGGGCTTAAAGGAATGCTCTGGGCAAACCCGGCGGTGTTGGTTTTGATCCTTCTGGCGCGTTCGTTCAAACAAAACGGTCCGTCTATGGGTCTGGGGCAGGTCATGACTCTCGGCGGAATGCCATATCATTTCGTCAATGACCGGTACGGAGATCAGGTTGCACTTCCATGCACTGAACGCAATCTGACGTTGCCGAAACATGAACATACCATCGCGCGTGGATACATGCCGATTGTGTCGATCAAGGGCCGTGACGAAATCCGGCTTGGTTCATTTAACTCGGTGGCCGGGCGGGAAATCCTGGGGCCGTGGTCAGGTATGCCGCTTTCGGACCCGTCGCCGCCAAAACCGGTGGCGCCCGCGCCGCAGGAGATAGTTCCTCAGGATCAGGATGAAGTACCGCCAGATGATGATCCTCTAGGCAATCTCGATGACCTCCTGGCAGGGTTCTCGGACGATGCGGCAGATGATGGTGATAGTGATGATATTGACGCCGAACTGGCGGCACTTTTGGAAGACCTGTAGAACCGTGATGACCCGGAGACCCTTGCCGGCTTTCCGGGAAAGGAGATGAGATGGCCAATACCCGCGATGAAAAACTGCTGTGGGTCACCGGGGATTTCGCCCAGGAGGATTGCGAAATTCGCCGTGCCGTTGTCACGGATGGCATGAGCCAGCTGACCGAAACCCGAATAGAGGTTGTCTGGGCCAAATTCGACGTCAAACTCGAAGAGTTTCTCGGCAAGTTAATGACTATTCACCTCGAGACCAGTGAAGGTAATGAAAGATTGTTCAGCGGCATGGTCGTTGGTGCCAAGGTCGTAGACATCTCAAGCGGAGGCGTTTTGATCGATCTGGAGCTCAGGCCGAAGCTTTGGCTTCTTACGCGCCGCAGGAACTCCAAGATCTTCCAGAACATGACCGCGCCTGCCATCATCGACGAAATTCTAAATGATCACGGAATATCGCGCACCCGCAATTCGACGTCGGAAACCTATGGCGAGCGGGAATACTGTGTTCAATACCGGGAAACGGATTACGATTTCATCTGCCGTTTGATGGAAGAGGAGGGGATCTATTACTTCTTCGACCATGCTGATTCCGATGGAGTCGGCGAGACGCTGGTTTTTGCCGATGGCTCGGGTGCGCATTCCGCCCTTCCCGAAACACCAAGCCCGGAATTCTTCGACCGCGATGCAAGTTCCGCGCGCCGGGGTGATCATGTATTCGAGATGACCAGCAATCAGCACATCACGAGTGGGGCTGTGACGTTGAGGGATTTCGATATGGAAACGCCCACCGCAGACCTGACAGTTGCGAGCAACATTGCCAAAGGCATACATAGCTTCAAAACTAAGGAGAACTACGACTATCCCGGTCATTATCGGCGCGACACAAGCCTGGGCACATCGCGCGCGCGCATTCGCATGGAGGCCGAAGCCGCAAGATTTGCTAAATGGAAGGGGGCTTCCACCGTGCGGACTATGGCGGTGGGTGGAACATTTCAAATTGAAAATACCGATAACCTCAAGATCAAGGATACAGCCACCGACTATCTTGTCATCAGCGCCGCGCATTACATGCAGGCACCTGGAAACTACACTGCCGACGCCGAGCGCAAGGATATTGAAAAAGACGCCTTTCCTTTCCCAAAGGACGCCAAGGAATTGTATTCCAACGATTTTCATGCGATTCCGAAAGCCGAACCCTTTCGAACCCCGCTGGTGACGCCTTGGCCCCAGATCAGCGGGCTGCATACTGCGATCGTGACCGGACCTTCGGGGGAGGAAATCTACACCGACGAACATGGACGTATCAAAGTTCAGTTCCATTGGGACCGCGATGGGAAAAAAAACGAGAACACCACCTGTTGGGTTCGTGTGGTAACTCCGTGGTCGGGAAAGAACTGGGGAATGGTGCATGTGCCGCGTATCGGGCAGGAAGTCGTGATCCAGTTCGAAGAGGGCGACCCGGACCGGCCAATCTGTACAGGAATGCTTTACAATGCCGAAACGCCGACGCCCTACGACTACCCGGCAAACGCGACACAATCGGGTATCAAGACCAACTCGTCAAAGGGCGGAGACGGTTTCAACGAGTTGATGTTTGAAGACAAGAAAGACGCCGAACTGGTCCGTTTTCAGTCAGAAAAAGACTATGAACAGATCATCAAGAACAACGCCACGATCACCATTGGCATGGAGAAAAAAGACGCGGGCGATCTTACCCAGACAGTTTTCAATCACGTCACAGAGACTATCAAAGAAGGCAACCATACCTTTACGATAGAAAAGGGTGACCAGACCTTTGACATCAGTACCGGTAGCCAGACCGTTACGATCAAGACCGACCAGACAGAGACAATCGAAGGACAGTCGACTCGCACAGTCACCGGCGATCATTCCGAGACGATCAAACAGGGCGACAAGAGCACCACGGTGAGTTTGGGGAATATCACGGTCGATGCCAGTGCTGGCAAGATCACGATGACTGCCGCGCAGTCGATCGAGTTGAAAGTTGGCTCATCGTCGGTGAAACTCGACCAAACCGGTGTTACGGTGAAGGGCATGATGATCACAGTGGAAGGCACGGCAAAAACTGACGTGAAAAGCCCGATGACCACCGTCGACGGCAGCGGGATGCTGACCCTCAAAGGTGGTCTCACGATGATCAACTGAGGACTTTGATCATGACCGCAAAATGGCAAAACATGACCAAGGTGCCACAGCAACCGGCTGCGCGAGCTTTGGCTGGCGCAAATGCAAAGCTGGCCACCAAACTTTCGGCGCCGGCTAGTTCGATGCCGGATGTTGTCTTGGCTGAGTTGGAAGAAAAAAACGCCCCGGTCGATATTCTGAGGCTGATGTCCGTTATTTTGCCACCGCGCGAACGAATTTGGTGGGCCTGTCTGGCGGCACGCGACGTTATCGGCCCGGCGCCCGACCACAATACGCCGTCACTTGCCGCAGCGGAAGAGTGGGTGTTTCGCCCTTCCCCCGAAAACCGCGCAAAAGCTGCGCTTGCGGTGGATACCGCCGAATTGGACGATGAAACGGTCAAATGCGCGCAAGCTGTGGTTTATGCCGACGGAACCTTGGGGCCAGGCGAGTTGGCGGAACATGCGGCCCCTCCGGGTGCGGGTGAGGTTCTGACCTTTGCGATGAACCTCGTGGCGCTGGAACACCACAAAGACGATTTTGAGTCGTATCTGCAGTTGCTTATCGACCGCGCAGTCAATATCGCCAAGGGCGGAAACGGTAAAATAGGAGCAAAGGAGGGCTGATCATGGGTTTCCCGCAAGCCAGAGTGACAGATCTGCATCCTTGTGTGCTTCTGGCACCGCCACCGGCACCGCCGTCACCGGTTCCTGCACCGATGCCGATCCTCCCACCCTGCATGACAACGGTTTTGGTGGGGAAATTGCCGGCAGCACGGCTGACCGATCTGGCAACACCGGCTGCGCCCCATCCGATCATCAAAGGTTCCGCCACTGTGCTTATCGGAAAACTGCCTGCAGCACGCGTCATGGATAATGTCGCGTGTGGCGGCATGATCGTAAAAGGTGAATTTACAGTTTTGGTAGGAGGTTGATCTCAAAGCATGTTTGTCACGCTTAAGTTTCAGTCGACCGGAGCCGTACCCGGTGATGGTCGCCCGGTCGCGATGCGAGGCGGGTCTTTGACCGTTGGGCGTGCCGAAACAAACGATCTGGTTTTGCCGGACCCGGACAGGATGCTTTCCAAGAACCATTTCGTGGTCGAAGATCACAACGGTAACGTTGTAGTTGTCGATCTGAGTACGAACGGAACTTTCTTGAACTACTCCAAGCTTCCGCTGGGGCGTACGCCGACGCCGTTGAACAATGGCGATGTGCTGATCGCCGGGAACTATGAAATGGTAGTCGAGATAGGTGCCGAAAAGGGATCGCTCGAAGATGCCATTCCTGCACCAATGGATCAGGGCAATGTGAGCCACGGACAGGCGCAAAATGCGCCCGATCCTTTGGCTCTACTCGATGATGCGGGACCCGAGGGTGATTTTCTGGATGATCTCTTGGGCTCGGGGGATGCGCCAAAAGGCCATTCGCAGCTTGAACGCAATGATCCGATGGATGAACTGCTACCACCGTTGGACGATGATGACCCGTTCTTTGGCAAGCCAGAAGATCCGCATGCCGGTCAAGGCGCAAGCGATGCGGCGCACAACCCATCGGCGCAGGATGCGTTTCCCTCTCCGACGGCCAGTGCAAATTTCATCCCGGAGGACTGGGAAGAAGATTTACTGTCGCCTTCGGGTTCGGCGCAGGCACCGTCAAGTGATCCATTCAAGGAACCCCCATCACCTGAAAAGACTTCGGGGCCAACGCCACGACCGACCCCGGCTGTGGAATCTTCGCAAGGAACGGTTGCGCCACCTCCGCCGCAGAGATCTGAACAGCCAGGCGATCATTCCTCGGCACGCGCCTTTTTGGAAGCGTTGGAGGTCGAGGACTTACGGATCGATGATGCCGATCTTCCTGCCACAATGGGGCGGATGGGGCGTGTTCTGCGGGCGATGATCACCGGTCTGCGGGAAATTCTGATGACCCGCACTTCGATCAAAAGCGAATTCCGCATTGATCAGACCATGATAAGCGCAGGCGGTAACAATCCGTTGAAATTCTCGATCAGCCCCGAACAGGCCATCGAAGCGATGATAAAGCCGCGCGCGCGTGGTTATCTGGGCTCGGAAGAGGCGACTGAACAAGCTTTGAACGATATCAAGGCGCACGAAGTCGCGATGGTCACGGGGATGGAGGCCGCCCTCAAGGGTGTCCTGGCCAAACTCAGCCCCGATGAAGTTGCGGGCAAGATCGAAAGCTCTGGTGCGCTTGGCAGTCTCTTTAAGGGAAAGAAAGCGCGCTATTGGGAAGCCTACGAGAACATATTTGAAGAAATTTCGGATCAGGCCGAAAACGAGTTCCACGACCTGTTCAGCCGCGAGTTTGCGCGCGCCTACAAGGAGCAGTTGGAAAAACTGAAGTAACGTCGCAATGTGAAATTGGCGGCGATGAGAATTGAGGGAGGACTGGGTTTGTCCTGGGACAGTAAGGTACTTTGGACCGAGGGGTTGTTTTTGCAACCTCACCATTTCCAGCAGGCGGACCGGTACACCGAGGCGCTGGTCGCGGGGTTGGCCCGACGGATCACGCCTTATGCATGGGGCGTCAGTTCTCTGGAACTTGATGACGAGGTCCTGAAAGTTGGTCAGATTGCACTGAAGTCCTGCTCAGGACTGACGCAGGACGGGACAGTTTTCCGGATGCCGCAATCCGATACCCACCCGCCCGCGCTGGAAGTTCCCGAAACAATAAAGGACTGCGTGGTTTACCTGACCGTTCCGCAACGCCGTCAAGGTGCATCCGAGGTTGACCTGTCAGGTGCGGAACAATCGGCAAGCCGCCTGCGTCCGACCGAGCATGAAATCACCGATGTGATGAGCCAGCAGAAAAAGCCAGTGACGATCGGTGTGGGAACGCTTCGTTTACAGTTCGCGCTGGAAGTCGATGATCTGGCGGATCGTCTGGCCATTCCGATTGCCCGCATTATCGAGGTGCGCCCGGATCGTGAGATCATTCTTGATAGGGGTTTCATACCAAGCTGTCTGGATGTGCGGGCTGCCCCGGCACTCAGCGGTTTTCTGAATGAATTGGAGGGCATGCTTGCCCACAGGATGCAAGCACTTGCCGGTCGCTTGTCCGAGGGCGGTCCCGCCAAGGGTGCGGCAGAGATCTCAGATTTTCTTTTGCTGATGACGATCAACCGAGCGCTACCGGTAGTTCGCCATTTTTCAGATATCGAAAACGTTCATCCTGAAACGGCCTTTCGCCTTTGTGCGTCGTTGGCGGGTGAATTGGCAACCTTCATGAGCTCTGAAAAGGAGGCACCGCAATTCAGTCCCTATCAGCACGACAAACTGACAGGTACGTTCGCGCCGGTGATCCGCATGTTGCGGCAATATCTCAGTTCCGTTCTTGAACAGACCGCGATTTCGATCCCATTGGAACCCCGGAAGTATGGTATAAGTGTTGGTGTCATCGCCGACCGGAAATTGATCGGCAATGCAGGTTTCGTTCTTGCCGTTAGCGCCGACATTCCTGCAGAAGATGTGCGCCGTCACTTTGCCGGTCAGGCCAAGACCGGTCCGGTCGAAGAAATCCGCCAGCTTGTGAACTCGGCCTTGCCCGGCATTACGCTCAGACCTTTGCCTGTCGCGCCTCGGCAAATCCCGTATCATTCCGGCGTCGTTTATTTCGAACTGGATGCTGCCAGCCCGTATTGGAGCAAGATGACCACATCAGGCGGCATCGCGGTGCATGTTTCAGGCCAGTATCCGGGGCTGACAATGGAGCTTTGGGCCATTCGCAACCACTGAGCCGATGAGCCGGGTTCGCGTTGTTTTAATTTGATAGAGTGTTCCGGCTAGGTCAGACTGGCCAGCAAGGCTCGAAAAGAACAGGTGTAACTTAATGTCAGATGACGATCCGTTCGCAGAACCGAACGACACCGACAAAACAGTGATCCGCCCGAACCCCGGCGGGCGTCGCCCGGTGCATAGCGCTTCGCAACAGCCTGCAGCCCCTCAGGCCAGCGATCCTTCTGGGTATGGAACACCACCGCTTGAACCGGCGTCTGCACCTACGGCGGGCGCGGGTGGCGTCGGCGCATATGGCGTTCCCCAGTCGCGGACTAAGCAGCAGCAATCCGCACCTACGGCGGAGCCTGTCGTCATGACCGGTATGAATCGCTTAAATGCTTGTGCTACACCTTTGTTTTCATTGATCAGTCGCATACGAAACCGGGCACAGCACATGGACCCGGACAAACTTCGACAAAGCGTGGTGTCCGAAGTCCGCACCTTTGAAAATGCGGCGCTTCAGGCCGGAATTGCGGCGCAGACGGTGAAGGTAGCGCGGTATGCTATCTGCGCGACACTGGATGATGTGGTCCTGAACACGCCTTGGGGTGAGCAATCCAGTTGGGCCACGCAATCGCTTGTTGGAACCTTCCACCGCGAAACGGTGGGCGGTGATCGCTTCTACGACCTGCTGGCGCGCCTCGAGAAAGAGCCCGGCTCCAATATCGAACTTCTGGAATTTGTCTATATGTGCCTGTCCCTCGGGTTCGAGGGGCGGCTTCGCGTAGAGCAGGGGGGAAGCGACAGACATCTGCAGATCCGGCAAGGTTTGGCTCGGCTTATCCGCGCCCAGCGAGGACCGCTCGAATACGATTTGTCGCCGCATTGGGAAGGTGCGGACAAACCATATCGCGCGCTCAGCGCATGGAAGCCCGTCTGGATTGCGGTGGGGGTCACTGCGGTCTTGCTGGTGTTAGAATTTGCCGGTCTTTCGTATGCCCTGTCTTCCAAGACTGAAAACCTGATAGGCCAACTTTCGGTGATAGATTCAGGACCGGTGGCCGAGTTGCAACGCCGAGCACCTCCCCCTCCATCGCCGCCACCTGAGCAAGCAAAAGTTGAAAAAGTGGCGCAGTTCCTTCAGCCCGAAATTGAAGAGGGCATCGTGAAGGTCTTCGAAGCAGGCAACACACTGGTTATCAGGATCACCGGGTCGGGAATGTTCGGGTCAGGGTCGGATCAGCTGCAGGATTCGTTTGTAGATCCCGTCAATCGGGTCGCTCAGGCGCTAAACGACGAACCGGGGCCGGTCATAGTGGCGGGACATTCAGACAATGTCCCAATCCGATCCTCACGGTTTCCCTCCAACATGCATTTGTCATTGGCAAGGGCCAAGTCCGTTATGCAGCAGATGGCTGACGCCTTGAACGACCCATCAAGACTTAGTGCCGAAGGCCGTGCAGACAATGAGCCGATTGCAGACAACTCGACCCGCGAAGGACGTGCGGCCAACCGCAGAATCGAAGTCTTGCTGGTCCAGGAGCAGAACTGATGCTTATCAACCGACTTATCCTGCCGCTGTTCCGTTCGATCTATACCATCCTGCTGCTTGTCGCGGTCGTGCTGGCAAGTTGCCTGATCTATTTTGGCCCTTTGATTGGTTGGGGCGAATGGCGCCCGTTTGACAGCTTGAGCGGCCGCTTGATCTGGGGTGGCGCGATCTTCGGCTTCTTTTTTGTGATAATGTTGATCATTTTCTTCGTTCGACGCCGTCGCGAAAAAAAGATGACCGAGGAAATCGTCGAAACGGTGGATGAAACCGGCGACATGATCGGCTCCGAAATCGCAGAACTGCGCTCAAAGCTGAAGACAGCGATGTCCCAATTGCGCAAATCCAAGAACGGGCGCAGACATCTGAATGAATTGCCCTGGTATGTGATGATAGGGCCGCCGGGCGCAGGCAAAACCACTGCCATCGTGAATTCCGGCCTGAGTTTTCCTTTGGCCAGGGAAATGGGTAAATCTGCAATCGGAGGCGTGGGCGGAACCCGTAACTGTGACTGGTGGTTCACCGAAGACGCGGTCCTTATCGACACCGCCGGCCGCTATACGACCCAGGAAAGCGATGCCGAAGTCGACAACGCGGCTTGGGTCGGTTTTCTTGGATTGCTCAAGAAGTACCGGAAGCGACAGCCAATCAACGGCGCGATGATCGCTATCAGCCTGAGCGACCTGTCACTACAGGACGAGATGACGCAAAAAGAACATGCCAAGGCGGTTCGACGTCGACTAGAGGAATTGCGCGAGACGTTGGGTGTCCGTTTCCCGGTTTATGTCCTTTTCACCAAGGCTGATCTGATCGCGGGCTTCGCCGAATTCTTCGACAATTTGGGCAAGGAAGAGCGCGAGCAGGTCTGGGGTTTCACACTGCCTCTGGACAAGGTCAAAGGTGAACAATCCCCGGTTGCGGCGTTTGATGAGGAGTTTGCAGGTCTCTTGGGGCAACTAAATGCGCAGTCCTTGGAGAGGATGCAGACCGAGACCGATCCCCAGCGCCGCGCGCTTGTCGCCGGGTTCCCGGTTCAGGTTGCCTCTGTTCGCAAGGTTGCCCGCGATTTTCTGAGCGAAGTCTTCCAGGAAAGCCGATACCAGCATCGCCATATGTTGCGAGGGGTGTACTTCACATCGGGTACACAGGAAGGTACACCGATCGACCGCCTGATGCTCGGCATGGCTCGTACGTTTGGTATCGGACGGCAAGCCATCGGTTCAGGACAGGGGACGGGACGATCCTATTTCCTGACCCGGTTGTTCGAAGCGGTGATCTTTCGCGAGGCGGGTCTGGTATCTGCCGACGACAAGGTTGAACGCCGTTACAGAATCGTCAAATGGGGTTCTATCGCGGCCACGATTTTGGCGGCAATCGGTGTTGGTGCCTTGCTGGTGCGTAGCTATCTGGGCAACGCCGACCTGATAGCAGAGGCACGGGACAGTGTCAGCGCCTATCAGGCCGCCGCGGCAACACTTCCTCCCAGCCCGGTCGGGGATACCGATCTTGTGCCCGTAGTGCAGGCGCTCAACAACCTTCGCGACATGCCTGCCAATCCCGTGCTTGATGACCCCGACCCCGAACGCCGCCTGACATACGGTCTGTATCAGGGTGAGGTGATCGGCACGCAGGCTGCACAAACTTATCGCGCCGCGCTGAACCGGCGCTATTTGCCAAGGTTGCTGTTGCGGCTGGAAGAGCAGATGGCAGCCAACATCAACAACCCGGATGTCCTCTATGAAGCGCTCAAGGTCTATCTGATGCTTGGGCTGCAAGGCCCGATGAACAAGGACCTGGTTCGCGAGTGGATGAATATCGACTGGACGGTCTCCTATCCTGGGCCATCGCGCGACCAACTGCGAGCCGATTTGAACGACCATTTGGACGCATTGCTTGGTCAGCCCATGCAGGAAATTGCGTTGAACGGCCCAATGGTAGAGCAGATTCAGGGTATCCTGTCCGAGATGCCGCTGGCCCAGAGGGTTTATAATGGGATTATAGCCAGCCCTGCTTCAACCGCTTTGCCAGAATGGCGGCTTACCGAGGTTGGCGGCCCTGCCGTCACACGTGTTCTGGTCCGCAGTTCCGGAAAGCCGCTCAACTCCGGGATCGAAGGTATATTTACCTATCAAGGCTTCAACGGGGTATTCTTGGGAGAAGCTGTCGGCGTCGCAAAGCGTGTTCAACGGGAAAGCTGGGTATTGGGTCCGCGTGGCGAAGCAGAACAGACGGAACTCGCACTTGCAGCGCTCAGCCGTGATGTTCTTGACCTGTATTACAACGACTACATTGCACGGTATGACGCCATTTTGGGCGATATCGATATCATCCCAATGGAATCGCTCAGTCACGCCGTCGAGGTTACAAATGTCCTGTCCGGACCGACTTCGCCGATTGTGAATATCCTGATGGCGATTTCCGACGAAACACGGCTCACCGAAGACCGCTCTGCATTGGCTGACACTGAGGTCAGCAACAAACTCTCCACCGTGGCTGGAATTGAGCTGCAAGCCAATACCTCGGTGCAAACCCAGATCTTGCTCGAGGCGCTGGCAAAAACGGCGACCGGGCAGGGGGCTCAACCCATAGCGCCGCCCGGCACCTATGTTCAGGACCGGTTTGACTGGTTGCATCAGTTGACGGCACGGCCCGAGGCGCAACCTTCGCAACTTGATATGCTGATGGGCTCGTTGACAGACGTGTACCAGGACCTCAACAAAATGTCGTTCAGCGGCGTGTCAGGAGCGGAAAGCGGGCAGGCCATGCAGCGTTTCATGCAAGAAGCGGCGCGTGTTCCTGGGCCAATGGAACGTTGGGCTACGCAGATTGTCAACGGCTCATCTGGCATCACGACGGACAGCACGCGTGCATCGATCAATGCTCGGTGGCAGGCTAATGTTTTGCCGTTTTGCGAGCAGGTTCTGGAAAACCGCTACCCGTTCGACCGTCGGGCGCGTGCGGACGTTGCGATTGGCGATTTTGCCAAGTTGTTTGGGCCTGGTGGGATGATCGACGCCTTCATGAACGACAACCTGATCAAGCACGTTGATATGCGCACGCGGCCTTGGACATGGAAAACTGGCGTGAACCAGACCGATCTCGGGATAAGTCAGGCGGTGTTGCAACAACTGCAATACGCAGCGGAAATCCGCGATGCGTTCTTTGCAAACGGTCCGCAACCGGCAATTAACTTCCAGATCATGCCCGAAGCGCTCGATCCCAAGGCAAAAGGTGTGACTTTGGAAATTGACGGCCAAACCCTGGAGTTCCGTCATCGCGGCGGGCTGCCATCACCGTTAGCCGTGGCATGGCCGGGGCCTGTTGGGCTTGCGCGGGTCAGTTTCGATCCGCAAAAGAAAAACATCGAAAGCGTACTAAGCCGTGATGGACCCTGGGCGTGGTTTCGATTGTTGGATGCGGCCGAAGTGCGACGAACCAACGTATCCGACCGCAAGAAAGTCATTTTCAATGTCGGAGGCCGGATTGCTATCTTCCAGCTACAATCGGGATCGGTGATCAATCCCTTTGCGTTGCCAGCGCTTGCCAAATTCAGCTGTCCCAAGTCGTTTTGATGCAGCGGCAGAGGTTCGGAGCATTCGGTAAGATGCCGTCGGCTGGCGACTTTTTTCGCCTCAGCCTTTCCCAGTCTTTTGTGGCCGAATGGGATGAATGGTTGCAACGCTGTCTGTTGCAGGGGTCCGAGTTGAATTCCGGAAGATGGAATGAGCTTTACATGTCCGCGCCGATCTGGCGGTTCTGCCTGTCACCGGGACTTGCTGGTCCACAAAAGGTCCTGGGCGTTCTGATGCCGTCAGTCGATCGGGTGGGCCGCCGCTTTCCGCTGACACTCGCCGCTCCAGTAGTTTCCGGCAGCAGTGCTTTTCTGGACCATTTCAACAATATCGGTGTATTCGAGGCCCTAGAGAGGGTTGCATTGGACGCGCTGGATGATGACATGTCTCGTGATCGGTTAGACAAGGCCCTGTCTGAAATAGCCGTTCCATCCTCTCAACAGAACGCGAACATACAAAAAACCGGCAACTGTATCATCCTGAGACAGGAAAACGGGCAAAATGGTTGCTTGCCCGATCTAGCTTCGGGACTAATGTCGGATTCTTTTCGCAATCCGAGCATTTGGAGCACAGTCGTTCAGGGCGGTTCCCGTCTGATGGTCTGCGAAGGTTTACCGTCCGGACCAAAGATGCAAGGCTTGTTCAATCTTCATGCCGAAATCTGGGCCGAGGCACCACCTACATGACTTTTTCCAGGGTACGTTACAACGCACGCACGCATGTCGGCCTGAGACGAAAGGTAAACGAAGATTCGATTCTGGCGCTTCCGGATGAAGGTATCTGGCTTGTTTCGGACGGCATGGGAGGCCACGCTGCCGGCGATTACGCCAGCCGTCTGATTGCGGATATGGTGGCCGCAATTCCTTCGGGTCTGACGCCAACCGACAAGCTGCATGCTCTTCGTGACATCCTGCGCCTGGCCCATGAGGCAATCCAAAAAGAAGCCTCGAAGCGCGGTGGGCAGACAATTGGGGCAACAGTGGTTGTTCTGATGATGGCCAACGGGCATTTTGTCGGTTTGTGGGCAGGTGACAGTCGGATTTACCTGATGCGCGATGGTGAAATTCAGATGCTGACATCCGACCACTCCTTTGTGGCCGAGTTGGTTCTGGCCGGTCAGATGACATGGGACGAAGCCGAACATCATCCACAGTCCAACGCCATTACCCGGGCGGTTGGAGTTGGAGGAGAACTGGAACTCGATAAATTTCGTGGCGCACTGCAACCCGGAGACCGATTTTTGTTGTGCTCGGATGGATTGACGAAATACGCTACTTTCGGGATGTTGCAACGTGCCATGTCGGAAATGCCGATCGAAACCATATCGGATCGCTTGGTGCAACTGGCACTGGATGGCGGCGGCAGCGACAATATTTCGGTTATTGTGGTAGATGTGGTTCAATGATTTTAAAAGCAAAAAAATAAGCACACCTTTTGAGGTTTTGATCTCACAACTGAAGCTCGCCGTCAATGTGTTGATTATGCGTCTTAAAATTCTGTCTCGAGCTCACATCGAAAAGTTTCGGGCCAAATCTGAAAGATTTTCGCAGGCCTCATTGTAAACCGGTACGCGGATTCGGGCCCTCTTCTGGAAAACCCGTGCCCAATCGTGAACGCACTCCTCAAATCTCAGCAAAACTGGTCGGCTCAGATCGCTTGAAAAATACAGTTGCTAAGCCCGTGTCGACGGCACACCTCCGCCGTCGACATGCCTGCCTCGTGTTCCTTGATCGTCCCGATAATCTGCGCTTCGCTGAAACCGCTTTTTCGAATTCATTTGCTCCTTCGAAGGGTTCATCAAACTTGACCTGAGACCCAACTTTCATCCAGTCTTTGGGAGAAACCGTCGTTGATTTGCGCTGCTCCCCAAGTTTGGACCGCCGGAAGCTAGATTTTTCCGGCTCCTTCACGATGGTGGGCTGGTGACGCCATCGGGATAATGCATGGCGATCGGGACGTTATATCCGATCGCACTGTGGGGTCCGTCTTCGTTGTCGTACCTGCGCCAATCCTCCAGCATTTCACGGGCATCCGCAAGACTCATGGACCAGTGCGCGTTCAGGCATTCGGTCTTAGGTAGCAAATGCACCAAAATGCCATCTGGATGACCGGCGAGATCTCGTGTGGAATGGCGGCATGTCGAAACCATTGATTGTTCACACGCTGACAGAGAAGCGGGCCGAGATACTGTGCCAGATTAAAGCATACGAAGCGCAGTTCGCACATGCGAAGCACGATCTGGCGCATGTTAACGCGACGATTGAACTGTTCGCCGCACCTGAACGGCAGCGCGCCCGGTACATTGTGAGCCATGGGTTCTTCAAGAAGGGCGAGATCGCGGATATCTGTGCCCGCCATCTCGGGGTCGATGTTGAGCTGACCACGAGAGAGCTTGCCGAGCGCGTAATGGTGGAGCGCAACCTGGACATCTCAGATACTGCGCTCAGAAACTCGGTGGTCTTCAAGGTCGTCCAGGCGCTGCGACATGCCAAGCGACGAAAGCTCGTCAGGATGATCGAGAAGAAGAAAGGTATGTGTGTCTGGGGTGCCGGCGACGCCGTCACGCTGCGCGTCGTTGCCAATACCCCTTCCACGACCCGCTGACCGGCGATGCAAGCGCGCTGCCGATCAGGCAATCTGCCAGGTGGCCATTGCTCTCCTCCCGATGATCCTCGAGCCAGGCTGCATGGGCCGCGTATGCATCGAGATACCTTCCTTCGACCTTCAGATGCTGTCCGCCAATCATCCGTCTAAGCCGCGAGAAGAAGCTCTCGGCAAGGTTGGTATGAGCACCTCCGACGCTGTAACCCTCTGAATGATTGATCCTTTGCATGTCAAAGTCAGTTTCCAGATGACCCAATGCGCGACTTCATCGGTCGAGACAACGGTATCTGGAGCGATCCTTTCCCTTGCGAACTCGACGCCCTGCGCCTCTCGAAGAAAGGTTCTCGTCACAGTTCGGCCGCCCCGCTGGCGGAGCACGACAACCACCCGGCGCTTCCCACTCCGGTTGGCGCGACGCCGCCGGTCGACACGCTCCTCCCGCAGATTGGCGGGCCGGACATGACCACCGAACACGGCGCCATCAACCTCGACCTCGCCGTCCAGACGGACGTCCCGGGTCTCCGCCTTCATTGCTTCTCTGAGCTTGTGCATGGGTAATCCCCCCCGACCTTAAGGGGATGCGGAAGTAGAATTTTCTCGGCAGGATGAACGAGGAGATTCCGATGAAGAAGACACGATTCACAGAGGCCCAGATCATGGGTGTGCTGCGCCAAATGGAGGGCGGTGTGCCTGCCGCCGAGCATTGTCGCGAGCGCTGGATGAGCAGTGCCACGCTGTACAAGCGGCGGGCGAAGTATGGCGGCATGGACGCCAGTCTCATCAGCGAGATGAAGGCCATGGCCGAGGAGAACCGTCGGCTGAAGCGCATGTACGCCGACGTCAGCATGCAGAACGACTTGCTGAAGGAGGCTGTTGGAAAAAAATGATACGGCCAGCTCAGCGCCGGGAGTTGGCCGTGAAAGCGGTGGCGATGAAAGGGGTCAGCATCGCGCTGGCGTGCCGGGCGTTCGGCGTCAGCGAGACGTGCTACAGGCACAGCCCGAAGCTGGATGAGGAGAACGAGCAAATCGCCGACCTGCTCCTCGGCCTGACGGCTGCAAATAAGACTTGGGGCTTTGGCCTGTGTTTTTTGTATCTGCGCAACGTGCAGGGGCACAGGTGGAACCACAAGCGGGTTTACCGGATCTACCGCGAGCTGGAGCTGAACCTGCGGATCAAGCCGCGCAAGCGTCTGAAGCGGGAAAAGCCGGACGAACTGGCTGTGCCTGGGCCCCCGAATGAGCTCTGGTCGATGGACTTTATGGCCGACAGGCTGGGGGATGGACCGCAATTCCGGCTGCTGAACGTTCTGGACGACTTCAACCGCGAAGGGTTGGGCATTGAGATCGACTTTTCACTGCCTGCAGAACGAGTTGTTCGAGCCCTGATCGTGTTCGGATAGCCGATCTGCCCGCAGACCCGTTCGAGCGTCTGCACGACATCTTCGCCCCGATAAGTGAAGCGAGGATCGGCTGCCGCACAGAGGCGGGAATGCGTGTCAACAATGGTCAGGATACGCAGCTTGTTGCCCAGGGCGAGTTGGTCGTGCACGAAGTACATTGCCCAGACATCGTTCGGTCCGACTGCTTCCTGGCGATCTTCCCGCAGCTTTGCCTTCACCCGTCGTTTCGGGTGCTTGTTCCTCATCTGCAGGCCTAACTCATTGTAAATCCGGCGGGTCTTCTTCATGTTGATCACCCATCCTTCGCGTCGCAGCAGCACGTGCACACGTCTGTAACCATAGCGCACACCCGTCTCCGCGATCTCTTTGATCCGCCTCTCGACGGCAGCCTGATCCGTTCGCCGGGCCTCGTAGTGGTAGGTGGAGGTGTCGAAGCAGATGGCCCCACAGGCCTTCCGGATCGACACGCCCCAGTCGACGCACATCCTGGTCACGATCTCGCGCAAACGACCAGACTTCAGAGCTTTCGCCGAATGACGTCCTGAAGCATCTCACGGTCAAGCGTCAGATCGGCCACGATCTTCTTCAGCCGGGTGTTGTCATCCTCAAGCGCCTTCAACCGACGCATCTCGTCCGGCAGCAGCCCGCCATACTTCTTCTTCCAATTGAAATACGTCGCCTGACTGATCCCGGCCTTGCGGCAGATCTCCGCGACCGGCGTGCCCTGCTTCAGAATGAAGGCCTTTTGCGCCTCCGTGAACTTCGATGCTTTCATGCGATTCCGCTCCTTTCCCAGCCAAGGAAACCTAGCGGAAAAACCCAGCTTCAAACGATCCAGTTTTCAGGAGGCAGAGCACTACAATCCTGCCCCCTACCGGAATCCACCCCATTTGCACGCATGCGAAACCACGCGTCCTATCTTACCGAAACCATGAATCTGAATTCATTCTCTGGACAAACACCGGTCATGCTAGTTTTCGGCCGTGCAAGCCGCTAGCCTGTTTGTGAAAATCCCACGGTAGCACACTGAAGCTAGCGGGCCTCCTAAGCAACTAACCCCAACCCTTGTTCCCTTGCCAGCCGAGCGGCGACTGATGCTACGGCGAGATCTTGCAGCCCGACACCCGTACCATCGAACAACGTTATCTGCTCGTCACTGGTTCGGCCTGGTTGGTCTCCATTGATTACGGCACCAATTGAAGTGATATCATCCGCTGAAATCAGGCCGTTGGCAGTGGCGTGTTGCGCCTCACCGATTGACACGGATTGAGCGACTTCATCGGTAAAAACCGCGGACGCGGCAACGAGGTTTGCATCGACCTCTTGCTTGCCCTTGGTGTCGGTACCCATGCAGGCGATATGGGTTCCGGGTTTGATCCAGTCTTTCATAAGCAAAGGCTCAAAAGCAGACGTAATGGTGATGATGACGTCGGCCAGTGCACCCAAGTCTTCTGGTGTAACCACTTCAAACGCCATGCCAAGCTCCTCGGCGACAGCCCCGAGGCGAGGCAGCATGTCTGGATGCGGGTTCCAAGCGACGACCTTTTCAAAATCGCGTTGTTCGGCCGCCGCGCGCAGCTGGAAGGTGGATTGATGACCCGCGCCGACCATGCCCAACACTTTAGCATCCTCGCGTGCCAAATGGGCGATCGAGATCGAGGATGAGGCCGCAGTACGGACTGCCGTGAGATAGTTGCCGCCCACCAGAGCCGCCAGTTTCCCAGTGTCAGGGTCGAACAGGAACACGGTGGACTGGTGATTGGTCAGGCCCTTGTCCATGTTGTTTGGCCAATAGCCGCCCGACTTGACGCCCAACACCATACCGGCGCGATCAAAGCCGGATTTGAAGCCGTAAAGCGCGTCGGCATAGCCGATTGCCTCGCGGACGACAGGAAAGTTATACGCATCGCCACGCGCCATAGCGGCGAAGACCGCCTCGACAGCGTCAAAGGCCTGTTTTCGTCCAACCAGTTTTTCGCACAAGGCTTCGCTTACGATCAGTAGGCCATCCGTTTCTTCAGTCATGTCTGTCACCGTGCTTTCTTTGTTGTGGTCGCAGTGCGGAGATCGGAGAAGAAGGAGCACCGCATCCCAGGCCTCGAGGCTATCTGATCAAAAAGCCTTACCACGGGCCGAAACCGGCCACAGAGCTTCGACCTTTCCATTGCGCACGCCGACATACCAGTCATGGACATTTGCTGTGGGGTCGCAATGGCCAGGCACCAAGCGCAACTTGTCATTGACCTGGAGGACACCTTTCGGGTCCGAGATCACGCCGTGTTCGTCAGAGCATTTGATGTATTCCACATCATTTCGCCCATAGACAAAGGGTAGGCCGCTATCGACGGACTGGGCTTTGAGGCCCGCGTCACAAATGGCTTTGTCGGCCTTGGTGTGGCTCATTACCGAGGTCAGGATGAAAAACGCGTTTTCCCATTCTCCTTGGTCGATGCGGTTTCCATCCTTATCCAGAATGCGGCCATAATCGGCATCCATGAATGCGTACGAGCCGCATTGCAGTTCATTGTAAACGCCCGAGTTGCTTTCGAAATAATACGATCCTGTACCGCCGCCTGAGACCAGCTCGCACTCGATGCCTTCAGTTTTAAGGCCCACGACCGCGTCCTTGACCATCGCGATGGCGATGTCGAGCTTTTCCTTGCGAGCCTCGTAGGTATCAAGGTGCTGCATCGCGCCCTGATAGGCCTGAATGCCGGTGAATTTCAGGTTTGGAGCGCCCTGAACTGCTTTGGCGATTTCAATCACAGCAGTGGTTGTGGTCACGCCGCAGCGGCCTGCGCCACAGTCAATCTCGATGAAAACCTCCAACTCGGTACCGTATTTCTGAGCCGCTGCCGACAGGTCGGCCACGTTGTCAATATCGTCAACGCAGACAATGATGCGTGAGCCGAGTTTTGGCAGACGGGCCAGTCGGTCGATCTTGGCGGGGTCGCGCACCTGATTGCTAACAAGAATATCCTTAATGCCGCCTCGGGCAAAAACCTCAGCCTCGGACACTTTCTGACAGCAAACGCCAACCGCGCCGCCCAGTTCCTCTTGCAGTTTGGCAACATCCACCGATTTGTGCATCTTGCCGTGCACCCTGTGTCGCATGCCATGCGCCTTGGCATAGTCGCCCATTTTTTTGATATTCCGCTCCAATGCATCCAAGTCGAGGATCAGGCATGGGGTCTGAATTTCGCTTTCATCCATGCCAATGGTGGCTGGGATGTCAAAGCCAACTTCCAGATCGTCGATGTTTGCCGGTTTGTTCATTGGTCTTCCTCCTTACCCTTTGACCCAGGGCAATTTGTCCAGATCCACGTTGCCACCGGTGACGATGACGCCGATGCGCTTGCCTCGGAACGTGCTGGGGTTCTTCAGAATCGTTGCGAGCGGTACGGCCGAAGACGGCTCGATCACCACACGCAGGTATTTCCAGGTCAGTTTCATCGCATCAATGATCTCCTGATCGGATGCAGTGAAGATATCGGTCACGTAGTTGGACACGAAATGCCAGGTGTTCTCTTTGAGTGGCACCAGCAGCCCATCTGCCACCGTTTTGGGCGCATCGTCGGCAATGATGTGCCCGGCCTTGAACGAACGGTAAGCGTCGTCAGCCTGTTCCGGTTCCGCCGCATAAATTGCAGTTTCAGGAGCAAGGCTCGAAACGGTCAGACAAGTGCCTGATACCATGCCTCCGCCACCGATGGGGGCGACTACTGCGTCGAGCCCGTCGGTTTGTTCCAGCAGTTCCGCCGAACAAGTGGCCTGTCCCGCGATCACGCGCGGATCGTTATAAGGGTGAACAAATTCGCCACCCGTCCGCGCCTGAACCTCGGCAAAGGTGGCCTCACGCGATGAGGTTGAAGGTTCGCATTCGGTGATGGTTCCCCCATAGCGTCGCACCGCATCCTTTTTGGCCTGTGGCGCGGTGCGAGGCATGACGACGTTGCACGGAATGCCCCGGCGGCCTGCGGCATATGAGAGCGACAGGGCATGGTTGCCCGAGGAATGAGTGCAAACCCCCTTTACCGCCATCTTGTTGGAAAGCCCAAAGACCGCGTTGCAGGCACCGCGCACCTTGAATGCCCCGGCCTCCTGCAAATTCTCGCATTTGAAGAACACCTGCGCGCCGGTCAGGTCGTTCAGATAATCCGAGGTCAAGACCGGTGTGCGTCGGATATGTGGTTTTATACTTTCATGCGCCTCGCGCATGTGGTCGATCGTCAGATCTGCCGCTGAAGTGTAGTCGAGCATACGGTCCTCCTCACGCTGCGGCTTTGGTCGGTGTCTGGCGGCTGGTGCGATAGTAATCCTGCGCTGCCGCGACCCCGCTGCCCAGTTCAATCGGATAGTTCAGGTCAGCCATGGCCATTTCGATGGTGGCTAGACCAGACAGAACCAGCACATCGGTCAGACTGCCCAAGTGTCCGATACGGAATGCCCTACCGTTCATTTCGCCCAAGCCGATGCCGAAGGATACACCATATGCGCTGAATGCGTGATCCGTGAGAGCGTTGCTGTCGAAACTCTCGGGTACAAAAATCGCGCTAACGGTATCGGAATAGAGGTCTGGGGATTGAGCAACCAGTTTGAGACCCCAGGCATCAACTGCACGGCGCACGCCTTCGGCCAACCGGTGATGGCGGGCATAGACGTTGTCCAGACCTTCCTCGAACAGCATCTTAAGGCTTTCGCGCATGCCGTAAATCAGTTGCAGAGGTGGGGTGTAGGGAAACCCGCCCGAGGCATTGGCTATCATCATGTCACGGAAATCAAAGAATGTGCGCGGCAGTTTGGCGGATTTCATTGCCTCCAGCGCCTTGGGGCTGACGCAGAGGATCGCCATGCCGGTGGCCAGCATGAACCCCTTTTGCGAGCCGGAAACAGCGATATCCACGCCCCAGCGATCAAACTGGAAATCAACCGAGGCCAACGAGCTGACACAATCGACGAACAGCATGGCTGGATGATCAGCGGTGTCCATCGCGCGGCGCACCGCGCCTATGTCTGAAAGGACACCAGTGGCAGTTTCGTTATGTGTCGTCAGGACTGCCTTGATCTGATGCTCCTTGTCAGCAGACAGGATTTCCTGGAATTTGTCTGCAGGCGCGCCACTCCCCCACGGGCAATCGATGACCTGGACGTCAAGACCGTGGCGCTGGCACAGATCGATCCAGCGGTGGCTGAACATTCCATAGCGTGCCACAAGAATCCTATCGCCGGGGCTAAGCGTATTGGAAACCGCCGCTTCCCATCCGCCGGTGCCACTGGCGGGAAAGGTGATGACTTGGCCTTTGGTAGTGGCAAAGACCTTCTTGGTATCTTCTAGAACGGGTGCGAAAGTGTCTACGAAATCAGGCGCGCGGTGATCCCGTGTCTGCGCCTGCATCGCAAGGCGCAGGCGATCCGGGATGTTGGTCGGGCCGGGAATGAAGACGGGGTTTTGATCGGACATGGCGGTAACCTCCATTGCTTGCTGCAAGCATGGCTGGTTGTTTTTTGCTTTGCAATTTTTTTGAAAAATATTTCCGAAATATGAATGAAAATATTAAGACACTTATATAAAACACAAAATTATTTTTCAGTGAAAGATATCCCACGCTTTTGGAAAATGTTTTCTTTGCCTTTTCACGGCCCGATCTGGCAAAGTGGTGGCAGGAGGACTGGACCATGACGATCCAGAAGCGACCGCGCGGGCGGCCGAAATCACCATTCTCGGACAGCAATGTCGCCACTTTGCAATCATTGGATCGCGCACTCGGTTTGTTGGTGGCCTTAGCGACAGCAGGGCGGGCAACGCTGACAGATTTGTCTCTTGGAATGAAAATCCCGGCTGCAACTACCCATCGAATTCTGACGACATTGCAAAAAAACGATTTTGTGTCTTTTGACGAAACCACGCAGGAGTGGATGATAGGTATCGAAGCCTATCGCACTGGGTCAGTCTATCTGCATCGCACCAGTTTGACCGAAATCGGGCAACCGGTCATGCGGGCGTTAATGGAGAAGACCGGCGAAACGGCCAATCTGGCGGTCCCGGACGGAGCTCAGGTCGTGTTCATTGATCAGGTTGAGACGCGCAACCCGATTCGGGCATTCTTTCCGCCAGGGACCCGCACGGCCATGCATGCGTCCGGAACAGGCAAGGCCATTTTGGCAATGCTGACGGAAAACGAGGTTAAACACCTTCTCAAAGACGTTAGTCTGACCGTTTTTACCGAACACACACGCTCAAGCTCGGAGGATCTCTTCAGGGATCTGGCGGAAACAAGAATGCGTGGCTGGTCGTTTGATGCGGAAGAGCGCTATGATGGCATGTCCTGCATTGGCAGTGCGATTTTGGACGAATCCGGGCAACCCTGCGCCGGGATTTCCATATCTGGCCCAAGCAGTCGTTTTTCCGTTGAAACGATTGCAATGTTCGGCAATGCGGTTTCCGAGGCGGCGGCCGAAATCACGCAAAAACTGGGAGGTGCACCTAAGCCACAAGCAAAGTAGAACCCCCAAAGATTTTCTCCGGGGGTTTTGTCTTGTTATTGTCTGCCAATGATGGCGTTAAGTGTCGCTGATGGGCGCATGACGGCCGCAGTTTTCGCAGGGTCAGTGTGGTAGTAACCGCCCAGATCGGCTGCCTTTCCTTGTGCCGCCGCAAACTCCGATAGGATTGCATCCTCTTTGTTGGCCAACTCCGTAGCGATCGGAGCGAATACGGTGGCCAGGTCGGCATCGTCATCTTGTTCAGCCAGTGCTTCGGCCCAGTAGCGGGCGAACCAATAGTGGCTGTCACGGTTATCTGGTTGACCAACCTTGCGGCTCGGTGACTTGTTGTTGTCCAGGATGCCTTGGGTCGCATCTTCGGCCGCACGGCCCAGAACACCAGCTTTGGCATTGCCTTTAACATCCGCGAGGAAGTTTAGCGATTCACCCAATGCACAGAACTCACCCATCGAGTCCCAGCGCAGGTGATTTTCCTCAACCAACTGCTGCACGTGTTTCGGAGCCGATCCGCCAGCACCGGTCTCGAACAGGCCGCCACCATTCATCAGTTTGACGATCGAAAGCATCTTTGCTGAAGTGCCCAATTCCAAGATTGGGAAAAGGTCGGTCAAGTAGTCACGCAGCACGTTGCCAGTGATAGCGATACTGTCTTCGCCCTCGGTGATTGTCTCAAGCGACTGCCTGGTGGCTTCGCGTGGGGCCATGATCAGGAAGTTGTCAGCAACGCCCGCTGCCTCAAGGGTTGGTTTGACATAGTCAATTAGTTGGGCGTCATGGGCGCGGTTGGCGTCCAGCCAGAAGATTGCTTCGGACCCGGTCAATCGCTGACGGTCCATCGCAAGTTGAATCCAGTTTTCGATCGGTGCTTTCTTGACGGTGCAGGCACGCCAGATATCACCGGTCTCGACCTGGTGCGAGTGCAGGACTTCGCCATTTGCCAGGACAATACGGATAATGCCGTCTGCCTGCGCCTCGAATGTGGTCGGGTGGGAGCCATATTCCTCGGCCTTCTGCGCCATCAGGCCAACGTTCGCCACGGCGCCTGCAGTTGCCGGGTTCAATGCGCCGTTTTTTTTGAAGAACTTGATCGTCTCGTCATAGATCGAAGCATAACAGTTGTCAGGGATCACGCAGTTGGTGTCACCCTTGGCTCCGGTCTGGTCCCACCCCTTGCCGCCTGCGCGGATCACGGCAGGCATCGACGCATCGACGATCACATCGCTGGGTACATGCAGGTTGGTGATGCCTTTGTCGCTGTCGACCATGTACATCGACGGGCGCTCCGACTTGAGGGCTTCGATCGCGGCTATGATATCGGCATTGCCCTTGACGCGTTCCAGCAGGTCACCCATGCCGGAATTCGGGTTCACACCTAGCAACTTCATTTCATCGCCGAACTGTTCGAATACGGGATTCAGCCACGCTTTGACCGCATGTCCAAAGATGATTGGGTCCGAGACCTTCATCATTGTCGCCTTCAAGTGCAACGAGAACATGGTGCCGTCCACCTTGGTGTCCTCGATGGCTTCCGCAAGAAAGGCGTCAAGCGCCTTAGCAGACATGAAGGTCGCGTCGGCGACCGTGCCTTCTTCCAGCTTCCAACCGTCTTTCAGAACAGTGACCGAGCCATCGTTGTCGACGAACTCGATCTTGGCATCACCTGTCTGAGCGGCTGTGATGGTTGCTGATTTCTCATTGGCATAAAAATCGTCGCCGGGCATCGAGCTGACTTTGGTCTTGCTGTCTTTGGACCATTCGCCCATCGAATGCGGGTTCTTTTGAGCATAGTTCTTGACCGCCTTTGCTGCGCGGCGATCGCTGTTTCCTTCCCGCAAGACCGGATTGACGGCTGAACCCTTGATGGCATCGTATCGGGCACGAGTCTCTTTTTCCTCAACTGTCTTGGGATTTTCGGGGTAGTTGGGGATGTTATACCCCTGTCCCTGAAGCTCGGTGATTGCCGCCACTAACTGCGGCACCGAGGCGGAGATGTTTGGCAGTTTGATCACGTTGGCGTCGCGGGTCTTGACCAAATCACCCAATGCCGCAAGATCGTCGGTTTGGCGCTGCCCGTCGGTCAGGTTTTCGGGGAATGCTGAAATGATGCGTCCCGCAAGGGAAATATCCTTGGTTCCGACGCTCACGCCTGCGGCCGAAGCGAACTTTCGAATGATCGGCAGGAAGGATGCGCTCGCCAGTTCCGGCGCTTCGTCTACAATGGTATACAATATGTCGAAGTTCGATTTATCTGCCATATTACTTTACCTTTTTTGCCTTTCTGGGCGTGGGATCCAAGAGTGTGAGGCCACCCGCGTGGTGACGAAAGCGGAGCGGATTGATTGACCCGACCCTGCAGAGACACTGTTTTGACAAGCTTCCCTTACATCCCTATGCGTTTGGGATCAATCGGTCAGAGATGCGCATTTTGCCCCACTTGATGCAATTCCTCGCGACTGTTTGTTTCTCTGCAATCGTGAGACGGTTGAGCGCCAGTGTTCAGCGAAAAACTGGAGAGCAAGTTTTGATGGTAGCGACACTTGGCCGGAGATTGTCTTGAGAAGGCATTTTTCGGGGATGAGACCGAAATGCCGAATTTTGAATTATAGGAAATGACTCTGGACACCTTGCGCGCTCTTTCGATCGCATGGCTGCTGCGCGTGCGCGAATAGACCATGTCGCCGATTCGCGAGAAGTTCTTAGGCAATCAGGATAAGTGGAACACGAAATGGCGCAATTTGCGAATGCCAGAAAGCTTGAGCAGTCGACGATCCCGCATGAGGTATGTCTAATTCCACCCTGCCTGCCGTGTATACTGTGCGCAATGGAAAGGCCCGAGCAGAACACCCGTCGCCCAAACCTCAATAACGGGCGCTGTACATTAGTCTCTTTCTCAAAGACCAGGAGACAGCTCCTGCTGGACAGCTTGGCCACGACAAGCACCAACCATCGGCCGTTCAAACCCAATTCGGTGCACGCAGGCTCGAACAATTTCCGGATTTGCTGAACGAACTTTGAAAATTCAGGATCCGAAAGGGTGACTTACATTGTTCATTCGATCGAACTCAATCCCGCGTCGAGCGCGGACAGTATCGTCTCGACATCTTCAGCGGTTATGATGAGCGGAGGTGAAAGAATGATGTTGCAACCCGAGACACGGATCATTGCGCCTGCTTGATAAGTCGCTTTCTGAACTTTGACAGGGACATCTTTTGAAACGGGCGATTTTACCGTTCGATCCGATACCAGTTCCAAAGCGCACATCAGGCCTTCGCCACCGCGCACATCGCCAATCAATGCGTGTTTTTCCTTGAGTTTTTGCAAGCCACTGAACAAGTCGGCCCCCCTGGTTGCAGCGTTTTCCCACACCCGCAACCTTCGAACTTCGGCCAGCGACGCCAGTGCGGCTGCGGCACCGACGGGGTGACCTGAGTATGTGTAGCCCGAGTCAACGGAGGCCATGCCACTGGTATCTGTTTCAAAAACTGTTGAAACCTCATCCGAAACCATGACTGCCCCGAACGGAAAATATCCGTTGGTGATCGCTTTGGCGGTTGTCATGAAATCCGGCTTTACACCCCAATGACGAGACCCGCTTTCGTCGCCTGTTCGGCCGAAGGCGGTAATGACTTCGTCGGCGATCAGCAAGATTCCATGATTGTTACAAATTTCACGAACTTTCGGCATGAAGCTCTTGTGTGGGGGGATTACGCCACCAGCGCCGAGTATTGGCTCCATGATAAACGCTGCGATCGTATTTGCACCCTGAAACGCGATTTCAGCCTCGATAGCTTGCAAGCACAGTTGCGCGAGTCGCTCGGGGTCGGATTCATTGAATGGGTTCCGATAGGTATATGGTGCGGGAATATGGAAGCAACCAGGCAGCATCGGTTCATAGGCATTGCGGAACTTACCGTTCCCGTTGATGCTTGCGCCACCGAAATGGGTTCCATGATAGCCGTATTTCAGGCTGAGAAACTTTGTGCGCCCAGCTTCGCCTCTGATCCGGTGGTATTGACGGGCGAGTTTCAACGCAATTTCGACCGAGTCAGACCCGCCGGACGTATAGAAAGCACGCGTTAATCCGTCCGCCAAGAAGAATTCAGCCAATTCATAAGATAGCTCAATCGCTTTGTCATTGGTGGTGCCTCGAAAGCATGAATAGTATGGCAGGTCGCACAGTTGTTGGGCGATGGCTTCTTTTACTGGCTCGCAAGAGTAGCCCAAATTAACGTTCCAAAGGCCTCCGACCGCGTCGATAGTCTTGCGCCCCTCGACATCAACAATGTGAACCCCTTCTCCGCCGGTCAGAATGGTAGGTGGGTTGGTTTGAGCATCTGCAGGATGAGTCATCGGTTGCCAAAAATGGCGACCGTTATTTTCCATCAGAAAGTTCGAATCTTTCATTGGCTTGAACTCCGGATCATGAATAAGACGAGAGGATCTCTCAAAAACGAACTTTGCGATTGAGGTTCGGCTTCGTTCAGTGAGTTGAGTTTGGATAGTCATGCGGGGGGCGCCCCCCGAGGGCGGATGTTATTTCTTCCGCCGCACGTTCCAGTGATATCAGACATTTGGCTTCGAGTTCCGGTGTGGCACGAGAAGTTGGAATAGCCGCCGCAATCGCGCCAACAGCCATTTGATTGCCGTCGAACAGAGGGCGGGCAATTCCTTTGATGCTTTCTTCGAATGACCCTTCGGCGACCGCATACCCACGGTCGCGGATAGTAGAAATCATTGCAGCAAGATCGCAGCGATTGGTGACTGTTTCGTTCGTTACCTTGTGTAGATCGTGGGTCAGGAGGTGCTCCAAAAGGCGTTTGTTGCCAAAGGCAGTTACAACCAAACCCGATGCCGTTGCGTGCAGGGGCAGGATTTCGGAAGGATCCACTACTACACGTACCGAGTGGCTTTGAGTTTCTTCAATTGCAACTGTGTTCAAGTGGAATCTGTCCAGCAGAGACATATGAACGGTTTCTCCAGTTGCTCCTACACACTCCCGTAGGATTGGGCGAGCAATGGATCGGGTGGGAAAAGCCATTTCCCTTTGATTGGCGAGCCTCAGAACCGTACTGCCGAGACGATAGAGCTTGGTGTCCGATTTCTGCTCGAGTAAGCCGAATTCACACAACTCACCAAGAAGACGCAACGCAGTCGCCTTATTCAGGCCGGACATGCGCGTAACTTGCGACAGCCCCAGTTCAGGGTGTCGTGTCGAAAAAAGGTCCAACAAGGACAATGCCTTCAGTGTCGTTCCCACCTTTTAAGCCCTGCTGCTACGTCTCATCTCGACATCAAGCTTGACACAAAGAAGTTAATATAGCAATCTTATTTTTGAAATAACGGTTCAAATAATGAGCCAACTTGGGAGGAAATCTTATGGTCAAACTAACTGCTTTCGCAGGCGCTTTTGTGTTGACGGCAAGTGCGGTTTTCGCAGAGTACCCGGAAAAACCTGTGTCGTTTGTGGTGCCGTGG
Source organism: Ruegeria sp. CI1 (assembly GCF_056536925.1). Classification (NCBI taxonomy): domain Bacteria; kingdom Pseudomonadati; phylum Pseudomonadota; class Alphaproteobacteria; order Rhodobacterales; family Roseobacteraceae; genus Ruegeria; species Ruegeria sp. CI1. Next base: position 36,690 of record NZ_JBQFQP010000013.1, on the reverse strand, counting down.
CCTCCAGGTGATCTGGAGGACGTATTGACCCGGTTGATCGCGGATGAGTTCCAGTCGATGTACGGCGTTCCGGCTGCTGTAGTGAACAAGCCCGGTGGTGGTGGCGGGCCGTTTCCCGGGGCGGTGGAGGTCGCGACCGCGCCTGCGGATGGCTATACTGTGGGTTCGTTCGTGGTGGGCGTTCCGGTCATCGGGCCGGAAATAGGCATTCCTGAACTTTCTCCGAACCCATTTGAGCCACTGGGAATATTCATGACCTATCCATTCGTGGTGGCCGCATCTGGAGATGCCCCGTATTCGAGTTGGGAGGAGCTTGTTGCCCATGGCAAGGATAACGAAGTGGCACTGGGTCATTTCGGGACGTTCCTGCCGCCCACCAAGATCACTATGGCTGCAGCCATCGAAAGTGGGTTTGACTTTGCAAGTGAAGCCGCATTCGACGAACTGAACTGCAACACACTTGCTTCAGGCGATGTGGATGTCATCAACACGACGCTGCAGCAGATCATGCCGTGCAAGGATGATCTGCACATTCTGGCAAGTATCGGCAGTCAGCGTATCGCAATCACACCTGACACCCCAACCGTTACCGAGCTGGTACCCGGTCTGACCTTGTCATTGTGGAACGGGCTTTTCGTTCACAAAGACGTGCCTCAGGAGGCGCGCGACAAGATTGCTGCAGCAGCGCAGAAGGCGCTGCAGTCCGAGCAAGCTCAGAGCCTGATAAATGAAACTGGTGTTCTGATCTATTGGCAGGATGCGGCCGAATCCACGGAGCAGATCGAATCTGACAAAGCCATGTTCGGCAAGGTCGCTGAAATTCTTGGGGAATAAAGCTCGTTGACTTCAATGCCCCCGGATGGACCGGGGGCATGACTCGCAGGGAGGAAGGTCAATGCTTGTAAGAACGCTGCAGGATTTGTTCAAACGCTATCGCCGGCCAGGTGACATTGTATTTGCAATCTTTTTTCTCGCTTTCTCGTTTTTTCTTCTGACGCAGCTTGGAGAGCAAACCAAGCTAGTCAAAAGAACCAAATGGTTTGCACAACCTTCGTTGTGGCCAACCATCGCGGTTTACGGAATGGTTTTGTTCGGTGCGCTTCATTGCCTGAGTTCAGCCCTGTCCCCCCGAATTCCCGGTCGTTGGCGCGAAGTACTTTTCTGGCTGAGGTCGCTGGAATTTGTTGCCTATTTCCTCATCTATGTGTTGGTGGTCCCTTACCTTGGATACCTGCCGTCGACAGTTCTCTTCGCGCTGTTTCTAGCTGTTCGTTGTGGGTTCACGAGTTTTGCCTCCTTGGCTGCATCTGCCGCCTTCGGAGTCAGCGTAGCAATTTTGTTTCGCGCTTTCTTGCAGGTCAAAATCCCGGCGGGCCAGATATATGAGTACCTCCCTGATTCAGTGCGGGCGTTTGCCCTGACTTACTTATGAGGCCATCCCGATGGATACGCTGATCTCCGGTTTCGGGATAATTGCTCAATGGAACGTGGTCGCAGCCCTCCTTATCGGGTCGATAGGCGGTGTCATCATCGGCGCATTGCCGGGCGTCGGCGCGGCTGTTGCAATTGCAATTCTCTTGCCCGCCACATTTGCCTTTGAACCCATTGTCGGGCTGACTTTGCTTTTGGGTATATATGGTTCATCCATGTATGGCGGCGCGATCCCTGCAATTCTGATCAATACGCCCGGAACAGCGGTCAACGCCCTGACCACTTATGACGGTTATCCGATGACGAAACGAGGACAGGGGCAGCGAGCGTTGTCGCTGGCCTACTCGGCTTCTTTCTTCGGTGGCATCTTTTCGGTTATCTGCTTGATCATCCTGTCGCCGGTTCTTGCGGCCGTCGCCCCGCATTTCGGTAGTCGCGAGATCTTTCTTGCGGCACTCATGGGCATCATCCTTGTGGTGTTGGCCCATCGGGGGCAAACGTTTGCTGCGGCGATGTTGGCAAGTTTTGGCCTGTTGCTGAACACCGTTGGGCTGGAACCGGTCAAATACACGAAACGTTTCACATTTGACCAAAGCTGGCTGGCCTCGGGGGTCGATCTGATCGTTGTTGTTCTCGGACTCTTCGCCATCAGTCAGGCATTACTACTTCTGGTCGACAAAGATCACGCGCCAGGTCAGGCGCATGTCGATGGTAATTTACTTTCGGGGTTCAAGGAACTTTTCGGGATCAAGCGGGTAGCGACTGTGTCCTCCAGTCTTGGTGTTTTGATGGGTATGGTTCCCGGAGTGGGCGAGTTTACGGCGCAATTCCTATCCTATACCTATGCCCAGAAAAGCTCGAAAGAACCGGGAAAATTCGGTGACGGCTCGCCAGAAGGGCTTGTCGCGTCGGAAGCGTCGAACAATGCCGTGCCAGGCGCTGCCATGATCCCCTTGCTGGCGCTTGGCATCCCGGGCGAGGCGCTAACCGCGATGATGCTGTCGGTCTTTTACGTCCACAATGTGATCCCCGGCCCCCAGCTGTTTGAAAGCCAGATGGACTTTGTCATGGCGATCTATCTGGCGCTGATACTGCTAAACGTGATTGTTCTGGTCTTTTTGCTGTTCTCGACCAACCTGCTCTTGAAGATCATTCAGATCCCGACTCGTTTTCTGGGAATCATGATCATCATCCTGTCCTTTGTCGGGGTCTACAGTCTGCGAAATTCCATCACTGATTGCGCCTTGGCTTCCGGGTTCGGTGTATTTGGGTTGATTCTAAAGCGACTGAATCTGCCGATTGTCCCAATTATTCTAGGGATGGTTCTGGGAGGCATCATGGAGGTCAAATTGCGCAGCGCGATGGCCCGGGTCAAGACGCCACTGGACTTTGTCGATCGTCCCATCGCCGCCTTCCTGTTCGCAATGATCGCGCTAATTTTCGCGTTGCATATCAGAGCCTTGATCCGAGAACACAAAGCCCGCCGGAACCCCGAGCCTGTCGGACCGGAAACAACCACACAACAAGGGTGATTTGAATGCTTGACCAGGCAGCTATAGATCGCATCCGACGCCAGGATATTCCCGATCAGGGCCATTTCATCGATGGCAAATCTGTTTCTTCGGTATCGGGAGAGCACCTGGAAGTCATCTCCCCCATCAATGGTCAATTCCTGACGCGGATCGCCAAGGGTGTTCCGGAAGACATGGCCAAGGCAGTGAACTCGGCTCGGGCCGCGTTCGAGGATGGTCGCTGGTCTCGCGTGGCGCCTGCTGCCCGCAAGAAGATCTTGATGCGGCTGGGAGATCTGATCGAGGAGCGAGCCTTGGAATTGGCCGTGCTGGGCGTTCGTGACAATGGAACCGAGGTCAATATGGCCTACAAGGCGGAAGCTTTGTCAGCCGCGGCTACGTTCCGGTACTATGGCGAGGCCATCGACAAGATCTACGGTCAGATCGCTCCAACGCCCAATGACGTACTGGGCTTGGTTCACCACACTCCAGTTGGTGTAGTGGGGGCAATTGTGCCGTGGAATTTTCCCTTGATGATCGGCAGTTGGAAAATCGCGCCCGCTTTGGCCGCCGGCAATTCTATTGTTCTGAAACCTGCTGAAAGTGCCTCGCTTACCCTACTCAAAATAGCTGAGCTGGCTTCTGAAGCAGGGTTGCCTGATGGCGTGTTCAACGTGGTGACCGGAAAAGGATCGGTCGTCGGAGAGGCCTTGGCCTTGAGCATGGACGTGGATATTCTTGTTTTTACCGGATCGGGTGCCACAGGACGGTGCTTAATGAAGTATTCGGCGGAGTCCAATCTAAAGCGCTGTTATCTTGAGCTTGGCGGAAAGTCTCCAAATATAGTGTTCAACGACGTGCCAGACCTGGCTCAGGCAGCGGCAATATCAGCAGCAGGTATTTTTCGGAACTCAGGTCAGGTTTGTGTGGCTGCATCCCGGCTGCTGGTACAAGACGACATAGCTGACGATTTCGTGGCCGAAATGGCGCGCCATGCGGGTGCTTTCCGCGTTGGCGACCCACTGGATCTGAAAATCCAGATAGGTGCCGTACATTCTCTCGCTGAGCTTTCGTCCAATCTGGATTTTGTTCATACGGCCCAAGACGAGGGCGCTCGCTGCGTTACGGGTGGCGAGCGGATACTGGAGGAAACCGGAGGTTACTATATGTCGCCCACGATCATGAGTGGGGTCAAACCAACCGATAACCTGTTTCGAAAAGAGGTTTTTGGCCCAGTTTTGGCGGTTACGACGTTCAAGGACGAGGCTGAGGCAATTGGGCTGGCCAACAGCACCGACTATGGGCTGTCCGCCGGGATATGGACCTCGAACATAAGCCGTGCGCATCGGATGGTTGACGCGGTGCGGTCCGGTGTCATCCACGTCAATACATATGGCGGTTCCGATATGACGGTCCCGTTGGGAGGGGTCAAGCAATCAGGCAACGGGCACGACAAATCACTGCATGCGATGGACAAGTATTTGGATCTGAAATCCGCCTGGATTCAGCTTTAAGATAATTTGGTTGCGGCGGTATCGATCGCTAGGAGGAAACGAATGTCAAAAAGAACCATCCTGGTAATTGGCACTTACGACACCAAGGAACCCGAAATGAGGTTCATCGAACAATGCATCAAGGGACAAGGAGCCAATGTTCTGAGTATGGATGTGAGCGTATTGGGTGTTCCTTCCGACCCGACGGATATCAGCAAGCACGATGTTTCCGCCGCTGGCGGCATGACCATTGATGACGTCATTGCGTTAGGAGACGAGAACAAAGCCTTTCGTGTCATGTCACGGGGGGCTGCGTCGTTGGTTGCGAAAGAACATGCAGAAGGGCGGTTTGACGGAATGTTGGCAATCGGCGGCACGATGGGCACGGACCTCGCGCTCGATTGTGCTCAAGTCCTGCCCATGGGAGTGCCAAAATACATCGCCTCAACCGTCAGCTTTTCTGCCTTAGTCCCCCCTGATCGTTTGGCGCCTGACATCCAGATGATCCTTTGGGCAGGCGGCCTCTATGGGTTGAATTCGGTATGCCGGTCATCCCTTTCCCAGGCTGCCGGAGCCATCGTAGGAGCCACAAAAGCTGTTCAGCCGCCCTCTTCAGATCGACCCATGGTCGGTATGACCTCGCTGGGATCATCCTGCTTGAAATACATGAAAACACTGAAACCTGCACTTGAAGAACGAGGGTTTGACGTGGCGGTGTTTCATTCGACGGGAATGGGCGGCATGGCTTTTGAAAAGCTGGCCGGTGAGGGAGCGTTCAATTGCGTCATGGATTTTTCTATGCAGGAATTCGGCAACCTGATGGCCGGGTCGCTCGTTTCCAGTGGTGAAGACCGGCTTACAAATGCAGGAAAGGTCGGGACACCTCAGATGGTGGCGCCTGGAGCCCTAGACTTGGTGGATTTTGCTGGCTGGCAGGATATCCCGCCGCAATATGTCGACCGCCCCTTTCACGAACACAATCGATTGATCAAAAGCTCTGTCTTCACAGCTGAAGAACGCCGCATGTGGATACGTGAGATGGCAAAACGAATGGCAGCCGCCAAAGGGGCAACACACTTCTTCTTGCCCCTAGGTGGAGTCGAAGAATGGGACAGGGAAGGGCAAGAGGCGCATGATCCAGAAGGGCTTGCCGCATTGGTTGACGAAGCCCGAAAGATTATTCCTGGACAGACGCCAATGACCGAGGTGGACGCGCATATTAATGATAGTGAGTTCAGTGACGCAGTGCTGTCTCTTTTTGATGAATGGATCAGGGACGGGACCGTTTCCAAGGAATTGCGGGCGCAATGAACGACCCTAGAAGAACCATGCCGGTTAATAACCTGCCGTCTCCAATTTACTCGCGGAATGCCTTCACGAAGTAGTCTGTGAGCGGTTTGGTCAAATAGGAAAGCGGCGTTCGCTCGTCCGTCTTGATCAAAGTCTCAACGGGCATGCCCGGAAGCAGAACTTGGCCGTGGAGACGGTCCAACTGGCCCTCATCCAGATAGAGTTCGGCCCGATAAAAACTATACCCGGTTTTTTCGTCCGTAAACACATCAGCCGAAATGGTAGCGACATGGCCGTCGATTTCTGGTGTCTGCCTTTGGTTGAAAGCTGTAAACCTCAGTGTAGCCGCCTGCCCAACATGGAGTTGGTCAACATTAATGGCATCCACCCGCGCCGTTACTTTCAGTGGGGTGTCCTGCGGAACCACATACATCATAGGTTCGGCGGGTTGGACCACCGATTGCAGCGCAAAGATCGTGCTTCCATAAACGACACCCGAGACAGGTGCCCGAATATCCATGCGCGACAACTGTTCACGCAGTGAAAGACGCCGTTCGGCCAGTTCAATCTCGCGGAATTGCAGGTCGCGCAAAGTTGTTATGGCTTCTTCCCTTCGGGTTGCGCCAAGGCGGACGATCTCGATCTCAGTCGAGGCGATCTGGCCTTTAAGCCGGGCTACGGTCGCTTCGAGCTGCCCGATTTCACCGTTCAGGTTTGCGCTTTCGCGCTTCAATGCCGAAACGCGGCTGGTCTGTGTAAGGCCCCTTGTCAGAAGGCTTTCCTGATCTTCCAACTCGTCCTCGATCAGGGCAACTTGCTCTCTCAAAGCGACCAGTTGCGCCTGCGTGCCTTTGATTTCGCTTTCGATCTGCGTTTTCTGCTCCCGAAGTTGCTCCGACTGTTTCTCCATTGTTTCTGCTCGGGCAATGAACAAGCGGCGCTGACCGTCTACAAGTTCCTGCGTCGCATGCTCGTCTTCGGTCAATTGCTGGAGTTTGGTGTTCAGTCCTTCGGTGTCCTCACCATCGCGTTCCGCCTCAAGGCGAGCCTTGCGTGCGAGAAGTTCAAACAGTTGCCCCTGGACGATAGTAAGTTCCGACGACAGGAATGTGTCGTCGAACCGGATCAACATATCGCCCGCATTTACCCTGTCACCGTCGCGAACAAAGATTTCGCCCACGACACCACCATCCGGATGCTGAACCACCTGACGATTTGTTTGAACCTCGACAATCCCCGGAGAGACGATAGCACCAGCAAGTTCCGTTTGCGTGCTCCAGACACCGATGCCGCCAACCAAAATGGCCAGCGCGAAGAACCCTACGGCTGCAGGAAAGGCAATACGCCATGCAGGTTTATTGGACGAAGCAGATATATCGGCCATTACTCGCCCACCTTTCCGAATTGTCTTTTGATCACACCAGCATTTTGAACCATTGCGCTCAGCACCTCATCACGGTTGCCTATCCGCACAATCTGGCCTTTTTCCACCACGGCTAAACGATCGCATTCAGATATGGCTTGAGGGCGATGAGTCATGATCATGACGGCTTTGCCGACAGACTTGAACTCTCGCACTGCGGCATTGAGTGCTTCGGTTCCTTCCGCATCCAAAGCCGAATTCGGTTCGTCTAGGATCAGCAGAACCGGATCGCCATACAAAGCGCGTGCCATCGCAATCCGTTGCTTTTGACCACCGGACAATTGGCTGTCGTTACCTTCGAGAAACGTGTCATATCCCTTTTGCAGGCTCAGGATTAGCTCATGGGCCTTGGCCTTCTTGGCCGCGGCAATAACTGCCTCGGAATCAGGGTTCAGGGACATGCGGGCAATGTTTTCGGCAACAGTTCCATTGAACAAAGTAACTTGTTGCGGCAGGTAGCCGATATGCTTGCCCAGATCACTGACATCGTACTGGTCCAGCGTGGCTCCACCCAATCGAATTTCCCCCGCCGCAGCGGGCCAAAGTCCCAGCAAAGCCTTCGCCAATGTGGTCTTGCCAGATCCGCTTTTGCCGATAACGCCGATGGCTTCGCCCGGCTCCACAGTCATGCTGACATTGCGCAAGGTTGGCGTCGAGGCACCCGGAGGAATGACTGTCACGGATTGCACCAACAGGTGCGCTTTAGGGATTGGTAACTTGGTTCGCTTGTCTTCTGGAGGGATTGAGTCAAGAAATCTGCTCAACGATGTCCACGAGGTTCTGGCGCGTTCAATGAGCCCCCATTGGCCGATCGACTGTTCTATCGGCGCGAGCGCGCGACCCAATAGGATAGAGCCGGCAATCATCGCGCCTGCGGTCATTTCGTTTTGCAAAACCAGGTAGGCACCAAGTGCTAGCATGGCCGATTGCAGGAATAGCCGAACTGATTTGGTTAGAGATGTAAAGCTGCCGGTCCAGTCGCTAGCGGCAATTGTTTGCCCCAGCGCGTCGGACCTCTGCCGCATCCAACGTGCTGTCACGTCGCGTTGCATACCCTGGGAGCGCACAACTTCGGATGCCTGTCGGGCGCTTTCCGAGAAAGCGTTGGCCAAGGCTGACGCTTTTTGGGCGTCCGCTACGCGCTTGCGCGTCAAAGCCTGATTGAGCAATGCGACAACTATCAGAATGCCTCCTCCCACAATTGCAAGCCAGCCAAGCCAAGGATGAAAGATGAAAATCGCGGCAAGAAACAATGGCGTCCATGGTATGTCCAACACGGCCAAAAGTACGGGAGAACTGCACAGTGTTTGAATAGATTCAAGATCACGCAGGGCCGTCGCAGGGGTAGATCGGGCACGCGGGTGAATCGATTGTCTGAGTGTCGCTTCGAAGACTCTTTCATCCAGTTCAGTTTGCAGCCGCGCTCCAAATCGCGCGACGATGCGACCGCGGGCATAGTCAAGTAGGGCCATCAGGCCATATAGCAGAGCCACCAGCAAGAACAGCGCAGTCAGCGTTTCTTCAGATCGCGATCCTAGAACGCGGTCATAAACCTGAAGCATAAATAACGGGCCTGTGAGCATCAGAATATTTACAAAGATGCTGAATAGGAAGGCCACGCCGATATATCGAAGGCCATTGTTTCGCGCCGCTTGAAGTTCGTGGCGTGCCTGAGGCATTTGGCTTAGACGTGTCATATTTAAGATCAGACTTTAATGGGCTCACAAAACGCGTTCGCGATGCTTGATTCCCGGGTTTAATTGTTTCCGAACATTGACTGAATTTTCAGCCGCTTATCAGCTTCAGCCCATGTGTCCGGTCATTCGGTCCCCACATTCTGCAAAGAGTTTTGGGAGCTTTCTCGAAGGAGCTAAATACATCTTCGATTTGTGTCTTCAACACTCCCTAGTTCTTGTATTGCGGAAAATCGCCAAACTTTTTGATACTCAGCGACTTATCGCCTGCAACACACCGGGGCGGGTTTGGTTATGCTAGTATTATGTTTGGAGCCAACCCAACTGCGGACGTGCCGATGGTTTTCAACCCACGATCATCTGTTTCATTTTCAGTGCCTCATATTCCAACTCGTTGAGGCGAAACTGAACCACATCTCCAATTGTTATCATCCCGCACAAGTTTCCGTCCTTCAATACTGGCATATGTCGGAAGCGCCCCTCGGTCATACGCTTCAAGACGTCCATTAGAAAATCCTCTGGTGCGCAGCTTTGAACTTTCGTGGTCATCAGATCAGAAACGGACTGAGGCAAGGTCTGTCCAGGCGTCTCGGCCATGCGTCGCACGATATCCCGTTCAGAAAGGATACCCTGCAGCGCGCCATTCTGATCCGTGACGACCAAGGCGCCGATACGTTTTTCCTTCAGGAGTTTTACGACTTCATGAATAGTCTCTCCCGGGCGGACGGAAAACACATCGCCTCCCTTTCCTTCCAAGAGCTTGGCTACGGTCGTCAATGAGTGTGACAAATTAGATTCAACGGTTTGGCTGTAGGTGGTGGTCTCGGCCTTGTCGCCACGCTTGGGCGCTTGGTAAGAGCTTGGGGCCATTGGCTGGTCTCCTCCTGTACCGGTTCGAATTCTTGTGTCCACCTTACCGCTGGTGGGCGATCTGTATAGTGGGCAAATGCGTCACAGAATGTCAGAGTACTGTGAATCAAGGGAAATCTGAATGCTGCAAAATCTTCACCTTACTTCGCTAAGTGGTGTTTTGATCGTTTTCTTGGTTGTTGTCTGCGGTCATCGCTTTCGCCAAGCATGGAAGGAGCAAACGCCGGGCTGGCAGATTCGCGCTTGGCTATATGGAGTACCAGCAGCGCTAGGTTTGATAGCGCTGGGATTCCTTCCTTTCGACCACTGAGTGTTGTTTGACTCCGCAAATATGCGCTGTCATATGCCGAGTGCATTTGTCTCTGGAGTAAGTTTATGCGCCACTGGTTCGCTTTGGTCTTTCTGTGTCTGACTGCCGGCTGCCTGTTCGACAAGGAGTCCGAGGTGGTTCGCCTGTCGGGCGAGACCATGGGAACCACTTACAACATTATTGCCATCGGCGACAATCTGGACTCGGAAACGTTGTCTCAGTCGATCAAACAAACCCTTGCAGCGGTTAATGCAAAGATGTCGAACTGGGATCCAAATTCTGAGGTCTCAACTTTTTCGACATCCAACAGTACTGCTCCTGTCAAAGTCTCCGCCGAATTTGCCCGAGTGATGGCGGCGGCCAATGAAGTGCACGAACAAAGCGGTGGTAAGTTTGATGTAACTCTTGGGCCGTTAATTGAACTCTGGGGGTTTGGCCCTCGCAAGCCCGATGATCCGGTTCCAAGCGACCAAGCCATTTTGGCTGCGCTTGAACACGTTGGGCAAGGGTCGCTTCTCCATTTGGACGAGTCAACATTAATGCTTGCCAAGACAGACGGCAGTGTGGGCATCAATTTGTCGGCTATTGCCAAAGGTTTTGGTATCGATGCAGTGGCTGCTACTTTGGATGCCGCCGATGTCCACGATTACATGGTCGAGATCGGCGGTGACCTTGTGGCAAGGGGTGAGAATGACAAGGGAAAGCCGTGGCAAATCGGTATTGAAAAACCGGAGCCCGGCGCGCAGGCAGTGCAACTGGTCGTGCCTGTTAGTGACTTGGGACTAGCAACATCGGGCGACTATCGGAATTTTTTCGAGCAGGATGGGGTTCGATATTCGCATATTATCGACCCGACAACCGGTCGTCCGATTACGCACCACACCACTTCAGTGACGGTTGTATCCGAAAACGCGATGATGGCGGATGCTTGGGCAACTGCGATGTTGGCCTTGGGATTGGATGACGGTATGATAGTGGCCGAAAAATTCGATCTTGCCGTCTTTTTTATTGCTCGGGATGTGACAGGCGACGATGAGGCCTATATCACGGTGCAAAGTAGTGCATTCAAGGAAGTGCTGGGGCGAAACTGACCGGGGTAAGAACTAAGATGAGCACATTCGTATTGGCATTCTCTTTGTTGTTGATCATCGTCGTGGGCATGTCTTTGGGTGTCATGCTGATGGGTAAGACGATCAAGGGCAGCTGCGGCGGCCTTAATGCAATATCGGGGGCGGACAAATGTGTCGTATGCCAAAAGGACATCGATCCGGACAGTCCGCTGAGGGACAAACTGCAATGCCCGCGTGCACGTAAAAAGTTGGAAGAGATGGAGAGTGAAGCTTCCGTCTAACGCATCGAGTCTGCATGCGGTACGCTGGGCGCAACAGCATTTTCGTAAGGGTCGTTATAGCCAATCGCCAAACGTTGATTTACAATTCAGTTAGCATGTGAAGTAAATCAATTCGGATGGAGATCATGGTCAGGCCGAAGAACATTCTTTTTATTATGTTCGACCAGCTGCGCTGGGACTATCTGAGCTGTTATGGCCATCCGCATTTGCAGACGCCGAACATTGATCGTCTGGCCTCGATGGGCGTTCGATTCACCCGAGCGTATATCCAATCCCCGATCTGCGGCAGTTCACGCATGTCTACGTATACCGGACGCTATGTGCATTCCCATGGGGCCTCGTGGAACGGCATTCCCCTGAAAGTCGGTGAAGTGACAATGGGCGACCACCTGCGGGAAGCCGGAATGGAATGCTGGTTGGTCGGGAAAACGCATATGAGAGCAGATGCCGAGGGGATGGCTCGGCTTGGCTTGGAGCCTGACAGCCTGATCGGTGCCAGAGTGGCGGAGTGCGGATTTGACGTGTTCGAACGTGACGACGGCATGCTTCCCGAAGGGCCCGACGGTTACTATGATGCGAATGGTGCCGAGAACTACAATAAGTACCTTCGCGCCCTCGGTTACGAGAGCGACAACCCATGGCATGACTTTGCCAACTCAGGACTGGATGAAAACGGAAACGTTTTGTCAGGCTGGTTCCTGAAACATTCCCAAAACCCGGCGAACATTGAAGAGAAACACAGCGAAACGCCCTACCTAACGACACGAGGTATGGAGTTCATGCAAGGTAACGAGGGCCCGTGGGGCCTTCACCTCAGCTATATCAAACCGCATTGGCCCTATGTCGTACCCGAACCTTATGCGTCAATGTATGGTCCAGAGCATGTATTACCCGTAAACCGTTCGGATTCCGAACGACAAAATGCGCACCCAGTGCTGAAGGCGTTCATGGATACCAAGGTGGGAGAGGCTTTTTCGCGCAAGGAGGTGCGAGATGCGGTAATCCCGGCTTACATGGGCCTGATCAAACAAGCGGATGACCAGATGGGTCGGCTGTTCGACTGGATGGAAGAAACGGGACGGATGAAAGACACGGTGATCGTTCTGACTTCGGATCACGGCGATTTCCTTGGGGACCACTGGATGGGGGAAAAGACTTTCTTCCATGATGCATCGACCAAGGTTCCATTGATCATCTTCGATCCGTCCGACGAGGCGGATGATACTCGTGGATCGGTTTGCGATGCGCTGGTGGAATCTATCGATCTCGTCCCAACGTTCGTTGAAGTTGCCGGTGGGCATATTGCGGATCACATCCTTGAAGGCGAAAGCCTGCTGCCAATTCTAAGGAGTATGAGAGGCGACACAAAACGCGACTACGTCATTTGCGAGTATGACTACTCTGCTTCACCAGTCGCCGACATTTTGCAGGCGGATGTTCGCGATGCCGTGATGTTCATGGTTGCAACGGAAAAATGGAAGCTGATCCACTGTGAAGGCGGTCATCCGCCCATTCTATTCGACCTCGAGAACGATCCAAATGAACTCGTGGATCTGGGAAAGTCCGAAGCCCACGGGGACATCATTAGTGCGATGTATGACCGTTTGTTCGAATGGACGCGCCGCCCGTCACAAAGGACCACAAGAACACGCGAGCAACTGATCGACATGAGAACAAAAAGCCGAGGACGCGGTGTGATGGTCGGAATCTACGATGAGAATGAAGCCCCACTCCACTTGACCGTCAAATACCGGAAACGAAAAGCGAGGCCGTACAAGAGCTATTTGAAATGATATTCTAGTGGTTTGAGCGAGACGGACGAGTCCGTTTTGGGATTCCCTCTGCCTTGGGGTTGTGCGTGTCTACAAACATGCGCACCGGTGTCAGTTTCAGCCTCTCGTCGACCGACCGTCACCGATTGGATGCGATCGTTTCGAATGGCAACAGCCCCCAGAAGCATGTCTGGCGGGCCCGGATCATTCTTCTGAGCGACAACGGGCACGGCTTAGCGGCGATCATGTCGGAGACAGGCAAGTCCAAGACCTGCGTCTGGCGCTGGCAGGAGCGCTTCGTGGAGGAAGGCGTCGAAGGTCTCCTGCGCGACAAGACACGGCCACCGGGAACCCCGCCAACGCCGGCAGATAAGGTCGCTGAGATCGTGCGGCTGACCCAGAAGCCGCCGCATGAGGCCACGCACTGGACGCTCAGGGTGATGGCCAAAGTTGCCGGGGTGGCGCCTTTGACGGTACGTGGCATCTGCAAGGCGCATGGCCTCAGCCCACATCGCTGGCGCGCGTTCAAACTCTCGAAGGATCCGAACTTCGTAGACAAGCTGATCGACGTGGTGGGGCTGTATGTCGACCCGCAGGCGCACGCGGTGGTGCTTTCGGTCGATGAGAAGTCACAAATCCAGGCGCTGGATCGCACACAACCGGGCTTGCCGATGAAGAAGGGGCGGGCCGGCACGATGACGCACGACTACAAGCGCAACGGAACCACCACACTATTTGCAGCGCTGAACGTGCTCGACGGAACCGTGATTGGTCGGAACATGCAGCGTCATCGCCATCAGGAGTTCATTCGCTTCCTGAATGACATTGAGCACCGCGTGCCCTCAGGCAGGGAGGTCCACGTGATCCTGAAGAACTACGCCGCGCACAAGCACGCCAAGGTCCGCACCTGGCTGGAGAGGCATCCGCGCTGGACCTTCCACTTCGTGCCCACAAGCTGCTCCTGGCTGAACGCGGTCGAAGGTTTCTTCGCCAAATTGACCCGGTGCCGCCTGCAACGCGGCGTGTTCCACTCACTCGTCGATTTGCAGGCCGCCATCAACCGCTTCATCGCAGAACACAACACGACTGAGGCCAAGCCTTTCCGCTGGACGGCCGACCCCGACCGGATCATCGCCGCGCGAAACCGTGGGTTCCAGACCTTGGCTTCGGGCCGATAGGTCGATCGAAGTCTGACAGAAGTCGTCAAATGACGGCTTGGAGCCCAAGGCGGCCAAATGTGCTAAGGTCAAATGGCCGCAAGAGGGGATGTTGGCTTTGGTGACTTATGTCAGAACTAGATAGTCAATGGATCGACATTCCGGATGAGCGTTTGCAGCGCTTCGAAGCGATGTTCCGGTGGAGCGAAGAGACCGCCCATTACTATGATGGCGCGTGTCTCGCCCCTGGGCTTGATATTTTGGATTTTGGCTGCGGCCCGGGACATCAAGCAATCGAATTTGTCGACCGAGTTGCCCCTGACGGTCATGTTCACGCTGCCGACGTAAATGAAGATTTTCTCGCGAGTGCTCGATCAAAGGCAGAACAGGCAGGAATTGCCGATCGCATAACCACGCACCTATTGACCGATGAAGATGTGCCCTTGCCGACGGCAAGCGTCGATCGAGTCATCGTGCGAAACACGCTTATTCATGTACCCAAGCCAGAGGCGAATTTGGTTGAGTTTCGGCGTGTGCTGCGTCCGGATGGGAGGCTTCATATGATCGAGGGTGACCGGCGTCTTATGGCCGTCGAACCTCTTGAACTGAGAGAATGGAACGATCTCATCGAAGCGGCGGCTTGGGCCTGGAAACAGCCCATCATCGGACGTCGGCTTCATGCTCTGGCACGACGTGCGGGCTTCTCCGATATCAAGGTCCAAGTCGTTACTGCAGCCGACACGACCGGCCGGTTGCTTGGCATGATCCGTACGATCGGTGAATATGCGATCGAGGGCGGGATGTCAGCACAGCGTGTCGCGACACTCTTGAAAGATTTGGAAGGTGCCGCCGTGGACGGGACCTATTTGGCAGTGTCTCCGCAGTTTGTAGTCACCGCGCGGACACAAGCCTGACCTCGCGGTATCATTCTTACCTCCGACCTTCGCCGAGGGACGTGCGACAGGGTTCGCGATGTCTGATTCTGACCATTAGAGCATGATCTCCAGTAGCCTACTGATCAATGGGCTTCTAGCCTACTAGTCTTTCTTGAAAGCGTCCCTCAGTGCAGCGCCAAGTGCACCAGTGCTGCGGTTCTCTTCGGGGGCACTCCTGCGCTGATGGTTTGTTGCTGAGCTGCCTTTGTTCGATGCCGGACCGCGTGCCGACCGATCTCTCTCAGCAACTGCCCCGCCATCCTTCCGCATGGTTAGACCGATGCGCTTTCGAGAAACATCTACCTGAACCACACGCACCTTTACAACTTGGCCCGTTTTTACCACCTCGTGCGGGTCTTTGACAAACCGATCGGCCAACTGGCTGACGTGAACCAGCCCGTCTTGGTGAACGCCTATGTCAACAAACGCACCGAACGCCGCGACGTTCGTTACAGTACCTTCTAGAACCATACCAGGTTTGAGATCGGTGATTTCTTCAACACCGTCGGCGAAGGAGGCAGTAACAAAACTCGGGCGTGGGTCGCGACCGGGTTTTTCCAGTTCTGACAAGATGTCTCGCACTGTTGGCAAGCCAAAGGTGTCATCGACGAATTGCTCGGCGCGCAAAGTCGTGAATGCTCCGCCACTGCCCATAATCTGCCGAATGTCTCGGCCGCACGCCTTAACGATGCGGCGGGCAACAGCATAGGCTTCGGGATGCACGGCGGATGCGTCGAGCGGTTCGTCTCCATCGGGGATGCGAAGGAAACCGGCACATTGTTCGAATGCACGCGGGCCAAGGCGGGCGACTTTCAACAGTTCTTTGCGTGTTCTGAAAGCACCATTAAGGTCCCGATGTGCAACGATCGCCTCGGCCAGCCCAGGGCCCAAACCGGACACGTGTGAGAGCAATTGTGCAGACGCCATGTTCAGGTCGACGCCCACGGCGTTCACGACGTCTTCAATCACGGCTTCCAGTGATTGACCCAAACGATGCTGATCCACGTCGTGCTGGTATTGACCGACACCGATTGACTTTGGTTCAATTTTGACCAGTTCGGCCAATGGGTCTTGCAGTCGGCGAGCGATTGAAACGGCGCCGCGCAAGCTGACATCAAGATCCGGAAACTCTCGTGCCGCAAGTGCCGAAGCAGAATAGACGGAGGCACCGGCCTCGGACACCACAACTTTAGTTGGACCTTTTACCGAATTCGGCAGTAGTTTCAACGTGTCTGCGACCATTCGCTCTGTTTCGCGACTGGCAGTTCCATTGCCAATAGCGATGAGTTCGATCTTATGTTCGGTAATCAGCTTGAAGATTGTGGTTTGCGCCCCACGCAAATCGTTCTTGGGCTGGAACGGATAGAGCGTCTCTGTGGCGATAAGTTTACCGGTCGCATCGACGACTGCGGCCTTGACGCCGGTTCTGATCCCTGGATCAAGGCCGAGTGTCGGACGTGCGCCCGCCGGGGCTGCGAACAGTAGATCCTTGAGGTTGCGCGCAAAAACCTGAATGGCTTCTTCCTGTGCGCGAGTTCGCAGATCTGCCATGAGTTCGACCATCATCGACAACGAAAGTTTCACCCGCCAACTCCAACCGGAAACTTTGCGCAACCATTGGTCACCGGGGCCATCGTCCCGTGTTTCCAAATGAGCTGCCACCATCGCCTCGGCGCGTGCAGTGCCGCTTTCTGGCTCGGGCGCAATATCCAGAGTTACGATGCCTTCTTTCGATGCTCGCAGCATCGCTAGCGCCCGGTGAGACGGCACATTTGCCCATAACTCAGTATGATCGAAATAGTCGGAAAATTTCGCTCCTTCCTGTTCCTTGCCGTCGATCACTTTTGACGTCAGAAATGCTTCTTTCTGCATGAAGCTGCGCAATTTCCCCAGAAGATTTGCATTTTCGGTTAGTCGTTCGGCGACGATGTCCCGGGCACCATTCAATGCGTCCCTGGACGTTGGCACTGCTTCGGTTACATAGCCTTCCGCCAGCTTTTCCGGGTCGGCGCTGCGGTTAGACAAGATGGCATCGGCCAGAGGTTCGAGCCCGTTTTCTCTAGCAATCATGGCCTTGGTGCGGCGTTTAGGCTTGTAGGGCAGATATATATCTTCAAGCTGTGCCTTGGTGTCGGCTTGTGCGATGGATTTCTTCAGATCGTCCGTGAGTTTCCCCTGATCATTTATCGAGTTCAGGATCGTTTCACGTCGTGCTTCCAGTTCTCTTAGATACGACAGCCGGTCCGACAGAATCCGCAGTTGAGTATCGTCCAGCCCACCTGTCACCTCCTTGCGGTAACGGGCGACGAATGGCACGGTGGCTCCTTCGTCCAGCAACTTGACCGCTGCGCTCACCTGTTCAGGGCGGGCGCTGATTTCGGTGGCAATTGTGCGGGCGATCCGGTCCAAACCTGTCTCCTTGAATCAAATTAGAGGAACTTCTTAGCCAGTGCCTTGAAGGAGGGAAAGAGACGGTTGCACCGATCACGGGAAAAAGAAGCCGGCCTAGATCTCTGAAGCAGGAATCTCACCCAGGCGACTGAGTTTCACTTCAGCGATTTAAGATAAGCGGCGATTGCGGCGCGATCTTCGGGGGTGAGTTGCGAGGTGTTCTTTATAACTGCAACCATGTGCCCTCCGGCACTGTCAAAGTCCGGAGTAAACCCGGTTTCGAGGTAGTATGCGATGTCCGCAGCGCTCCACGTCAACTTATCCGGCGTCAGGGCAGGGATACGCCCTTCGCCGGTCGGATTGGGGGCGCCACCCAACCAAACGTTTTTTTTCAGGCCGCCCAACGCATCCCGAGGTGTATGGCATTCGCCGCAATGTCCCAGTGCTTCAACCAGCATGCGACCACGTTCAACTTCTGCTGTGGTGACCTCGGGCATAACCCAGTCGGCGGAAAATTTGAGCCGTTTCCATAGCCCCAACCCTCTGCGAACCGAAAATGGAAACGTGATTTCGTGCGGTAGGCTTGCGTCATCAGCTTCGGGGAGTGTCCGCATGTAGGCCCAGAGATCGGCAATCTGTTGATCCGTCATGCGTGTGTACGAGGTATAGGGGAACGCAGGATAGTAGTGCTGCCCGTCCGGTGAAACCCCATATCTCAGAGCGGTTGCGAAATCCGTCAGGGACCAATCACCAATTCCAGCGGATTGGTGCATGGAGATATTTGGTGCAATGAATGTACCAAAATCAGAAGGAAACCGTTGTCCTCCGGACAATGTCAACGAATCCTCCGAGCCTGGCGATTGATGACATGACGAACAGCCCGCCGCGAGGAACACTGTTTTCCCGGCCACTGCATCACCTTCTTTTTCGGAAAATGCCTCAGAAGAGAGGCGCTCAGGCGCCGTGAGCAAAAAGAAAACAATGGCGGCCAAAACGGCCGCCAAAGACAGCGCTAGGACACCCCGGCGCATATAGAGCTAGTTCTGAGGTACACGGAAATCGTCGTGGCAACCTTTACACGTGCCTCCGACGGCTCCGATCGCTGCACCAATCTCGGCTGCACCTTGTCCAGCTGCAGCTTGCATCTGCACTGCGGCAGGGGCAAACGCAGCCCACTTTTCCTGGAACCCTGCGGAATTGCTCCAGATCTCAGGCTTGGCTCTTGTGCCCTCATTGGCTCCGGCTTCCGAGCCCTCAGGCCAATTGGTCAACTGGTTGATATTTGAAATCGCGACAAGATTGTCTGCTGCTGCTTGCGCCAAACCAGCATCATATTCCAACTCGCCTTTGGCCATCGCACCGAGAATGCTGATGTTTAATGCCTGCATTCGCATCTGGCCTTGCCTCGCATTTATGGCCGACGAATAATCTTGGGCTTGTGCAATCCCGGTACTTAACAAAGTCGCTATCGTGATAGTTAAAAAGGTCTTTTTCATGTGTCGTCCGCCTCTCCGGTCGTTTGACCTGTTAAACAATAGAGCGTTTTTTGAAATTGCCATAGCAACTTCTGCGACCGGTCCGGTATCAGGGACCTCCAATAGGAGCGCGCATGCAAGTCGGGGTTCATGGCCTGTCGCACCGGTCCGGTCAATATGAGCCTGCGACAATCCAGTTCTCAGCCAAACCGACCAAGGTCTGAGAAGGTTGTTCTTCGGTCAGGACCAGAGTCGGAGATCGAGGCAGAAATGGTCCGAAGCAGACCAATTCGAGGATAACACGGGACAAAAGTCTGATTTCCTAGAATTCAATACATGCTCAAATTGCCAGAGAGACGGCTATACCCGTCGGTTTTCGCACTGGCAGAAGGAGAAAGACGGATGAAACAGGCGACGAAATTGGCTTTGACCACAGCCCTATCAGCAACACTGGCAGCAATTCCATTGACCATAACCACTAACGAGCGCGGGTTTGTAACCTTATCCGTGCCAGTAGCATGGGCGAAGGATGGTGAGAGCGGCGGAAACAGTGGCCCCGGTGGTGGAGGGGATAGTGACGGAGGAAGCAGTGGATCTGGCAGCGGCGGCGACGACAGTGACGGCGGGAATAGCGGGCCTGGCAGCGGCGGCGACGACAGTGACGGCGGGAATAGCGGGCCTGGCGGCGGCGGTGACGATAGTGACGGCGGGAATAGTGGATCTGGCGGCGGCGGCGACGACAGTGACGGCGGGAATAGCGGATCTGGCAGCGGCGACGATGATAACAGTGGGCCTGGAAACAGTGACGATGATGATCGCGACAGCCGAAGCTCGCGAGATGATGATGACGACGATGGACGTCGCGGAAGGAAGGGCCGAGGATTGGACGATGACCCGAATCATCATGGGCGCGAAGTGACTTTTGCGGATGGATCGAAGATCGAAATCGAAAATGGCCGGTTCGAACGGAAGAACGCGCTTGGTCGCACGGTCGAAGAACGCCCTGCGACGCCCCAGGATTTTGAGAATTTGGCGAATGCCCGCAGTACACAGGCGACGGCGCCCAGAGGAGCTGCCAGCCGAGCAAAAGGTGGCGGCACGGTAGCCAGTTTCGAGATCAGCGGACGGAATATTGAAGTCAACTATGTGGATGGGTGGAAAGAAGAAATCGAGAATGGGCAGTATGAGTTGAAAGACGCCAACAACAACACTGTGGTTGAACGGACAGCAACACGGCAGGACAGAAGCCGGTTGTTTGGTGCGTTCGAATAGCTTTCATAATTTGTGAAGTTGGTAAAAGTGCCTGGAAAACGGGTCGGTAACCGGTTTCTATATGGACAGACTAGAGGACCTGATCGCGTAGTTGGTCAGGTCCTTTGGCAAGTATCTGGTTGCACCAGTTTTGGCGCCCTTTCTCGAACTAGAACATGAAATCCAAAATACGTAGAGCAAGAACAAGAAGCATGGTTTTCGCTTCCTGCCTGCGAAACACCGCCGAAAGGTGCGCAGTTGCCGTGCCCAACGGATCGGACCGTCAATGAGATTGTCAGGTTCTAGTGCATCAAACCGAACCGCCCATTTCGGGCAGAGTTTTCAAACGTTTTCCACTCAGGACTGGCCGAGGTGGTGGGCCTTTCAACGCGTGTCGGAAGTCAAAAAGAAACAACATCCACCCTAGGCACCAGAAACACGCAGCCCAAAAGAGAAAGTTACTGGAAGATGGCAAGACCAGCACAGAGGCTCTTGTAATGGTGGCAAGCCAAATCAGGGCGACTGCGGCAATAAATACTCGGCTGGCCTTCAGATTGCCGTCTCCGATATGGGACGAAGCTCGGCCCGAAATGGCCATGATAAGTCCCGCCATCGCGCCCATCGTCAAAATGTGCAGCGCGGTGGTTTTGTCCAAAGGCCATTCGAATGCTTTAATAGAACCCATCACTGCCAAGCCAAGTGGAAGAAACAAAAAAGACCCATGCAAGGCGACTAGGAGCGGGTTCCCGAGGACTCTGTGGGTTTGCCACTTACGCATGGACACCAGGATCAAGAGTGAGGCAACCATAAGAGCAACGCCCTCAGCACGCTCTCGCTCGACTAGGAAGAATGCGAATGCGATTAGCAGGAAGGCAATGCTGGCGTATCTGTTTCGGGTGCCTTCGAACACGGTGACACATTCGCACGATCGCGACATCAGCCAGTTTCGGGTAAAGGCGGGTATTGCTGTACTGCCGATGTTCAGGATCATCAACGCAAACAACAAAATCATAACATGCAGTACCGACGAGCTGGTCGCGAAATTACCCCATGAGGCGCCAGCTAAAAGGGCGCCGTCCAATCCGGACATGGCAAGCACCGCGATGCAATAGAAAGATCTTCGGTAGGCCTTCGCGGTCACAATGCCTTGGATAAGTAGGCCTGCCAGTACAAGAAAATACCCCGAATTCACGATGACAACGAACAATGATGGCAGCCAATCTGCGGTTGCCATTGTGAATCGTGAAAATACCCAAAGACCAACCAGTAATTTCAGACGCCACCCGCAAATCGGATCGGCGCCGGTCCACGAGGGCAAGGCGGTGAGCAAATATCCACCTGTGGCGGCTCCTGCAAATCCAAAGATTAGTTCGTGAGCGTGCCAAAGCGAAGGAGATGGAAAGACCGGCGCGGGAATGCCAATCAAGAGGCCAAGCGGCCACCACATTACCGACAGGAGCGCTGCGAGTATGGCCGCGAGAAACAGCGGTCGGTAAGGGGCGGCTAAAACCTGGGCCAATAAAGTATCCGAACCGCCGTAGTGAGAATTCATACCGCGTTAATATCGGCACCGGACCAACTCAAACCGGTATCGCCTGTAAGGAAACCGTCGCTAAATCTGATACCAGGGTTTTGCGCCGAAATCTCCTCCGTAAGGCCCACGGCCGATGTCTCACCTTCCAGCAAACGACGATACCCCTTGCACAAATTGGTGAAACCCTTCGATTGCGGAGATAGGCGCAGCGCAGAGACCGCGCAGTCTGCCAATAGCCCAATCTGGTTGGCAGCACAGGCATATGTCTCGGACAGGGTCTGCACTCCGTTCATAGCCAGAAACGGTTGATCGTCCAATGTTCGAACCTGCAGGCCATCGGGGTCATCTTCGCAGGCATATTGGCAATTGTCTTTAATCCGCCCATGCAAGCGCGCATGATAGCATCGACCAGACATGGCCAAGGGTATGCGCCCATGCCCCCAGATTTCGATCGCAACACCGAGTTCCTGAGCCTTGTCCGTCAAGCGCCGCACCGAGTTCAGAGGCAGTTCAGGCGGCAGGCAGATGCGGGTTGCACCGCGCTTGGCGAGCCATGACAGCGTACCCTCGTTATAAACATTGATCAAAGGACCGACATGAAAGTCGACGCCTTTCGGCAGGTAAGCCAGCGCAGTCAGGTCATTGACCTCGACAGCCGCGCCCAATTCGGCTAGCTCGGCAGTCAATTTCCGTTCACGTTTTAATGTCACAAGCGCAAGGCTGGTGAGTACCACCTGTTTCCCCGCTTCTGCTAACGTGGTCATCGCTGCCGGGATCTGGTCTTGGTAGAATGGCAACCGTTTAGAGCACACGAGTTCACCCAGAACGACCCTGTCCACAGGTGCCGTTGCAAGATCAGAATAGAATTTGGTCCAGTCCTCTGTGGGCCAAAAGAACTGGTTTGGACCAACCGTGAGTTCCATGGCGTCACCTCCATGTTTTTTTATAGGCGCCAGTAGTCATGGCCTGGCCTTCTGACAGGCTTGCCAACATGCCGACAGGCAGCGGCCTGCCTTGTTCGAGCGCGTCGACGGCAGCGCGGAAGTTTCGAACGACTTGGGCCACGTATGAGCGAGAGCGTTGGCGACCCTCGATTTTTAGGGCCGTGACGCCCGCCTTTTTCAACTGGGGAATTAGTTGTTCGGCATTCAAGCTGACCGGGTCTTCGAAAAGATGGCCTTTTTTTTCGCCTGCGCTGAAGCACCCTTTGCACAATGTCGGGTAAGGGGCCGGTTCACCCCTGCCTGCCCGGTGGATGGTAAAACCACCAAGACGTGCATCCAAAACGCCGTTCTCTTCGATGTACTCAACATGGCTGGCTGGTGAACAAACCCCGTTCATGTTGGGCGATTTTCCGGTCGCGTAAGAAGACAAGGAGCACCGGCCTTCGGCCATCACGCAGAGCCCGCCAAAGACGAATACTTCGGTTTCGACGTCAATTTCTGAATTTATCGCGGCAATTTCGGGTACGGAAAGGACGCGCGGTAGAACAACCCGTCTCACTCCGAACTCACTGGCATAGAAGTTGATTATGTCGGCGTTGGCAGCGGCCGCCTGAACCGAGAGGTGACGGCGCAATTGAGGAAGATTAGCGGCCGCGTAGTCCAACAGGCCTGGATCGGCCAGGATCACGGCATCGGCACCTGCCGTTCCGGCGTCTGACACAGCGCGGTGCCAGGTGCTTTCCGCCCCTGCACGCGGATAAGTGTTGATTGCGACCAGAACTTTTGCTCCATGCGCATGTGCAAAGGACACGCCTTCACGCATTTCTTCTCGACTGAAATTCAGGCCGGGGAAATTCCGGGCGTTGGTTTCATCTGCAAAGCCGCAATAAACGGTGTGTGCTCCGGCCTTAACGGCTGCACGCAACGCGGCCGGTGTTCCTGCGGGGCATACGATTTCCATTACCACGATAAATTCTCCTCGGGTCGCGAGAGAAACAAACCCGTCCTACGTTCGGTCAGTGCAATCAGACGCAGAAGTGGAGTTGAAAATGGCCCTGAAAAACGCGCGCATTCCTGTGCTAGATCCAGTTCTTCTTCATCTATCGCATTGCGCAAAGCCAATGCGGCTGCCGTGTCGCCTTCGATCGTCAAGTCTCTGGAAAAAAACAGCGCGTCACCGTCGTATGCGCCATGGACAAGGCCTAGAAGTGCTGCAAGTGGCCCTGAAATTCGAGCGTCGCCATTGCACCTATTGTGCAAGACACGCACTCGCGGTTTGCCGCCATTTGGTTCCATTAGAATACAGATAGGCAGATCAGTGGGGTCCAGGACAAACCGCGACGAAACGTGTTCGCCCAAACGCCGGAACATGCCCGGGTGACGCTTTGCCAAGGCACGGGTATAGCTGGTCAGGGACAGCGATAGCGGGCCAAGGGGTATGACCCTTAGCGCCCGTCCCAATGCCGGTGGAAACCGTGGGATGATCGGGGAGGGCTGAGGCAATGAGTGGTCCTTTCCTGCCGTGTTTGCACCTGTCCTAGTTTGATTGTGCCTCGCGTAATTTGACTGATGTCAATTCAGCTTGTGAATTCCTCTGATAGCTCGCGATCATCCGCAAAGGAGTTCCGCCATACGCGACCTGCCCCCATTTCCTGACCTGCGATCCTTTCTCGGCTGGTGCGCTGAGGCCGGGCAGTTTCAAACGGTGTCAGAGCCGGTTCCTATCCGCCATCGGATGACGGCGGTGCATCGCGTTGTTTTAGAGCAAGGCGGCCCGGTGTTGCAGTTCAATCACCCGGAATGCTCCGACAGTAGTCTTGGAGGGATGCCTGTTGTAACCAATCTGTTTGGCACGACTGAACGGGTCGCTGCGGGGCTTGGCATGCTAGAGGATAACCTGCCCAAGCTGGGAGAATTTCTTGCGGCGTTGCGCTCTCCTTCGCCACCCTCCGGCGCACGTGACGCGCTCTCGCGTTGGCCGATGCTCAATGCTGCGCTGTCAACCAGACCGAAATTCCTATCGTCTGCACCCGTTCAGGGCATTGTTCGTGAGGGTGACGAAGTCGATTTGAACGTCATTCCTGTGCAGACTCATTGGCCGGGTGATGCTGGCCCGCTGATTACCTGGCCAGTTGTGTTGACTCGTCCATTCGGCACCAAACCTGAAGACATCTCACGTTACAACGCGGGAATCTACAGGGTTCAGGTATTGGAAGAGAACCGTCTGATCATGCGCTGGTTGCCCCACAGGGGTGGCGCGGCGCACCATCGGACATGGGTGCTTCAAGATGAACCAATGCCTGTTGCCATTGTCCTAGGGGCCTGCCCGGCACTTTTGCTTTCAGCGGCGCTGCCGTTACCAGAGACGGTCTCGGAACTGAGTTTTTCCGGTGTGCTTGGTGGAGTTCGACCTCGCTTTGCACCCGCAAAAACTGTTCCTCTGATGGTTCCGGCCGAGGCGGAAATCGTGTTGGAAGGTTGGATTTCGCCCGCGGAAACGGCGCCAGAAGGACCCTTCGGGGATCATACCGGATACTACAACGCTGCCGAACCATTCCCGGTAATGCGGGTGACGGGAATGACCAGCCGAAAAGAGCCTCTGTATTTGTCCACCTATACAGGGAGACCACCAGACGAACCTGCGATTATCGGAGAGGTTTTCAATACACTTGCCTTGCCAACGATCCGCGCGCAAATCCCGGAAATCCGTGACCTTTGGTTGCCACCTGCTGCCTGCTCCTATCGCATGGCGGTGGTGAGTATAGATAAGCGTTATCCCGGACAGGCACGTCGGGTTTTGATGTCGCTATGGGGAATGCTGCCACAATTCAGCTATACCAAGATAATTGTTGTCGTTGACTCGGACATCGATCCGTCAAACTGGGACGATATTGCCTGGGCATTGGCCACACGGATGGACCCCGCACGGGACGTGATGATCATTGATGGGACGCCCATGGACTATCTCGATTTTGCCTCGCCCAAAGCCGGTTTGGCCGGAAAAATGGGCATCGATGCGACGAAGAAAATCGATAGTGAAACCACCCGTGAGTGGGGAGAAGTTATGAGAACCGATCCGGAAGATGCGGCCTTTGCAGCCGATTTCGTGAGACGTGCTCTACCGGGGCTCATTCCATGATGCCCAGGCGCGTTGTTCTTGGGATTTCCGGGGCGTCAGGCGCCGCACTGGGTCTGTCGGTCGTCCGACAATTGGCAATACTTGGCGCCGAAACCGACCTGGTGATCAGTGCGGCTGCGGAACGCACGATTGAGCTAGAATGCGGGCAGGCGGCATTTGAAGAAGCCTGCAAGATTGCAACACGAGTCCATGACATAAACGATGTTGGTGCTAGCATCGCTTCGGGGTCGGTTCCGGTATCGGGCATGATCGTCGCACCATGTTCCATGCGAACACTGGCGGCGATAGCGAACGGATTGGACGACAATCTGCTGACCCGCGCGGCCGGAGTGCAGCTCAAAGAACGGCGGCGCTTGGTTTTGTTGGCACGCGAGGCGCCTCTGATTTTGACCCATCTACGTAACATGACCACAGCGGTGGAGCTGGGAGCAACGATATTCCCGCCCGTTCCCGCATTTTACCTGCAACCTGAATCGGTCGCCGCCATCATCGATCAAATTGCAGCACGCGCCATAGATCACCTTGGAATAACGGTTCCAATGGCGCGTCAGTGGGCCCCCGAAAAGACCACTCTTTCTGGCCTTTCCTAGTTTTTGCAGTTCCCATGTCAGGTGCGTTGTAAGCCATTGTGGTCTGACAAAATTGGACAAGTGGCTGGTTCATCAACGTCAGGCGTTGGTTTGGGATTCCGACAAACCCTCAATCTGCAGGTCGAATCCGGCTTGAATATGCGCGGTGAATGCCTCCAGTGCTTCGGTTGGGTTACCAGTTTCGATAGCTTCTACGAGATTCAGGTGGTCACCAAGGGACTTGGAAATATCGACGTTCTCGATTGCCGAAAACAGGTGAAATGCCATCGCTTTTCCCCAAATCATATCGAACATGTCGAGAAGGAATTTATTGTCAGCCTCCACCATGAAGGCCCGGTGAATGCGTCTGTTTGCAATGAAGTAATCCCGTGTGGTTGGGTCTTCGAGGTCTTCTTCGATGCGAATGAGGGCGCGCAGCCCGTCCAGGGTTTTGGCCGAAGCATTGACCGCAAGGATACGTGCGGCTTGCCCTTCGATGGCTGCACGGGCCTGATAAAGTTGCTTGACTTCATTGTGGTCCATTTGCGCGAGGCGAAACCCACCGCTAGCGACGACTTCCAGTACGCCTTCGGTCTCCAACCGCATTAACGCCTCGCGGACCGGAGTTCGGCTGATATTCAATTCTGCGGCCAGTTTCTCCTGCACCAGTCGGTCTTCTGTCGATATCTCGCGGCTCATGATTGCTTCTACGAGTTGGTCGTAAACTTCATCCGCCAGCCGTCTGCGCTGCGTTTTTATTTGTTTTAGTGCCACTCAGTGCCTCGCTTTCTTCATTGCTGAATCCTGTATTCAATAATGCAGGCGATGCCAAGCCGAATAGGGTTGATATTGCTCGTGTACTGTATACAGTATACAAAGCAAAACGAACAGGGAGTTCTTTTATGTGTGGAATCGCTGGCAGGATTCTTGCTGCTCCGGGCCAAGTCGGGGCCGATCTTGTCGCCTTGATGGATGCGCAGGAGCATCGTGGTGCCGACAGCACTGGCTTCGCTATTTACGGGGTGCCGCGAGACACCGGATACGTGCTGAGAGGTATGGGTTTTGACAAATCGCTGCAGGGATCTGACCTCGATGAATTCGAGGCAGTTTTGAAGGCAAATGGGTCCGGCTTCCTGTCCGAGCCAAAGATCGTGACGGACGCCAACAGACACTATTGCTTTCGTATGGAAATATCCGAACCGGTCAACTTGCAGGCTTGGGTTTCGGATGCGGACACACTGACCAACCGCATCGAAATTCAATCCTGCGGTCGCAGTCTGGAAATAGTTAAAGACATCGGAGGCGCCGAAGCTGTTGCGGATAAACACGGAGTTCGCGACATGATCGGTACGCACGGATTGGGGCATGCACGTCTTGCCACGGAAAGCTCTGTGCTGCCAAATGCATCGCATCCGTTTTGGGCGCGGCCATTTTCGGATGTGGCGATCGTCCACAATGGGCAGATCACGGACTATTTTTTGTGGCGCAACCGCCTGACCCGTGCCGGGTATCGCTTTCTGACTGAAAATGACAGCGAATTGATAGCCGTTTGGGTCAGTGATCAGATGAAAGCCGGTTTGACGATGGAGCAGGCACTGAAAAAGTCTATCAACTCGATCGATGGTGTTTTTACTTATATGATTGCCACACCATATGGGATCGGGTTTGCCAAGGATCGCTTTGCCATGAAGCCGCTCGTCGTTGTCAACCAAAACGGCGAGTTGGCGGCCGCCACCGAAGAACAAGCCGTGCGCCGCGTTGTTTCCGAAGAATGTGATGTCATCAATTATGACGGCCCTTCACTAACGGGCATCTGGGGTGTCGGAAACCGGAGTATGGCGGCATGAGCGAAACGGCAACGCTTACCGACGAAATCGTCATTGAAGTTGGGGACCGCCCAATCCGGGAAATCAACCGGGAGATAATGGCGGCTTGCAGCCTCGGTCAACCGATCCGTGTGACGAACACCCTTTCACGGCACAATCTTGGTATTGGCCTGCCTGACAATGTCGACATCGCATTCGAAGGTTCCGTCGGCTACTATTGTGGTGGCTTGAACACCGGTGCCAAGATTGCCATCGAAAGAAACTGCGGCTGGGCCGTGGGTGAAGGGATGGCCAAGGGTCACATCACCGTTGGTGGTTATGCAGGCATGTCCTGCGGTGCTGCCATGATTGGCGGCACGATTCACGTCAAGGGCAACGCAGGGCCACGTGTTGGCGTTGCCATGAAAGGCGGAAACATCGTGGTCGAGGGGAAGATCGGCTATCAATCCGGCTTCATGGCACATGCGGGTAAAATCATCGCGCTAGGCGGCGCGGGCGCGTCCTGCGCGGACGCCTTGTGGCAAGGAGAGGTTTGGGTCGCGGGTGAGGTCGAAAGCACTGGTGTGGACGTCAAAATCATCGACCCAACCGCAGAGGAAGTGGCAGAAGTAGACGCCATTCTGCGACCGCTAGGGCTGACTGACAGTTCTCGAAACTGGCGAAAAATGGTTTCAGGTCAGCGCCTTTGGTATTTTGAAAGCAGGGACGCAAGCGCATGGCTCATGATCTGAGTAAACCATATGAATATCCATTCGAAACGGCCTCGGAGAATGAAATCCGGTTTCGCGATGCCGGCTCAGTCGAAGGTAGGCCCGCAGGTGTTCCCTCCTCTTATGATGAAGGCGGGTCCACCCGGTGGACGCCAGAGGCGATTTCCGAGGTGCACGCTCTAGCACAACTCGGTCGCTATCAGGTGCGCGGTTACAACACTTTCAACAAGCGATTGCCGACATTCGACGATCTAACCTTCGTGCCTGCGACGATGACACGCCTGCCGTTGGAGGGATATCGCGAAAACTGTGATACCACGACGGTCTTGGGTGGTGGTCGCGGGCTTGTAGAACGCCCTGTCGAATTGAAAATTCCGATATACATAGCCTCGATGTCTTTTGGGGCCCTGTCTGCCTCGGCCAAGGCTTCTCTGGGGTTCGGGGCCTCGAAAGTCGGCACCATGACGTGTACGGGCGAAGGTGGAATGCTGGAAGAGGAACGCGAAGCGTCACGCATTCTACTCTACCAGATGTCTCCTGCTCGCTATGGAGTCGATCTGGATCACCTTCGGCGCGCGGATGCTTTGGAGCTGGTTGTGGGGCAGGGGGCCAAACCCGGAACCGGAGGACTATTGCTGGGCATGAAGGTCAGCCCGCGTGTCAGCAAAATGCGGACATTGCCGGAAGGTGTCGATCAACGTTCAACGATCCGTCATCCGGATTTTCTGGGGGCTGACGATCTGGCCGTTAAAATCGAAGAGTTACGGATCGCAACGAACTATCAGGTGCCGATCTTTATCAAGATGGGTGCGACACGTCCACGGTTCGACGTGGCAATTGCTGCCAAAGCCGGGGCGGATGTCGTTGTCGTTGACGGCGCCGAAGGAGGAACTGGTGCGTCTCCGGAATTGTTGCTGAACCACACCGGAATTCCGACGATGAGCGCGATCCGGGCTGCGCGAGAGGCGTTGGATGAATGCGGCATGACGGGCAAAGTTTCGTTGGTGGCTGCTGGTGGCATCAGATCCGGGGTCGATGCCGCGAAGTGTCTAGCATTGGGTGCCGATGCCGTAATGATCGGCAATGCGGCGATGGTGGCCCTAGGGTGTAATACTCCGCGCTATGTGGAGGATTACAAGGCATTGGGGACGTCTCCTGGGGCATGTCATCATTGCCATACAGGTCGTTGTCCAGTCGGAATCGCAACACAGGACCCTGAGCTGGAAGTGCGGATGAATCCCAAGGCGGGAGCAGAAAGGATTGCACGATACCTGACGGCCATGACCATGGAAATCACTGCTCTGGCAAAGGCTTGCGGCAAGTCATCTGTCCACAACTTGGAAACCGAAGATCTGCGCGCTTTGAGCTTCGAAGCCTCTGCCTTTACTGGTGTCAAAATGGCGGGGATAGACAGGGCGTTCGATTGGTGAAAATTGCCATCCTCGAACTGACAGGGCATCCCCTTCCGTTACTGAAGGGGACACCACGGACCGCGAGCCAAATCAAGGGGTGGTTGGCACCGCATTTGAGAAGCGCAGAGTTTTCGGTTGCAAACGTCGTCGATGGCGAGGCGTTGCCTGAGATAGGCACGTTTGACGGGGTTATAGTGGGCGGGTCCGAATTTGGAGTTTATGACGCCCCGCCGTGGATACAGCCGCTCAAAGATTTTTTGCTGAACACAAAAAATGCGGGCAAGCCCATCTTCGGAATCTGCTTTGGTCACCAAATCATGGCAGATACATTTGGCGGCAGGGCCGCGAAAGCGTCCGTTGGCAACGTGATTGGCGCGCGAGAATTCGATTTTGGATCCTCAGTGATTCCGAGTTACGTCTGGCATCAAGACCAAGTGACCCGGGTTCCGGCGAGCGCAAAAGTCACTGCGACGGCGGCGCATTGTCCTGTCGGCGCACTGACTTATGATTTTCCCGCAGCATCGGTTCAGTTCCACCCCGAGTATACCAAAACACATTTGCGCGAGATAGTTGAGCGAGGTCGGGGCGTTTTTTTGTCTAAAACCGAGGCGGAACTGGCATTGGCTTCAATCCAAAATGCTGTGGTGCCACGCGATCTGGCTGTAAAGGAAGCTGTCTCGCTGTTCCGCAGTGCGTAATGGATATCCATGGTGTGCGGAGTTGATCTTGATCAAATTCCAAAACCTTGAAGATTGTATACTGAATACGGTATTGGCGGAGACAATTGAATGGCTAGGTTTGATGATTTCTTTCAGGCGATCTCTCGCGTTGCAAATCTGGGGCGTTCAGAAAAGCTGAGCGATCGTGAACTGGCTGATCTTGGTTTGAGCCGGGCCGATTTTCAAGCTCTGCGTTCCGGATCGCCCGGAGCGCGGGAGCGAATTGTTGCAATGGCCAGTCAGTTTGGTTTGAGCGAAGAAGCGCTCGATTCTCGTCCGGAACTTAGTCTCGAGCTCGCTGAAAAATGCGGGTACTGCGATCAGGCCAAGACTTGCAGAGACGCGATCCGCAAGGGTGAACACTTGCCCGAAGACAGATGCCCAAACGCCAACATCTATCGCGCTCTGTCGGGCAGTTAACGACCGCTGGGACTTTCCTTGGGGCTCAGCTTTCGCCGCCCCGATAGTTTGAAGCGTTCGGCTGTGCCGAAGTCTCTCAGACCGACGCCTGCTACAAATTCTGCAAATACGGGTGCATGTTTAAACAAATGTCCCGAGCAACCTCCGGCAAGAAAAACGTTTTCGTGTTCGGGATGCCAGTCAGCAATGAAATGAGTGTCCGGTGTCAAAATTATCTGATTGAACTTTGAGTCGACAACCCGTTGACCTTCGAGGCCCGGAAAGCGATGCCGTATATAACTGCGGGTTCGTCCTAGCGTCGCTTGGCGAATTAGCCGTTCGTCATTGTCCAGATCAATCTTGTCGGGGATCACCACTGCTGCCTTGACACCTGACCCCTCCGAAGAGGGCAATCCAAAAGAACCCTGCCCGTGGTCGATCCAACACGGCATTCTGCCCATGTCGAAGTCTTCTGACCCATCAGGGGTCGAGGTGTATAAAACATTGACACCTACAACGGTCGTGATCGGTTTCACCGTTTTGGGAAACATGTCGGCCATCCAGGCCCCGGTCGCGATGATGATCAGATCGGCTTCCAATGGCTGCCCATCAAGCATTGGGCGCTCGACATCGTCCGTTGTAACCCGCCCCCTGGTGACTTCGCCGCCTGCACTGCGAAACAGACCCAATGCGGTGATCACACAGCGGTGTGCCATCAGCATTCCCGCCTCAGGTTCGAACAAAGCATATTCGATGTCCGGCACCCGGAATTGTGGAAATCGAGATTCGATATCGGAACGTTCGAACTTGTAATACGGAACTCCGATACGATCGAATGTATCAGCCGTCGCATCTTCCCAATCGCAATGTCCCCGCGTTGCAAGAATCAGTGCGCCACATTCGTACATCAGGTTTAGACCGGTTTCGGCTTGCAGTTCGAGCCAGCGCATCCGACTTTCGCGGGCCCACCGAGTATAGAACTCGTCCCGGCCTGAAATAGCACGGACTACTCGGTTGTAATCCGTTGAAGATGCACGAGAATGTCCAGGTTCCCACCTGTCGATCAGCGTTACTTGCTCTCCTCGTCGCTGCAATGTCAGGGCCGTCATGACCCCAACAATGCCGCCGCCGACTACAATTACAGAGCTTCCGGGCATGGCGCAGATTTTCCTTGTTTCTCGGTCGTATTCGTGAATACTGTATACAGAATACAACTTAAGAAAAGCCAAAAAGCGACAGGGAGAGCGCATCAATGAGTTCGGATTTCGAGCTGCCCGAGGGGACGCACACCGTCATTCTCGGTGTCGGAGACCTAAACGGAATTATGCGCGGAAAGCGTATTCCGGCGAGCCATTGGGATCAGATTTGCAAAGGCGGCAACGCCCTTTCAATTGCGCTCTTTGCTATCGATATGACATGCGATGTCTGGGACACTCCGTATGTCAATTTCGATAATGGCTATCCTGATATGCATGTCTTTCCGATGAGCAAGCCCGTCCCGGTTCCTTGGGAGCCGGGTGTCGCGGTCTGTTTTGGTCGGGCCGAAGGCATGGATCACAAGCCGGTTCCGATCGACCCCCGTCAGGCCTTGGTGCGGCAGGTGGAACGTGCGCGGGACATGGGGTTCGAAGTCAACGTCGGGACAGAGCTTGAGTTCTATTTGCTGGACCCCGACACCGGGCAACCACGTGACAACGGCATCCAAGTTTATGGGCTGGGACGGGCGGCCCGGATGGAGCATATCGTTGGTCCGATCCGTCAACAAATAAATGAATGCGGCATCCCGATCGAACAGTCCAATCCCGAATAC
The DNA here is from genome assembly GCF_056536925.1 of Ruegeria sp. CI1. NCBI lineage: Bacteria > Pseudomonadati > Pseudomonadota > Alphaproteobacteria > Rhodobacterales > Roseobacteraceae > Ruegeria > Ruegeria sp. CI1. The sequence continues at coordinate 3,274 of NZ_JBQFQP010000013.1, read as the reverse complement.
GCAGCAGGGCAAATCGAGGTGAACATTCGGTATGGCGAGGCACTTCAGGCCGCTGACCGGGTAGTTTTGTTCAAATCGCTGATCCGGCAGCTGGGTATTGCGCATGGGTATCTGGCGACTTTCATGCCAAAACCGTTCTTTGAACAGTCGGGCAATGGATTCCACACACACTACTCCCTGTGGAAGGATGGCAAGAACGCTTTTGCCGAAAACGGGAAAATCAACGACACGGCTAAAGCATTTATTGCAGGACTACAAAAGCGCATGTGTGAAAGCGCAATTTGCGGAAGTGGGACGGTGAATGGATATCGTCGTCGCGCGCCTTATACCTTCTGCCCAATTAACGCGAGTTGGGGATACGACAACCGAACAGTCGGTATCCGCGTCATCGAAGGCTCCGATACTTCTGTTCGCGTTGAAAAGCGTGACGCGGGTGCCGATGCCAACCCCTATCTTTTGCTGGCTGCAGAAATCGCAGCAGGTCTGGACGGTATGGAACAGGGCCTTGAACCCAGTAAGCCCACGATGGGCAACGCGTATGAGGAGGCCATCGGGGACGCGATTCCGACTGATCTACCCACTGCCATCAATCTGGCGCGCAGTTCGGATTGGCTTAAGGATGTGATGGGCGAGTTGCAGTGGGAACTTGTCCTTCAGCAGGCCGAGCGTGAGTTGGGTTTCTTTGCCGAGCAGGTGACGCAAGTCGAATTGGACCGGTACCTGAGGACGCTCTGATGCTGATAGGCAAAGTTACAGGCACTGTCACTGCAACTGCCAAGGACGCGCGCTTGGTCGGCAAAAAGCTGTTGATCACCGATATCGTCGACAGTCGCGGCAAGGTCCTTCGACCGGCTTGTGTCGCCGTAGATACGAGTGGTGCGGGGATCGGAGACACTGTGCTCGTGGTCGGTGGATCGGCAGCACGGATGGCTGCGGATTTGTCCACAGTGCCGGTGGATCTGACCATTGTGGCGGTTGTGGATCACATCTCGGCCAACTGACTTCAACACTTATCAACGTTTTACTCTGGAGGAACAAAAATGGCGAAACCAGTTGCGGGGCAGATGGCCCTGGGCATGATCGAGACCCGCGGCCTCGTCGGCGCGATTGAGGCTGCAGACGCAATGGTCAAGGCCGCAAGCGTTACGATCGTCGGACAAACCAAAGCGGGTGGCGGTCTCGTGACCACCCTTGTTCGCGGCGAAGTTGGTGCCGTGAAGGCCGCCACAGACGCGGGCGCGACCGCAGCCAATAAAGTGGGCGAAGTCGTTTCAGTGCATGTCATCGCACGTCCTCACGACGAGCTTGAAGCCATCATTGATGGGCTGGGTGCAGGCACAACTGCCTGAATCTTCGTGGCAGTCGAGTAAGGAGCAACCATGTCCGCTGGATTCGCAGAATTCACCCGTGCCGTAGCAAGCGGCGCAACAAGGGAAGCCGCACCAACCCAGAAATATGGCAAGATTGCCGTTCTGGGCGGAGGGCCGGATGCCCGACTTCTGGCTGCTCTGTGTCTGGCAGAAAGGGCAGACGTTACGTTGTTTTCCGCCTACGGCAGTGAACTGGACCTGCTGGAGAAATCTTCGGGCATCGGTCTTCGTGGTGTTGGACCGGTGGGGTCATATCATGTGAACCGGGATAGCCCGTCTGTCCGCACTACCGCCGAACTGGACGCCGCGGTTAGCGGGGCCGAAGTGATCTTTCTCACAGGGCCAGTCCACAAGCAGCGTACCTATGCAATGGTACTGGCCGATCATCTGAGTGACGGCCAGGTTCTGGTGCTTGCCCCTGGCCGGTCACTGGGCGCTGTCGAAGCGGCGTGGATGCTGCGCATTGGCGGCTGTAAGGCGGATGTTACTTTGATCGAGATACAGGGGCTGCCGTATTGGTTCGCTGCCGAGGGTTCGGTGTTGAATTTGACTCACGCCGCTCCAATGGCCGGAGCGACTTTACCGCGCGGTCGAACCCATGTGCTTGACGGGTTAAGCCAGTTTCTTCCCAACCTGAGCCCCGTTGACTCGGTCTTGGTTTCCAGTTTCGGAGATCTTTCCGCCGCAGTGGAAATCCCTGCCTTGGTGCTCGGAGGCGCCGCACTGGAAAAGGGAGGTCCAAGTGTTCCGATGGGTGGTGAACTGCTGGCGACAAACATCACATTCTCCGCACTGATCGGAGAAGACCAACGCGCTGTGATTGTAGGACTCGCCGAAGAACGGCGCAGGGTTGCGGCGGCCTTTGGCGTCAGGGATTTACCCGACATCGATGACTGGATCGAACGCTTCGCAGGTGCGGACAGGGGCGAGTTTTCGCGTCCTGTCCCCCACCGGCAGGTCGCAGTTGGTTTGATGCGCGATGGCGTACTTGGGTCTCTGGTGCCACTCGGTTCGGCGGCAACGCTGGCAGGTATTCCCGCGCCGCTGACCCGCAGCTTGATAGCGATCACGGATCAAATGCTGGGGGCGGATGTGGCCGCCGCGGGCCGCAAGCTGGACAGCATTGGTATTTCCGCAGGCGACGTCGATCAGGCGCGTCGTATTTTTGACGCCATTGCCACTGGAGCAACGTGATGGATGCGGATCTGAAATCGATCGCCGCCGCGCGGCGTGCTGCTGAAACGGCCTTTTCCGCATATCGTGCCTTCTTAGGGACCGATCCTACTCAGGTTGATGCCATTGTTGATGCCATGGCCCGCGCAATCGAACCCGAGGCCGAGCGGCTTGGGCAAATCGCCGTCGAGGAGACCGGTTACGGCAATGTCCCGGACAAACGGCTAAAGAACCTGTTCAACGCCCTATCAGTCGCGGATTATCTGCGAGACGTAACAACCCTTGGCCTGTTATGGCGCGACGACGCGACCAAAATCGCAGCTTTTGGCGAACCAATGGGGGTGGTCGCCGCACTCATCCCCGTGACAAACCCGACCTCGACCATCATCTACAAGGTGCTTTCGGCGGTCAAAGCGGGAAACGCCATCGTTTGCGCCCCGCATCCACGTGGTGTGCGTAGCGGTATCGAAACAGTAAAGGTCATGTCCAGCTTAGCGGAACAGATGGGGGCGCCCAAAGGGTTGATCCAATGTCTTGATGCCGTGACGATACAAGGCACCGCCGAGCTGATGAAGCATCGACGCACCTCCGTTGTGATGGCGACCGGTGGGCCAGCGATGGTGTCCGTCGTCGGGGATTTTGGGACAGATGGCTGCCTGAGCTAAGAGAGGATCTGGCGCATCTGTTTGGTTTGATTATGCGGCGGATTTTCGGTGAAGCAAGCGCCGGGT
>NZ_JBQFQP010000012.1:0-154778 GCF_056536925.1 Ruegeria sp. CI1 | reverse complement strand
AGCCGAATAGGCGGTAGACCAAACTAAAGTGTCGCGGGATGGAGCAGCCAGGTAGCTCGTCAGGCTCATAACCTGAAGGTCGCAGGTTCAAATCCTGCTCCCGCAACCAAATATAACAAACAACATCAAATACTTACACGCCACCCAAGGGCGGCTTTTGGCGTTGCACCTCACCCGCTGGAAGCACTACGGAAGCAACAGGGACGGAAAAGTCGTGCGGCGAAAAGGCAACACTAACTTGGGTGCGTTCAGGAACACGCCCTAGCCAGATGAATTAGTAGTGAATCATCCGCATAAACGTAGTCCACCCAGATTGGACATCGATTGGTGGCATTAGCCAACTACGCAATCGCAAACCGGACACAGTTGGCGGTGTGGCGTGTTAAGCCATCATAGTTTATTGCGTAGTTTTCGGAGTTGTCAGGGAAAATTCATTGTTATCCAGTGTTTAGGCGCACAATGAGGTATAGTTTGGCTGGAAAAGCAGTCTGCCTCAACGGTCGGGTATACCGCAGGGCCGGTCCGATGAAGAACAGTTGACCGACGACATCATCGAGCTGGCCGACAAATACGGTCGCTACGGCTATCGCATGGTCAGGCCGCACAGCGCTTTGGCATATCGTCCGCCAGCACCAGAAAGCATCGTTCCGATAGACCAAAGGCCGACAATGCACTAACAATCAAACCGGACCACCCGATGGGGGCACGCCAATACAACGCGCGGAGGATCTCTTGTAAGTTTTTGAAAACAGTGGCGATCCCGCGAGGACTCGAACCCCGAACCTGCTGATTAGAAGTCAGCTGCTCTATCCAGTTGAGCTACGGGACCGCTTGCGCCTTTCTTGCGGCTTTTAGCCAGCAGGTTCAAGAGCCAAGCGCATGAAAGCGCTATTCGGGTCGGCGTCATAGCCGTGGATCGGGCCGCAATAGCTGTATCCCAATGCCTCATACAGTCTGCGTGCGGCGTCATAACCCGAAAGATGCGCTGCTCCGGTTTCCAGCACAATCGCCGTTGCGCCGCCCGCCCGCGCCTCGTGTGCCAACCGCTCCATTAGCACCCGAGCCAGACCCCGGCCGCGGGCGGCGGCGGTGATATGCACCGATTTCACTTCGGCTGTGCCATCGGGCAGCGTCTTGAGCGCGCCGCAGCCGATCGGCGTGTGACCATCGAAAAGCGCCCAGAAACGCGTGCCAGTCTCGCGCAGAGTGTCGGCATCCAAGGTGTGATTGCTTTCATCAGGTCCGGCGTCGCGGCCATGGGCCATATGCGCCTCAATCAGCGGGCGCAGGTCAACCGCGCCCGGGTCGGCCTCGCGGATGTCGATCATTCAGTGGGTCCAGGGGCTGCGCCGGTCGGTGGCGAAGTTTTCGCCATAGCCACGCGGGCGCAGATTGGGCTTTCGCTTGTGCGGCTCGCTGACCTGCGCCTCGATCCCGTGGGCCTGAGCATATTCCAGCGCCTCTTCCTTGGTGTCAAAGCGCAGGCGCACCTGGGTTTGCGTATCATTTGAAGAGGTCCAGCCCATCAGCGGGTCCACCTCGCGCGCGGAGCCTTGGGCATACTCCAGAACCCATTTGCGGGTCTTTGCCATGCCCGATGTCATGGCGTTTCTGGCAGGCTGATAAATCCGTGCGCGCATTGCAAACTCCGTCCTTTTCGGCTTGTCCCTATATGCGCGCAAGCGTGCGCCCGGGCAAGACTGTTTTGTCAGGTTTCGACGCCATCCAGCCGCCCCTGGGGGCTGCGGATTGCCGCAGCCAACGCCTGAGCCAGCGATTGGTGCGATGGAGGCAGGACCGGACAGCGCGAACAGACGTTGGGATCGGGTTCCAGTCGCGATGCACGTTCGAAGGCCTTGCGGGCAGCGTCCTGTTGTCCGCCCTCGCAGAGCGCCAGGGTGTGCATCAGATGCATCGCGCGTTCCTTTGGCCGGGTGTCCGCCGCCAAACGGGCGTCCTCGGCGGCCAGATCGAATTGCCCGGCGCAATAGTGGGCCACGGCCCTCAGGAACCGCCGATAGGGGATCATCGGGTTATGCACCTGCCGCTGCAACAATAGCCCGAACTTTTCGGCCGCCTCGGCAAATGCGCCTTCGAACATGAGGATATGGCCCGCGAGTTCGTGGTTTTCGGCATAGGCGGGATTCAGGGTCCTGCTGCGTTCCAGATCGGATCGGGCGCCGGGCGCGTCGCCCAGACAGTTGATCCGGAAATAGCCGCGGGTCCAGAACACGTAATCGCTTGCCGGGTTCTGTTCGACGGCCGTGTCCAGATCGCGCTCCAACTGTTCCAGCAGGCTGTCGGGCAAGGTCTCGTACCGGGCCGCGTTCAGCATGATCTCGGCCTCTGCCCGCATCGCCAGCGCCACCCCGTCCAGCGGGTTCATTTCGATGGCGCGTTTCATCAGGCGCAGCCCATCGGCCCAGTCCTGATAGGTCAGCCGGTAGAAGGAATTCGCCGCGCGCGCGCGGAGTTCGGAAACGCTCAACTCCTCCTCGGGAATGTGTGCCAGCCGGTCGCCATCGAAGGCGTTGGTCTGGATGCGCAGGTCGGCTTCGGCCCGTTCCAGTACCACGTCGCAGAAATCAAAGATGTCCTTGGTGCTGCGGTCATAGCTTTCGGACCAGACGGGGCGTCCTTCTGCGCGCAGCACCAGCGTGAGGCTCAGCCGCCCCTTGCCGCCCGCCACCCGCAAGCGGCTTTTCAGATCATAGGTGGCCACATCAACTGGTTTGGCTGCCGCATCCAGAATGACGATACCCTGCCTTCGCGACATGCGGATCACCAACTGATCGTGCAGGTCGCCAGCCAACGCCGCAGTGTCAGAGTCAAGCGGCGCATACTCTATGGCCGCGACCGCAATCGACGTCACGCCGTCCGAACCGCTTTCGCGCCGCCTTGCGGGGCGCCATTGGTAAAGCCTGACCGGTTGCGCGATGTTCTTCAGGCGGAAGATGCCGGCATCCTTCAAATCCGCTGCCACAGCGCCTGACAATTGCCGGAACAGATCCTCGGACACCATCAGGTCGCCGGGTGGGGCTTCGGCCTCGATCCGTTGTGCGATGTTCAAACCCGAGCCATAGAAATCCTCGCCATCTTCGACCACTTCGCCGATATGGGCGCCGATGCGCAGCTTGATATCGGTCTCGGCCTGCTTTTTCTGGATCGCCATGCCGCCTGCAACGCAGGTCGCGACTCCGGGAAACGACATGATCCAGCCGTCTCCCAGTCGTTTCAGGACCTTGCCGTCGTGCTGTCTTGCCAGTGGCTCGACCACGTTCTTGCGCAAGCTCCGCACGGCCTGGATCGTGCGGGCCTGATCCGCTTCCATCATCGCAGTATAACCGACGACATCGGCAAACATCAGAACCGCCAACTGGCTGTGCATGGACGTCCCCCTGGAAATATCCTGCCAGTCTAGGCAATCGGCACATTCTGTAAACCTCGCTAGCTTGTCCTTTCGATCTGCATGCTCACCCGCGCCAGCGTTCCCAGATGCGAAGCGCGTGACCTGAGAAAGGCCATCAACCGGTCCGGATATCCTTCAGGTGGTGCATGGCGGACCGAGGTGCGCTTGCTGACAGCTTTACGCCATGTTGCGAGTTGCAGGTTTGGTGGCATCAGGCCGAATTCCGCGATGTCATCCAACGTATCGAAATAGCGAAAGATCGTGCCCCAGACACCGTCGACCATAAAAAACTGTTCTCCTCCAAAGAAAGGCCCCGATATCTCGGGCGCAATACGCTCCAGCCTTTGGCGCACGACCTGCCGCTTCGCTTCGAACGCATCGGCATCAGGAGCGTTGTAGAGTCCGGCAATCGCCGCCAGCGTGTCGGAGCCAAATTCGATCCACGCCCGGTGCCGCGCCCTATCCAGAGGATCATCCGGATGCAGTGACCCCGGTGTCACCTCATCAAGGTATTCCGCGATCACCTGGCTTTCGAACAGGACCCGGCCACTGGTTTGCAGCACCGGAACCCGGCCCAGCGGCGACAGTGCTCGAAACCAGCCGGGCTTGTCCGACAGGTCGATATAGGTGCGGCGATGCGGGATGCCTTTTTCGCTCAGTACGATCACCGCGCGTTGCACATAGGGGCACAAGTGGTGGCTGATCAGATGAAGGTCGGTCATGGGGGTCTCCATTTGGATGCAATTGCATGTAAATGGGCCTCGCCTGTTGAAAGTCAATGCATATGCATCTAAACTCCGTACATGACCCTGTCTACCAAAGAAGCATTCGAGCTCTGGGTGCCGCTCGCGCGTGCCTACAAAGCCATTTTGAGTACGGTCGAACACGCCCTGAAACAGGCGGGGCTGCCAGGTCTAGACTGGTACGACGTGTTATGGGAGTTGGAGCAGGCCGACCCTGACGGGTTGCGGCCCTATGAGCTTCAGGATCGGCTGTTGCTACCGCAATATGGGGTGTCCCGACTGGTGCTTCGCCTGGAAAAAGCCGGCTACCTCAAGCGCATGTCCTGCGATGACGACGGGCGCGGGCAGATACTTGTCCTGACGCCACAGGGCGCCGCCACGCGGTTGCGGATGTGGGAGGTGTATGCCCCCGCGCTGACCAAACAGATCAATAACCCGATGATGCAGGTCGAGAGGCACGGATTGACTGGCACGTTGAAGCAGCTTGAACTGGCCTCGAAATCGGGTGCCAGTGAATAATAATTCAGGCTGAAACGACGCGCCCCCTTGAACAAGAACAAAAACAGACCAAAATCGGGCGCGAAAGGAATCCCCCCTGATGCCTTACGCGCATTCCGACAAGACCCAACTGACCGCCGAAGACGTACGCGCGCGCCTGAAACTTGAGGGTGGCAGGCAATTCGTGATGCATACCGAATTCAATCCGGCGGGCGATCAGCCAACGGCGATCAAGGAACTGGCAGGCGGCGTGCTGGACGGTGAACGCGATCAGGTGCTGCTGGGCGCGACCGGCACGGGCAAGACCTTCACCATGGCCAAGGTGATCGAGGAAACCCAGCGCCCCGCCATCATCCTTGCCCCCAACAAGACGCTGGCGGCGCAGCTATACGGTGAATTCAAGGGCTTCTTCCCCGAAAATTCGGTGGAATATTTCGTGTCCTACTACGACTATTACCAGCCCGAAGCCTATGTGCCGCGCTCTGACACCTACATAGAAAAAGAATCGCAGATCAACGAACAGATCGACCGGATGCGCCACTCGGCCACGCGGGCGCTGCTGGAACGCGATGATGTGATCATCGTCGCCTCGGTCAGCTGCATCTATGGCATCGGCTCGGTCGAAACCTATGGCGCGATGACGCAGGATCTGAAGGTCGGGCACGAATACGACCAGCGTCAGGTGATGGCCGATCTGGTGGCCCAGCAATACCGCCGCAACGATCAGGGGTTTCAGCGCGGGTCATTCCGGGTGCGGGGCGACAGTCTGGAAATCTGGCCCGCCCACCTTGAAGACCGCGCCTGGAAGCTGTCGTTCTTCGGCGAGGAACTGGAACAGGTCACCGAATTCGACCCGCTGACCGGCGAAAAGACCGACACGATGGACCATATCCGGGTCTATGCGAATTCCCACTACGTGACGCCGAAACCGACGATGCAGCAGGCGATCATCGGGATCAAAAAAGAACTGCGGATGCGCCTCGACCAGCTGGTCGGCGAAGGCAAACTGCTCGAGGCGCAGCGGCTGGAACAACGCACCAATTTCGATCTGGAAATGCTGGAAGCGACAGGCGTCTGCAACGGGATCGAGAACTATTCGCGCTATTTGACCGGTCGTGCACCGGGCGAGCCGCCTCCGACCCTGTTCGAATTCATTCCCGACAACGCCATCGTCTTTGCCGATGAATCCCATGTCAGCGTACCGCAGATCGGCGGCATGTACCGGGGCGACTACCGGCGCAAGTTCACGCTGGCCGAACACGGGTTCCGCCTGCCGTCCTGCATGGACAACCGGCCCCTGAAGTTCGAGGAATGGGATGCCATGCGCCCGCAATCCGTCTTCGTCTCGGCCACCCCCGCCGCGTGGGAGCTGGACCAGACCGGCGGCGTCTTCACCGAACAGGTGATCCGCCCCACCGGCCTGCTGGACCCGCAGGTCGAAATCCGCCCGGTGTCGATGCAGGTCGACGACCTGCTGGACGAGGTGCGCAAGGTCGCCGCCGATGGCTATCGCACGCTGGTCACCACGCTGACCAAACGCATGGCCGAGGATCTGACCGAATACCTGCACGAACAAGGTATCAAGGTCCGCTACATGCATTCCGATATCGACACGCTGGAACGGATCGAGATCCTGCGCGACCTGCGTCTGGGCGCCTTCGACGTGCTGGTCGGCATCAACCTGCTGCGTGAAGGGCTCGACATTCCCGAATGCGGGCTGGTCGCCATTCTGGACGCCGACAAGGAAGGCTTTCTGCGGTCCGAGACCTCGCTGGTTCAGACCATCGGCCGCGCCGCGCGCAACGCCGATGGCCGGGTGATCATGTATGCCGACAAGATCACCGGTTCGATGGAACGCGCGCTGGCCGAAACCGACCGCCGCCGCGCCAAGCAGATGGCCTATAACGAGGAACACGGCATCACGCCCGCGACCGTGAAAAAGAATGTCGAGGATGTTCTGGCCGGGCTTTATGCGGGCGACGTGGACATGAACCGCGTCACCGCCACCATCGACAAACCGATGCACGGCGCCAACCTCGAGGCGCACCTGAACGGGCTGCGCGACCAGATGCGCAAAGCCGCCGAGAACCTCGAATTCGAAGAGGCCGCCAATATCCGGGATGAGATCAAACGTCTGGAAGCGGTCGATCTGGCCATCGCCGACGACCCCATGGCCCGCCAATGGGCGGTCGAGAAAGCATCGGAAGACGCGGTGAAATCGCGCGGGCGGTCAACGGCTGGCAGACCGGGGCAGCGGGGTGGAAATGTGAAGAGAAGGAAGAGGTGAGTTCATTGAATAACCAAGAACTGATGGAAACCGTAAACGAGCACATCGAAATACTACGACTGAACATTGACGCTTTTGAAGCCAACCGCATTTCCAATGTGACAGCAGCAACAAACCCAACTACACCGAAAGTTGCTTGGAAGCTTCTAATATTTCGTGAAGCGCTGATGTGGAGAATCTTGGAGCTAGCTTCGGGAGCTCTTAGAGAAATCGAGTATGGCAACGCTCTGACAGGGATAGTAGCTTCTAGATCAGTGCAAGAATGCGCGGCGGCATGTCACTTTTTCACCAGAAAACTTGAAATCTGTTTTGGCAAAGACAGCGCTATTGGACTCGATGATACTGCAATGAAACTATTGCTGGGATCGCGTTGGGAGGACTGGGAATATGAGAGTGTGAATGTCCTCACAATGGTTGACAGCGTCGACAAAACCATCAGTGGATTTCGAAAGAGTTACGACAGTCTATCAGAGTATCTTCACCCCAATTACACCGGCGTTGCTCTTTGCTTCTCAAAGCACTTAAGCAAATTTGACATTGAATTCGGCAGCTATCCTCGCGGAAAAGGAGAACACTTGTTGAAAGCTACAAGTTCTCTATTGGGAAGTCTGACGTTGTTCGAACATGAGTACAACAAATCTGCCGATCTTATGCCAAGTGTGGTTTCGATATGCACCCGAGATCTGGAAACCAATTTGATTGATGATTGATCCAAAGCGGTAAGTGGTGTTGTCAATTTGTAGCGAAGCCAACCAATATTCCTAGGCCCCACATAAATCTTGCAGCCCAGTAAGCGTAGGATGGGTTTCCAACCCATCACTCCGAGGCGGCCCAATTCGCGAAATGGGATAAAATCCCATCCTACACACCGGGTCAAGAAAAGGGCGGGAAAACCCCGCCCGAACCGTTACCCCTTATCCCAATGGGCAATCACGTCATACCCAACTGGCGTTGGCGGGCCTTCCATGAATTCGGCGAAATGGCCCCACAGCTCGGCCACTTTGGGCGCGTTTGCGTTCGAGATCGCCTCGCTTTCGACCACCGAGATCACATAGCCCGAACCATCCTCGTTCATCACATTGGTAAAGCTGTGTATGCCGGGCATACCCATGATGTCGGATTTCAATGCGTTCATCTTCGCCGTCGCCGCCTCGCGCGTGCCGGGCTTCATTTTGTATTGGGTAATTCGTGCAAACATCACTTTCCTCCGTCGTCTGGCGAAATTGCCATGTAACGCGGCCGAAACGGCCCCGCCGCGCGCACCCTAGCACGGCAGTCCGAAATCTCGCATTGATACCAAAGATTTGCGCCGATTTTCAACCACACACCTCACCGCATCCGGGCAGCTGTCCCTTCAGGGTTGCACTCCAGCGCCTACTCTACCTTTGAAATCACAGATTGTGATTCCAAACGGCTGCCATGACGAACCCGAACACACGTTCCAATAAGCGCAGGATGGGTTTTCAACCCATCATTCCGAGCCCGCCAAAACGAAAGATGGGGAAAACCCCGCCCTAGACACCCAACTCCGCCCGCATCTTCCGGGTCAATCCGGCGACGACCAGATCATAAGAGGTCAGGATATGCTCGCGCAGCGAGGCGTCGCTCATGCCGCGGTCTTCATAGACCTGCAGCCATTTCATCCCCCGCGATGCCAGATAGGGGGCGGGGCGGATGCCGGGCTCATCCTGAAGTACTTCAAACGTCAGATCGGTGACCTTGAAAGTAAAGGCATCCTTTCCCTCGTTCCAGCCACAGATCGCAAAGACCTTGGCCCCCACTTTCCACACATCCGCATTGCCCCACTGCACGACGTGGGTGGTGGCCTTGAGGCCGGCGCAAAAGGTATTGAACTCATCTCGGGTCATGGCTTTGATCCTGAGGGCCTCGCTTGCAGTTATCAAGCTCAAGCGTCACGGATCTGCGGTTTATCGTTCCGCGCAGAAACAGGTCGGATTGCAGAACCTGTGGGTAACGCTCTGCCCAATCGCGAAACCTGTCGTTTGTTACTATCCGCGCGTTGCGATTCTGCGCATCCTCGATCAGCAGGGGATCGGCCGGGGTCCCCTTTGGCGCAACTGAAATCTGCCGAACCGGATAACGCAGCACCTTGGACAGCCTGGCAGGTCCCATGTATTGGTTTCGAACCAGATATCCGACATTCGCATCGAACCAGACAATCGGCTCAAGTCCGTTGGCGACCAGCTTTTCAATGACCAGCCGAACCGAGTGCAGGGATGGTGTCTCGTCCTCCCAATACAGGACATTTGATCCGTCAACGACCACCCAGGGAACGGGCCGTCTGAGCCGACGCCGGATAACGGACAGGATGGCGATGACAACGCCCAGAGCCCCGGCCAGCAGGGGCAGCGTGAGAATCCGGCCAAATGCCAGGACGGACCAAATCGACAGGCCCAGTGAAGCGATCAAAACAATAAGCCAAACAACCATAGGAGGTAGATACCTGAACGGCGCATGACTGCAAGAAATTTCAATGGCCCGCGCGCGGGTGTGAGTGAATGCGCCCGCCCAACTCCCGCCCAAAACCCTTGCTATACCCGGTGTCATGAAGATCGTGGAGCATACGCCCCAGCGGCTGGTTGTCGAGGATCGGCCCCGCATCATGGCCGGGCTCGTCTGGTTCATGGGCGGGCTGTGCCTGTGGGTGGCGCTGTCCGGTCAGACGGATGGCATGGCCGAAACCTTGCTGGTCGCCGCGCTGGGGCTGGGCGCTCTGGCCATGGCGCATCATTCCTTTCCGTTCCAGCGCCTGACCTTCGACCGCGCCAGCGGAACACTGACCCGGACCGAGGCGCGGCTGACCGGGCGCAAGTCCTCGACCCTGCCGCTGGCCGAGATCTCGCGCGCCGCCCTGCAGGCGCAGTGGAGCGAAAACGCCCGCCTTGAACGGCTGGTTCTGGTGGGCGATCAGGGCAAATTGCCGATGGAATACGGCTTTACCAGTGCCCCGCGCGCGCAGTTGGTGCAACGGATCAACGACTGGCTGGACGACGCGCATCGGCCCTAGCCGCGCCCGCGTCGCTTTCTGCAAGCATGTTTCGCAAACCTGCACGCGGTCCATGCGGGCGGGCGGCATGCTGTCTTTATGACGGAGGAGACAGACATGCACGATCTTGCGGCAAAACCCCGGTCCCGTTCAGGAGGACGCTCGGCGCGTCGCGCGGTCCGGACCGCCCCAAAGTTTGACATGCTGCCGGGGCTGACGCGGAACCTGCCCTTGTGCGAGGTGATGGACGGTGCTCAGATCGAGATGATCGATGCCGCCTCGATGAACATTCTGGAAAACGTGGGCGTTCAGTTCCGTGACCCGATCGCGCTGGAGGACTGGAAACGGGCCGGGGCCAAGGTTGTCGGAGAATTGGTCTATCTCGACCGCGGCCTGGTGCGGGAGTTGGTCAGGACAATCCCGTCGGATTTCACTTATCACGCTCGCGATGCCAGGAAAAATGTGCGCCTTGGTGGGCGGCATTCGATCTTTGTTCCGATGACCGGCGCGCCCTTCCTGCGCGATCTCGACGACGTGCGCCGGAATCCGACGCTGGACGACCTGGCGATGTTCCACAAGCTCAGCCACATGATGCCCGCGCTGCACAGTTCGGCGCATCATATTGTCGAGCCTTACGACCACCCGATCAGCCAACGACACCTGCGCATCACCTATTCGTCGATGAAACATTCGGACAAGACATTCATGGGCATGACCACCAGCCCCCGGAATGCCGAGGACGTGATCGAGATGTGCGCGATCCTGTTCGGTGACGATTTCATCGACAGCCACCCGGTGGTGACAGGCAATTGCAACGGCAACTCGCCGCTGGTCTGGGACGAGACCATGCTGGGGGCGATGCGCGCCTTCTGCCGCCGCAACCAGCCGGTGCTCTGCTCGCCCTTCGTGCTGGGCGGGGCCAATACGCCTGCCAGCGTCCCGGCCACGGTGGCGCAGCTCAACGCCGAGGCGCTGAGCGCGCTGGCCTATACCCAGGTGATCCGCAAGGGTGCGCCCGCGATTTATGGCCACTACCTGTCGACCGTCAGCATGAAATCGGGCGCGCCGATGGCCGGCACACCAGAGATTTCCCTGATGAATTTCATGATCGGCCAGATGGCGCGGCATTACGACGTGCCGTGGCGCACCTCGAACACGCTTGGTGGCGCCAAGACCTTTGATGCACAGGCGGGGTATGAAAGCGCCACCACCCTGCAGGCGGTGATCCATGCCGGCGCCAACTACATCTGGCACTCAGCAGGCTGGAACGAGGCCGGAATGCATTGCTCTGTCGCCAAGTTCATCGTCGATTCCGAACAATGCGCAATGGCCTATCGCATGGCCGAAGGACCGAAATGGCATGACTTCGATCAGGCGATTGCGGCGGTGCCGGATGTCGGGCCGGGCGGTCACTATCTGGGCCATCCCCACACGCAGGACAACTTTCAGGAGGCCTTCTTCATGCCCGAGCTGTTTGACAACAACTCGATCGAACAATGGGTGGCCGAGGGCGAGGTGGAAATCACCGAACGTGCCCTGACCCGCGCCCGCAAACTGTTGGCCGAATACGAGGAGCCTCGGCTTGATGTGGCAAAGAACGAAGCGCTGCTCGATTACATCGCCCGGCGCGAAAGGGAAATCCCGGCAGCGGACGAGTTGAACCAGAGTTATTGAACCCTCCCCGACTGGCCCGCCTCAATTCGGGCGGGCCGTTTTTTTGGGATGTCGGTGAAAACTGGTGTACTGCGGAAACATAAGGCGCAAAGCCGGTCACGGGCAGCATCCCGCGAGACAAGATATCGGAGAGAAACTGATGGTGCGTGATCCGCTTTTGGAACCGTTCCGATTGGGCAACCTGACGATCCGAAACCGCATCGTCAGCACCGCACATGCGCCGAATTACGTTCAGGACGGTCATCCCCGTGACCGCTATCGGCTGTATCACGAGGAAAAGGCCAAGGGCGGGGTCGGGATGACAATGATCGGCGGGTCCACAAACATTGCCCCCGACAGTCCATCGGTCTTCGGCCAGTTGTATGCCGGTGACGACAGCATCGTTCCGTGGTTCCGCAAGCTGACCGACGGGGTAAAATCGCACGGTGCGTCGATCATGTGCCAGATCACCCATATGGGGCGCCGCACGGCCTGGGATGACGGGCACTGGTTGCCGGTGATCGGCCCGTCGGGTCGGCGGGAACGGGCGCATCGGGCCTTTCCCAAGGTGATGGAGCCCGAAGACATCGCGCGCGTTGTGCAGGATTTTGCACAGGCGGCGCGCCGGTGCCGCGCCGGCGGCTTTGACGGGATCGAGGTGTTGTCCCACTCGCACCTTCTGGGCCAGTTCCTGTCGCCGCTGGTCAATGACCGGGACGACGCATACGGCGGCGCGCTTGAAAATCGCCTCCGGCTGACGGTCGAGGTTCTGCAGGCTGTACGCGGGGCCGTGGGCGACGAGCTTCTGCTGGGCATCCGTTTGACCGGGGACGAACTGGTCAATGGCGGCATCGAGGCGCTGGAATGTGCGACCGCCGCGTGCATGCTGGCGGATGCGGAGTTGGTGGATTTCTTCAACGTTATGGCGGGCGCGCCTTACGACGATCTGGGGCTTGCCGGATGGGTGCCGCCGATGGGCATGCCTTCGGCTCCTCATTTGCCCATCGCCGGACTGATCCGGCGCGAAACCGGATTGCCGGTGATCCATGCTGGCGGGATAGCCGACCTTGCAACCGCGCGCCACGCGCTAGAAGCCGGGCATGTCGATCTGGTCGGGATGACCCGAGCGCACATGGCCGACCCGCATCTGGTGTCCAAGCTTCAGCGCGGCGAAGAGGAATTCATCCGGCCCTGCGTCGGGCTTGGGTACTGCGTCGACCGGGTCAACCAGGGCAAACCCGCCGTCTGCGGTCACAACGCCGCCACCGGGCGCGAGGCGATGCTGCCGCATGTGATCCCTGTTGCAGACAGGCGTAAAACCGTTGTGATCGTGGGCGGCGGCCCCGGCGGGCTGGAAGCGGCGCGGGTCTGTGCCGCGCGCGGCCATAAGGTGGTGTTGTTCGAAGCGGCGCCGCAACTCGGCGGGCAACTATTGCTTGCGGCGCGGGGAACCGTCCGGCGACAGGTTCAGGGCATCACCGACTGGCTGGTGGCCGAGGCCGTGCGCCTGGGCGCAGAGCTGCGCACCAATGTCTATGCCGAAGCCGGGGATTTTCTGGCGGAAAAGCCGGATCTGGTGGTTGTTGCCACCGGCGGCTGGCCCGAACCACCAGACATACCCGGCGGGCATCTGACTGTCAGCAGTTGGGATGTTCTGAATGGCGGGCAGCGCCCCTCGGGCAACGTGCTTTTGTTTGACGAGACCGGCGATCAGCCCGCGGCGGTGACGGCAGATGCGCTGGCCGACATGGGCTGCAAACTTGAAATGGTGACGCCCGATCGCAGCCTGTTCCACGATCTTGGCCCCACAAACTCGGCCGTGATCCTGCGCCGGCTGGCCAATGCCGGAACGCAGTATACCTGTCTGCACGAACTGGCCTCGGTGGCCGACGCAGAGGGGAAGAAACACGCGAGCCTGCGCAACGTGCTGACCGGAGCGGCAGAGCAGCGCGTGGTGGATCATGTGGTGGTTGAATGCGGGCTGGTGCCTGCCGACGGGCTCTATCTCGATCTCAAAGCGGCCTCGCGCAACCTTGGGCAACTGGATCAGATCGCACTGGTCGGAGGCAGGGCCGTGTTTCCCGATCTCAACCCGGACGGCGGGTTTGTTCTGGCCCGCATCGGCGATGCGATAACGGGTCGAAACATGCACGCCGCCATTCTGGACGCGCTGCGGCTGTGTAAGGATTTCTGAGGTGATCTCTGAATCTTTGCGGCATGCTTCCCGCAGGCCGGACCGGAGCGTCCGATCACCCCAGGGCTGGCCTAGACCTCGACGGCGGGTAAATAGCCAAGTTGAGCTTGCCCTCAACTGAATTGATCCGGGACCCACAAGGCCCGGATCTTGCTTCTTTCTGGTCAAAATACCCCGGGGGAGCCGCCGCAGGCGGCGGGGGCAGCGCCCCCTCACACCTCATTCCTTGCCCGAGCGCCATTCCTTCCACACCAGATAGCTGTTGGCGCCGAGCGAGGCGAAGGGCTCGGGTGGCAGGCGGGGCATGTCGGCTTCGGCCAGGAAGTGATTGGCTATCTCGGACCCGTTCCCCAGCAACAGCTCCGCCACGCCCATGCCTTGCAACGTGCCACGGACGGTGCCCAACCCGTTCTGGCAACAGGCGGAAAACACCCCCTGATCCAGTTCGCCGAAAGCGGCGGAGCCATTGCGGCTGAGGCAAAGCATACCGGCCCAGCGATACTCCATCTTGACGCCGGGCAGGTGCGGGAATCGCTCGCGATACTTGCGATCATGCACCCAGCCTGCATTGCGCAGCCGCATGTTGCTGGTCTCGATGGTGGGATTGAAAGTGGCACAGGTGCGGATCAGGATGCGGTCGCCATAGCGGCCGGAAATCCGCCGCACAGAGGTACCCATCGGATCGGCGGGAGTCACACCCCATCGCGGTTGCCCACCCAATGTCCTGACCTGTTCTGCCGTCAGCCGTTCTGTCATCGAGGCGTAAAGGCAGATATGCATCAGTTGCCGCCGGAAAAAGCCGAAACTTTCCAGATGGCCGTTATTGGCAAGAACGATCCGCCCGGTGGCGATGCGTGCCTTGGGTGTCGTCACCTGCCAGCCCGCGCCCTGTTTCTCAAAGCCGGTGACCGGCGTGTTCTCGTAAACCTGGATCTGGTCCGCCAATCGGTTCGCCAGCGCACGGATATAACCTGCGGGCTGGATCATCACCGTACCGGGGCAGAACACGCCCGAGGTGTAATGCGGGCTGCCGGTGACTTCGCCAATCTGCGCCTGATCCAGCAAGGTGCAGGGCTCTCCCAGACGCTTCAGATGCGCGGCATAGTTCCGGTTGTGCCGGTCCCCGGCCCGCGTCGCGGCGGCGTTGTACTTACCGCAGGGATCAAAGATTTCCTCCGTCAGGTCACACTCGGCGGCCACCTCCTTTGCAAAAGCGATAGCCCGGCGGTTCAGCGCAATGGCGGCACGGTCGGCCTCCAGCGCGTCGCCGGCGTAATTGTCCGACACCAGATCATGCGGCAGGTCGATCATGAAGCCTGAATTGCGCCCGGCCGAGCTTTCGGCAAAGCGGCCCGCCTCGACAATCGCGATTTTCAGCGACGGGTCCAGCTGATACAGCCGACGCGCGGCCGACAAACCGGCGAAACCGCCGCCGATGACGGTGACATCGGCGGTCTGGTCCTGCTCCAGAACCGGCAGCGGGTCCTGAGGCGGCAGGATGGCGTTCCATCCCGCGGCGCCGGTCTGCCGGGGCAGGCGTTTGGCGGTGTACCTGATCAATCCAAGGCCTCGTCAGCATCGTCCGCCAGATCGATCCAGATGGTTTTCAACTGGGTATATTGGTCATGAGCATGAACCGAGTTGTCGCGACCGCCAAAGCCCGACTGCTTGTAGCCGCCAAAGGGTGTGGTGATGTCGCCCTCACCAAAGCTGTTGACCGTGACCGTGCCCGCCCGGATCGCCCGAGCCCCGCGAATTGCGCGTTTGACATTGGCGGTGAAGATCGAGGCGCAGAGGCCGTAATCGGTGTCATTTGCAATCCCGATGGCCTCGTCAAAGCCGGATACCTCGATCACGCTCAGCACCGGTCCAAAAATCTCCTCGCGGGCCAGTTTGACGTCGTTGCCCGGCACCTCGACCACCGTCGCCTCGACAAAGCCATTGTTCGCCTTGCCGCCCAGCACCACCTTGTCGGCCTGCTCAAGATAACCGCAGACCTTGTCGAAATGTGCCGCCGAGACCAGCGCGCCCATGCGGGTTTCCGGATCAAGCGGATCACCCACGTTCCATTGCCTGGCATGATGCGCGATCCGGTCAAGCAACTCGGCCTTGACATCCTTGTGCACGATCAGGCGCGACGATGCCGAGCAATTCTCGCCCATGTTCCAGAACGCGCCGTTCACCACATGCGCTGCCACGCGGTCGAGGTTGTCGGCGTCATCCATGACGATGGCAGGGTTCTTGCCGCCCATCTCCAGCACCACCTCCTTGGCGTTGGATTCCGCCGAATAGGTCAGAAACCTTTTGCCGGTCACGGTCGAGCCGGTGAACGAGACCATGTCGATGTCCATATGCCGCCCGATGGGTTCGCCCACTTCGGCGCCACCACCAGGCACGATGTTCAGCACGCCGCGGGGCAGGCCGGCCTCCATCGCGAGTTCCGCGACACGCAGCGCGGTCAGGGTCGTTTCCGCCGCCGGTTTCACGACCACCGAACATCCCGCCGCCAGTGCGGGGCCGATTTTCCACGCCAGCATCAAAAGAGGAAAGTTCCACGGCAGCACCAGCCCCACCACGCCAATCGGTTCGCGGACCACCATGGCGATGTGGTTGTCGCTGGCAGGCGAGACCTGATCGTAAATTTTGTCGATCGCCTCGGCATGCCATTTGATGCAGTGGATGGTTTCCGGCACATCCACCGTCTCACAGTCATAGATGGTCTTGCCGCTGTCGATGCTTTCCATCACCGCCAACTCACGCGCATTGCGGGTCATCAACTTGCACAGCCGGATCAGAACCTCCTTGCGTTCGGACGGGTGCAGTTTCGACCAGCGCCCGTCTTCGAACGCTTCGCGCGCCTTTTCGACAGCAAGGTCCACGTCCGCCGCGCCACAGGCAGCGATGCGGGTCAATTCCTCACCCGTGGCGGGGTTCGTTGTCACAAAAGTCTCGCCCGAGATTGCCGGGCAGAATTTGCCGTCGATGAACGCTCCGGTGGGCAGGTCCAGATTGGCGGCGATGGATTTGTATTCGTCCTGCGTCAGCAATGTCATAGCTCAGCCCTCTGCCACGATGTCGGAGATTTTCTGTTTCAGCACGCGCGTCACCTGTTCCAGCGCGCGCTTGTCGTCCTTGTTCAGCCCTTTGAGTGGGGGCCGAACGGGACCGGCCTGAATGCCGTTCATGGTGACACCATGCTTGATGGTCTGGATGAACTTGCCGCCCTGTTCCAGCACCCGCATCAGCGGCATCATCGCCGACATGATCCGTCGGCCCTTGGCAAAATCGCCCCGCACGACACAGGCCTCGTACAACGCTACGTGTTCGCGCGGCAGAAAATTCGACCCGCCGCACACCCAGAACGGCGCACCCCAGGCAAAGAACTCCAGTGCCTGATCGTCCATTCCGCAGCCCAGCTGGATATGCGGATAATCCCGCGCCAGCAGGTGCACCCGGTTGATATCGCCCGAGCTTTCCTTGATGCCGCAGAAATTCCGACTGCGTCCCACGCGGTCCAGGAACTCTTCGCCCATCATGGTGCCGGTGCGGTGCGGATAGTTGTACAGCATCACCGGCAGGTCGGCGGCCTTGTCGATGGTCAGAGCGTTCAGCGCATTTTCCCGGTCGGTCGGCACAGAATAAGGAGGCGAGGCCAGCAGGATCGCATCCGCGCCGATCTCGCGGGCGCCCGAGGCCAAGGCAATCGAATCCGGCGTCAGCATCGCGCCGGTGCCCACCACCAGCGGCAGCCGCCCTTTCAGCCGGTCGCGCGTGAACCGCGCCAGATCCAGCCGCTCACTCACAGTCTGGGCATAGTTCTCGCCGGTCGATCCGCCCGAGATCAGGCCGTGAACGCCGTTGTCGATCAGATAGTCGATGACATTCGCCAGACCGTCCCAGTTGACGGAGCCGTTCTCGTGATAAGGTGTCACGACAGGCGTATAGATCCCGTGGAATTGAAAGATTGGGGTCATTCGAAGTCCTCTAGGCAGTGGTTTTGCGTGCAACCGTTCCCAGCGGCACATCCAGCCCGGCGGGCATGACGAACAGCTCGATCTGGTCGCGCGACAGGTTCCAGTGATCGATTGCCAGCTGGGCGGCGGCGGCATCGTCCCCGGTTTCGATCGCAGCGATGATGGCGTCGTGCTGGGTGCTGGCTTGGGCCACGTTTTCAGCCATCGCTGCGCTTTGCGGGCGATAGAAAGTCATGGAAATGCGGGCGTGGTCGATCAGCAACCGCCGAAACGATGGCAGCAGATAGATGTTGTCGGCCATCTCGCCGGTGATCTCGTGAAAACGGTTGTTGGCCATGGCCCGATCCGCGCTTGAACCGCTGTGCAGGGCGTCCTTGAAATCCTCCTGCGCCGCTTTCAGCTTGTCGATCTGCGCAGGCGTTGCGTTCTTGGCCGCCAGTTGCAGAACCGCGCCATAGATCATCGGTGCCGCCAAAAAGAAATCACGCAAGGTGGTGTGGGACATTTCGGAAACCCGCGCCCCGCGTCCCGCGCGCAGTTCGATATAACCCTCACCCGCCAGTTCGCGGAACACCTCGCGCAGCGGGGTGCGGGACAGGTCGAACCTGTTGCACAGGCTCACCTCGTCCAGATCCTCGCCGGGCGCCAGCACCAAAGTCAGGATGTTGGTCCTGAGGTAATCGTGCACCTCGGCTTTGCGGTGTTTTCCGGTATCTTTCATGTTCAAAGCCTTCGGTGGCTGGTCGAGCCCAAACAGGGTCGATTCTTTTGGGATACGATGTGTACTAATCATGAATACATCTTGCATACAATCCTAAATCGTGCGATTTGATACTCCGGTGGTCAAAAAGGAATAACGGTGATGGCGGACCCGCAGCATTTCGTCTTCGCTTTGGTCGAGGAATTCACCCATATGGCGTTTTCCTGCGCGGTGGACCCGTTGCGCATTGCCAACTTGGTCAGTGGCCGCACATTGTATCGTTGGTCCTATGCCTCGGCTGACGGCAAGACCGCGACGGCGTCGAACGATTCGGTCACGCTGGTGCATCACGCCTTCTCCGAATTGCCCGCCTGTGACCGGCTGTTCGTGCTGTCCGGGATTCACATGAATGAACAGGACAATCGCGGCCTTATCGCCGCGCTGCGCCGCGCGCGGTCCCGCGGCACCCCGATCGGGGCGCTGTGCTCGGGCGCTTATATTCTGGCTCGGGCCGGATTCCTGGACGGGCAGCAGGCAGCGATCCACTGGGAATACCACGACAGTTTCATGGAGGAATTTCCCGAGGTGAATCTGGTGCGGAACGTCTTTGTGGTCGATGAAAGGCACATCACCGCATCCGGCGGCACCGCGACGGCAGATCTGATGCTGCACCTGATTGAACGCGATCACGGCTATGACCTGTCACTCGCCGTGGCCGATCAGATGGTTTACAACGCCGTGCGCAACGCTACCGCAGCCCAAAGAGTGTCGTTGCAATCGCGCAGCGGCATACGAAACCGGCATCTCGCCAAGGCGATCCAGATCATGCATGACCATCTGGACAATCCGGTGTCGCCATCGGCCATCGCCGACGAGGTCGGGATTTCGACACGCCAGCTTGAGCGCTTGTTCGGCAAATATCTTAACACCTCTCCCAAGAAATACTTCATGGAGATGCGTCTGGAACGCGCCCGCCACCTGTTACTGCAGACCGAGGCGTCGATCACCGAGGTTGCCTTTGCCTGCGGTTTTGAAAGCCCCGGCCATTTCTCGCGGGTGTATCGCGCCGCATTTGGCGTCAACCCGTCGCTGCAGCGGGACCGCCTGTCATAACCGCTTCAAAAGGTGAAGCCCCCGGCGATGATCCGGGGGCTTCTGCAGCGTCGCACGGGGTGCGTGTTCAGTTGATCGACACGGGGGCCAAAGCGTTCGACAAGCTCGCCTCCCCCTGACCGTGAATCGCGGGATTGTAACCGAGGATAGTATCCGTGCGCGCTGTTGTTAAAAGCTGATTGGCGATGGCGGTGGGGGTTGCCCCCGAAAATTTGTTCGACAGAACCGCCGCATAGCTGGCGACCATTGGCGCGGCAAATGATGTTCCCGCCAGGCCGGTCGTGCCACTTTCGACGCCGACCACCAGGAACTGCCCCTGAACCGTAGCATTGGTCCCGGCATAGTTGGAATAGCTGGCAAGCGACGCCTTGTTCGCGGCCGTGCCATGCCCGTCAAGGGCGCCGACAAACACGGCTGACGGCGCGCCGATCAGGTTTGTCGCAAGGTAATCAATCTGGCCCGCATAGGTGCCCGAGGCGATGACATCCCCGATGGCGACGCTTTCGTTGCCGGCGGATTTCGATACAAAGGCCGATCCGTCAAAGGCATAGTCGACGACCGAGATTTCCTGTGCGTCCAGACCGCCGAAGGCAGCCGGAAATTCCACCCAGCCATAGCTGGCGTTGATCACGTTGAACCCGTCACCCAACGCAAACCCGGCGCCAGAGGTGAATTCATGCGACACCATCGTTGCAGATGGGGTGAGCATCGAAATCTGCGCCGAGGTCCACTCACCATGCCGCTTGCGTTTCAGGCCCTCTCCCAGATTGCCGAACAGCTTTGTGCGACTGTTGAAATCGTCGACCACCGTGACAGTCACGTTCTGGCCCAGATATCCGTCGCTCCAGGCGCTCTGAATGTCTGCGTGCATCCAGGAGTAATATGTTGGGGTGCTTGGCGCGGGGTCTTCACCGCCGCCGTTGCCGGGTTTGTCTGGCTTGTTCCCGCCACGCGCGGCGATCAGCAAGGGGCTGTCTTCGGCAATAACCGGGGTTGGTGCAAAGGCCGCAAGCGCGACGGCAGAGGCAAGCACGGGTGTCAAATACTTTAATTTCATCTGGCCCTCCAATTGGCAGCTGGACTTGGGGCAATCCAATAAGAATGAAAGACTAAGGTGAAATTTGGGCAAAAATGCAGACATATGGGCGTTTTGGAGTGTATTTTTGGAGTTTATGTGCGTCACTCGGGTTAATCCCATAGGCTTTCACGGATTGTTGTCAAAACCGGAACAGGTAGCGTACGTGAAGCTGCAACCGCTCCATGGGTGACTCGTCGAGCATGTAATTCAGCGTCTCTTCGGGTGGCAAGGTAGATGCAGCAAGCCGGCAGTTCACCGTCTGGACGCCACCGATGGCGCCATAGTCTGCGGCACAGCTGTCCTCGCTCAGATTGCCACCGATCAGGCCAAGCACAGAAAGCGACAGCGTGCTGCTGGGGGTCGGCTGTGTCTGATACACGAACCCCAGCCTCAACGCCGGATCAATCGTGTATTTCTCTCCACGTTCACCGGTGCTGAAGCCCCAATAGACGCCAAAATTCGGGTGCAACTCGGTCATCCAGGTAAAATGGGTGTCCGCCCACCGGCTGCCGTACCATTGTCCGAATGACACGCGCTGCCCATTGGCCAGCTCATAACCACCGCGCCCGATCTTGCGAACGCTGTTGGACAGGGATGATCCGTCATTCGCCGAGATGAAATAGGTCTTGGACCACAGGTTTTGCGCCTGCCCCAAAGCCGGCAACATGCAGGTGAAAACCACCACAACCGCCAACAGGACACCGCGCGTGCCGTTCAGCGCTTGCGGGAGCGGTGCGCGCATGCCGGTCTTGTGTGCGGAACCAGGCCTCATTGTCCGGGTCGCTCGCGTCTACTCGCGGCGATGGCGCGTCGCGCGCTGCGCTTCGACCCGTCGGGCGGTGTCAGGAAACAGCAGTGGCAATAACACCGGCGCACACAGCAACAGGAACTGAACGAGGCTCATTTTGTCGATACCCTCCAATTGGCAGCTGGATTTCGGGTCGTTCGATCAAAAATGACAATCGCGGCAATTGTGAGGTGATAATCGAGCAAAGATGGCGATCATGCGGCAAAGCGCGTCTTTGCGTTTCCTCTTTCGCCCCAGTTCTTCGCAACCGGGTTGACTGAGTTCAGAATTGAAACAGATACCGGACCTTCAGTCGAACATTCTCGACAGCCGAGCCATCAAACAGCCGCGAAAGAGAATCGCGCATGGGCCGTGAGTCTCGGGGCCGGCAATGTCCCGTCCAGGTCACGGTTTCATTCGGGTCAAGCGATCCGCACGTGCGTTCACTGTCCGAGGAGGGCGCCAGATCGAACAGTGAAAAAGACAGTGTGCTGTTCCTGGTCGTTTCCGTTTGCAAGGTCAGGCCCCGATTGAGGGCAAGCGGGCTTGTCTCTTCCACCCGGCGTTTTTTGGGGCGTTCACTGACATAAGTTGATGGCGTGGCGTCATTCGATTTCCACTGAAAGTTGGGCCCGTTCCACCCGTTCGGAATAAGATTGCGAAAGCTCCATTTGCTGTCCGCCTCGAATGTCGTGTCTGCTTCGACCGTTGCCGGAAGAGGCGTGTCCAATGGCGGGACAGGTGGAATCCCAAACCTCAACCCGGCATCGCCCCCCTGTTGGGCCGTTGCGGAGGTTGCCAGAAAATACAACATGGATGCGGCCAGCACCGTCAGCCACCGAACGGGGGCCGCCGAGCCTGATTGGAAAATGCGTCGCGTCACCATTGCGGTCACGTCCTTGCCCAATGCGGAATCCCCTCGAGTGGAGTTGCAGAATACCAAAACTGTCGGCGACGGGTCTGAAAATCGCGTAAACGCTTTGCCGGTGTGGCTTTGACGCACCAAGGGTGTCGAAAATACGGAGCGGAAGCGGCTGGCGAAGCCGGATTCCCTTTCAAGCCACCGGCGCGGCGCGGCGGCCTCTTCCACCTGATCGTATTATCCGCTAAACGCGTTCCGACCCGAGATTACTGGCGGATTGCGACCGATGAAATTCACTCTTTCCTGGCTCAAGGATCACCTGGATACCGAAGCGTCGGTTGACGAGATTGTCGAGGCGCTGACCGACCTCGGCCTTGAGGTCGAAGAGGTCGTGAACCCGGCCGATGCACTCGGGGATTTCACGCTCGGATATGTCAAGCATGCCGAAAAACACCCCGACGCCGACAAGCTGCGTGTCTGCAAGGTGGATACCAGCGAAGGCGAGTTGCAGATCATCTGCGGTGCCCCCAACGCGCGCCAGGGGATCACCGTCGTCGTCGCCAAGCCGGGTGTCTATGTGCCGGGCATCGACACCACCATCGGTGTCGGCAAGATCAGGGGTATCGAAAGCTATGGCATGATGTGTTCCGAACGCGAGATGCAGCTTTCGGACGAACATGACGGCATCATCGAACTGCCCACGGGCGAGGTCGGTGATCGCTTTGTCGACTGGCTGGCCGAGAATGATCCGGCCAAGGTCGATCCGGTGATCGAGATCGCAATCACCCCCAACCGGCCCGACGCGCTGGGCGTGGCCGGTATTGCCCGTGATCTGGCGGCGCGCGGTCTGGGCACGCTCAAGATCCGTGACTATGTGCCGGTGTCGGGCGACTTCAAAAGTCCGATCAAGGTGATGATCGATGACGACACGCTGGACGGCGCGCCGCATTTCACCGGGCGCCTGATCCGCGGCGTGAAAAACGGCCCCAGCCCGCAATGGCTGCAGGATCAGTTGCGCGCCATCGGCCTGCGTCCGATCTCGGCGCTGGTCGACATCACCAATTACATGACCTTCGACCACAACCGCCCGCTGCATGTGTTCGACGCCGACAAGGTACAGGGCGACCTGCGGGTCCATCGTGCCAAGGGTGGCGAAAAGCTCGTGGCACTGGATGAAAAGGAATACACCCTGCAGCCCGGAATGATGGTGATCTCGGACGACAACGGCCCCGAGTCGATCGCCGGGATAATGGGCGGGATGGAAACCGGCTGTACCGAGGAAACGGTCAACGTGTTCCTCGAAAGCGCGTTCTGGGATTACGTACAGATCGCGCTGACAGGTCGGGCGCTCAAGATCAACTCGGACGCGCGTTACCGGTTCGAACGCGGGGTCGATCCGGAATACACCCGCGAGGGGCTGGAACACGCCACCCAGATGATCCTCGATATCTGCGGCGGCGAGGCGTCGGACGTGGTCGAGGCCGGCAAGGCGCCGAACCACGCGCGCGCCTTCCGTCTGGATGCCGAGCGGGTGCAATCGCTGGTCGGCATGGACATCCCCGAAAGCGAACAGCGCCAGACCCTGACGCGGCTGGGCTTCCGGCTCGAGGGCAGCATGGCCCATGTTCCCAGCTGGCGACCCGACATCATGGGCGAGGCCGATCTGGTCGAAGAGGTCGCGCGCATCGCCTCGCTGACCAGGCTGCAGGGCAGACCTTTGCCGCGCATTTCCGAAGGCATCCCGAAACCTGTGATGACCCCGGCACAGCGCCGCCAGTCGATGGCTCGCCGCACCTGTGCGGCACTTGGGTACAACGAATGCGTCAGCTATACCTTCATCGACAAGGCGTCGGCGGCTCTGTTCGGCGGCGGCGATGACGCCACGATGCTGGAAAACCCGATCTCGTCCGAGATGAGCCACATGCGCCCCGACCTGCTGCCGGGCCTGTTGCAGGCGGCGGCTCGCAATCAGGCGCGCGGCTTCATGGATCTGGCCCTGTTCGAGGTGGGGCCGGTGTTCCACGATGGCGAACCGGGCGATCAGCAAACCCAGATCACCGGCCTGCTGGTGGGCCGTTCCGGTCCCAAGGATGTTCAGGGATCGTCGCGCCCGGTCGATGTGTTCGACGCCAAGGCCGATGCCGAGGCTGTGCTGGCCGCCATCGGCGCCCCGGCCAAGGTGCAGATCCTGCGCGACGGGCCGGGCTGGTGGCACCCGGGTCGGCACGGCAAGATCTGCCTGGGGCCGAAAAAGGTTCTGGGCGTCTTTGGCGAGCTGCACCCGCGCGTGTTGCAGGCCATGGATATCAAGGGACCGGCGATGGCCTTTACCATCTGGCCCGACGAGGTGCCGTTGCCGCGCAAGACCGGCGCGACACGTCAGGCGCTGGAGCTGCGTGACCTGCAGGCGGTCGAACGCGACTTTGCCTTTGTCGTCGACGCGAATGTCGAGGCGCTGACGCTGGTCAACGCCGCCGCCGGGGCCGACAAGGCTCTGATCGAGGACGTGCGCGTCTTTGACGAGTTCATCGGCGGCAGCCTGGGCGAGGGCAAGAAATCACTGGCCATCACGGTGCGCCTGCAACCGACCGAATCAACCCTGAAGGAAAAGGATATCGAGGCGGTCGCCGAAAAGATCATCGCCAAGGTCACCAAGGCGACGGGCGGCACTCTGCGCGGCTGATCCCGCCCAGGCACACCCACCGACGCAAATGCAATTCAGCTCCCGAAAACCCATCGGGAGCTTTTGCCGCGATACCGAGTGACCGATGTCGGCTGTGCGGACTCTTCTGCCGGTCGCTGATGCAGCGAAATTGACTTCCGCACGACCGCCTAATTTCTGAGCCAGTTGTGGTGGAGCAGCATGATTTCCCGTTAGCGGTCGTTCAAAATGGTCAAAATGACCGAAGCCAGAGGCGGCCGTTCGTTGCGCCAGCGCTGGATGTCTCGCCATGGTCTCCGATCACTTCCCTAATGAGCTCCAAATCAATGGCCACTCAAGACCAAAGAAAACACCGGGAGCATAAATACTTGAATTCTCAAAATAATCGCGTGCACCAACCCCAGCGTATCCACGGCGTGTAGATAGACCCGCTCGACAGAACCAACGTCACCTTCGTGTAGAACGTCATGATGATTGCTGTATGCATTCGCCAGACACGTGGACCCGGTCAAAACTTCGTCGACACTGCCAGGATAAACAGGCTCCAGGAAAACCGTTAGGCTGCCCGGCAACAGGCCAATCTGCGGATCAAGAAGACGGTCCTCCTGCCTGATCTGCCCCGAGGGTAGAACATCCTGAATATCGACCACCACCATTGGAATTACAGTGAAAGGTTTGGAAAGGCAGGACATTTCGACGTAGCTTCCCACCTTGATAACAGGCACAGAAATCTGGCCGAAACTGGCTAGGAATCGCTTATTGCTGGAGAACTTTTCAGGGATCAGGATCCCTGCAGGGCGCAAGATCGGATTGACATAGTCTCCGACCTGCAAAGTGAACTGCTCGACTGAACCATCCACACCCGCGTAGATGTAAGTTTTCGCGAGCTCTGCTTCCGCCTGTTCCAGGGACGCTTTTGCAGCCTCCAATTCAGCAGGTATTTGTTCTTTCAAACGCTCTTGAGCGGCGAGCTGATTGGCCACGACAGCTTCCAACTCGTTCTGCCTCACCAAAGCCAGATTCGACGCTCTCACCAGTCGCTGTTCGAGAGCTGCGCCGGAATTCTTGTCAGCAAGTTCTCTTTCCTGGGCTAGGTCATATTCTGCTTGCGCCAGATTAGCCTTCGCCATTTCTACTGTTGCACTGGCAGCCGCCAAGTTCGCCTCGGCTACAGGAATTGAAGCTTCGGTTTGCAGAATTCTTGTTTTGGCCGCGAGAACAGCCGCCTCTTGGCTGGCGCTGTCCAGGCGGAAAAGAAGCTGGCCACCTTTTACAGATTGCCCGTTTTCGACCAAAACCTCAGACACCCGCCCCCCGGTTTCCGGGAGAATTGTAACCGTCCGAAAGAACGAACGGACATTCGTGGCAGATGGGTGATAGTAGAAAACTACGGTGATCAAGGCCAGCGTAAGAAGCAGACATGTCGTCAATCCATATCTCAGCTCGTACCATACTGAGAAGAGGTTTATCTCCTGCCCCCATTTCTTTCCTTGCCAGTAACGGCGAAACAGGTAATCCGGGAAAATTGTGACTAAAGAGCAAAGCAGGAACTCAAGCATTGCCGTCACTTT
Source organism: Ruegeria sp. CI1 (assembly GCF_056536925.1). Classification (NCBI taxonomy): domain Bacteria; kingdom Pseudomonadati; phylum Pseudomonadota; class Alphaproteobacteria; order Rhodobacterales; family Roseobacteraceae; genus Ruegeria; species Ruegeria sp. CI1. The sequence continues at coordinate 128,240 of NZ_JBQFQP010000012.1, read as the reverse complement.
CCATTTTGGGCTGGGCAGTCTTCTCACCGCGGGGCGCAGCGACAGAAAGCTGAATTGCGTCAAGAGATGACGCAATCGATTTCAGCGGATTGAGAGATCGAGCTATGGATTTGATAGGGGTCAAGAAGTCGGGAAACTTGAAAGCCGCAATGACCAAGGCAATCACCCAAAACAGATTATTGTGCGTGAACAATGCAAGCAGTGCCAATATCCCCACCACTTGAAACTGGGCATGGCCAGCTTCATGTGCGATATTTTCCGGCACGGAATGAAGTGTAAAGTACACGGCACCTGCGACTACGAAAATTCCAATGATTGCAACCACGACCAGGATGAACAATAAGTCGCTTCCGTCGCTTGAAGGAAAAAACGACGGCAAATGGCCCGTCGCCAACGGGTGCATGCTTTGTGTCTCAGAAAGAGTACTCATACTTTATTCCTCCGTCTCGAATCTGCTGCGATCGTGCGATGCCTATAAGGCGCATTTACAAACCATTTGAGCGCGCCCATGATTTTCGCGTCAGTTGTTGTTTGACTGGATACGCTGCAGGATGACCTCTGGATTGAACGACGACGCTGCCTGTTGCGGTGGAAACTCCAAAAGACTCCTAAAAAAGTTCCTGGCCGTGGCTTGAGCGATCGCGCCGACAAACGTTCTGTCAAATGCCCACTGGTCATAGCTGTTGCTGTTGAAGTCTGCCGTTTCGAAGGGGTCTGTTCTGAGGTTGTAGAGCTTTGGGAAGCTGAGCGGGATCATCGGCTCTTGCCAAGCGCCCAAGGCAGTGCCTCGTTGCTCGCTAAAGACCAGCTTCCAATCACGGAAACGCATGGCCGCCACACCTCCGTTGTCAGTAAAATAGAAGAACTCCTGTCGAGCACCTTCCTCGGTTTCGCCGGTCAACAAAGGCAATTGATTGTAGCCATCCAGATGCACACGATATGGTTTCCCATTTAGCTCATGGCCTTCCCTCAGCTTCTCAACAATGTCTACTTCGCCTGCGGCTGCCAGCAGTGTTGGGAACCAATCAAGATTGGACATAATCTCGTTGGACACCGTTCCAGAGGGAATGCGGCCTGGCCATCGCACCGCTCCGGGAACACGGTATGCACCTTCCCAATTGGTGAACTTCTCGCTCCGATAGGGAGTAATCCCACCATCAGGCCATAGGCTCGTCTGAGGCCCGTTGTCGGCATGATAGATGACAATGGTATTCTCCGAGAAACCAAGATCATCCAGTTTTCCTAGAAGAGAGCCGACCCATGCATCATGCTGCAACAAACCGTCGGCATATTTGCCTTGTCCTGAAACTCCTTTCCACTCATCAGGCACATAGGTGGGGTAGTGCATTCTGGTAGAGTTCATCCAAAGGAAAAACGGTTGGTCGCTTTCTTTTGCCAGTTCAAGAAAATCAAAGCCCTCGGAAAGCACCTCATCATCAAAGGTCTTCATGCGTTCCCGATCCAGAGGGCCCATATCCTCGATGGTCTGCGTGCCATCACCGTTTGCGACACTTCTGACAGGATTTCGAGGCCCCAGGTTTTCCTTGAAAACTGGATTTCCGGGGTAATCTTCGTTTTCTAACTCGTTGTACGCATTCAGATGGTACAATATTCCGAAAAAGCGATCGAACCCGTGCATTGTTGGCAAGTGTTCATCGCGATCACCCAGATGGTTCTTTCCAAATTGCGCAGTGATATACCCCTGATCCTTCAAAGCAGTGGCTATCGTCGGATTCTGTTCGTTCATTCCATTCTTGTCGCCGGGCAGGCCCACCTTTGCGAGGCCAGTTCGAATTGTGGCCTGACCGGTGATCAAGGCGGAGCGCCCTGCGGTACAAGATTGCTCGGCATAGTAATCCGTAAAGGCCATACTGTCTTCGAACAAACCATCAATGTTCGGTGTTTTGTAACCTCTTGAACCTCTGTGATTGAAGCTGAGATCCCAGATTCCCGTATCATCACTCGTGATTATCAGAATGTTGGGCTTCCGCTCTTCGGCAAATGCAGCTCCCATGACCCCTGTCATCAGAGTTGCAACCATTACGCTTCTAATCAGGGATTTAGTCATAGCACTCCAAGTCCATTCTTTGCCTTCGCCACTTCAGCGCAGCGATTATTCAGCATGGCCACCATCGACCCAATCGTTGATCATTTGAGCGAAATCTTCTCGCTTATCCTGATATGAGAAATGCCCACACTCCTCAAAAACTCGAAGTTTCGCGTTTTTTAGTCGCTCCTGAAACTTGTACGCCGTTTCCACGAGTAAGAGTTTGTCATCCTCTCCCCAAAAGATTTGGATCGGCAGATCAATTTCGGGAAGATTTGGTTCAATTGTGCCAATGATTTCTGGATAGGCTTTGAACCATTGCATGATCGCAGGTATCCTGCCGCGGTATGACGCAAAATAATCCTCTACCTCGTCATCACTAGGAGAATAGTTTACATAGGCCAGCTTGTTGGCGCCAACCACGAATGGCCCGGCCCCTCCAATCTTGAATATCAAGCGCCACAATGGTGAAGTGACGGCCCGGTCGATGATCGAACCATTATGCGATGGGGTGACGCAAGGTCCGTCCCCCAAAACGAGACTCTTCAAACGATGGTCACGATGAATGGCGTAGTGTAGCGCAACCGGCATGCCAACGTCGGGTCCAACCAGATGGAAATCCGCGATACCAAGCTCGCGAACAAACAGATCCAGGATTTCGCTTTGAGCTTCGGTATTCATTACCTCGTGGCCGCCCTCGCTCCGGCCAAAGCCGGGAAGGTCGAACCCAATCAACCGGAACTTTTTGGCAAGACTTGGCCAGATTTGTTCGAAGCAACGAATGCTCTGCGGTAGCGGACTCAGAAAGAGTATTGCCGGACCGCTTTCGTTGCCGGCAACCGAGTACCTGAGGCGAAGACCCTTGATGGTCATGAACTGAAAGCTCATCTTGTAATCGGTCAACGCGTCCATTTTATCGCTGGACCTTTTCTGAACAGCTTTCAGCGCTCGATACTCGGGTGTTATGAGCATCAAACCTGACGCTATGAATTCGTTGAAGATTGCTCCAGGTATTGATGTGAACTTCATCGTCTGCCTCGCTGCTGGAGGTCAAGACTGCCTATAGCTAGGCAGGACGAGCAATCCATTGTACGATTCCGGCAAGATACGGACCGTCATCGTGGGGAAAATCGGACAAATGGAAGCTGGCGATCATCTGAGCCAACTGAAGCGCATTACACTGAGACTCAACCGTTTTGAGGACTTCCGCTATGCGATTCCAGGCTGGCGGGGAGAGTTCACATTGCTGTCCAAGGGTGCATTTGAGGGTAAGCTCGAGGTGGCGCAAATGCCTCACTTGAGAGCGTTTGTCGCAGAGACCAACAGTTCGCTCCTGACAAAGGGGCCCGCTGACGAAAACAGCGTCACCATTATTCCTATCACAAGACGCTCTCAGGCAACGCGTTGGCAAGGCAGACAGCTAGAGCTTGGCGACATTCTCATCAGAGGCACTGGCATTGAATATCATAACTGCACGGAAAGCTGTGCCCAAATTGAAGCCCTAATTGTCGGCAAGCGGGTTCTCCAGAACGCGATGCAAATTCTGTCTTATGGTGAATTGGACATCGATCTCGAGACTTGGACAGTTCTTCACACCAACCCTGAAGGTGCGATGCTTATTCAGCGGCAAATACAAATGCTATGCCATGGCGCAATATCGCATTTGTCACAAGCGGACACCGAGGCAAGAATCCTACGCTGTCTGGTCGAAGCGCTGCAAAAAACTCAGCTCAAATCCGAGCACACGATTGCAAACGAGAAGCAAAACAAACTTGTCGCCTCAGTGATCGAATACATGCATGCAAATATTTCTGCCCCTCTGACCGCCTTGGACCTGTGCAAAAAATTTCATGTCAGTGATCGTCTTCTTAGGCATGCTTTTCACAAGCACTATGGTATGGGGCCAATAGCATTTTTGAATGCGACTAGAATAAACCATGTAAAAAAATGTCTGGCATACAGTAGCCCTCATGATGTTCTGGTGTCAGACGTATTACGGGCTCACGGCGTAAAAAGGCCAGGAAGCTTTTCCCGCAAGTATTTCGACTACTTTGGAGAAAGGCCCAGTGAAACACTTGGAATACGCAAATATTGACCGCCTTTGAGCATTGTTTTTGCAGATAAGTTGCCCATAGATGAGGACACCCTGAGAATAACCGAGTCATCCAACCTCGGTATTTGTCGATCAATTTTGGGCCAAGCGATCCATGCCTAGAAAACGAGCGGTGACATTTCTGATCTTCTTTGACTGAAGTAACACCAGAAATTCGGATAGTTGGTTATTCGGCGTTGGGGACAGCCATCCTGTACAAAAAGGGGGTCCAAATATGTCGGCAGCGCCTTGCGCTGCGCTGCCGCGACTAGTTCCGCAATTTATCGGGCGTTCGACAGCGGAGTTCGGTAAAACCGCATCAGGCGATTTCGCCCGCAACTCGGGCATCAGCGCATGAAATCATGCTGACAAATGAATGAACGTCCGCTATTCGCGCTGCTTAGTAGCTAACGGCTATACTTGTTTCATCGCTGTATCTGCGAAAGTCAAAACCCGTGCACTTCCGCATTGGGCTCTGAGTTGACATTCGCTGAAATTTTCTTGTCCGCGGCGCGGACCATCCTTGACAATCTGCAACAACTGCAGCGAAGGGCTGGGTCTCCGCGCGTTTTTTCTCGGAGCTAGTCTTCCCCGCTGTCTCGTTCAAACCTCCGGGAAACCGCAAACGGCGGCAGCCAGGGCTCGCGCCGGATGGTCCACAGCTCATAGGTCGGCACGAACTGGTCGGGCGCGTCCAGCGTGCCAAGATGCACCTCGACCTCGCCCGGGCTGACGGAAAATAACGATGACCCGCATCGGGGGCAAAAATACCGCCCCCGGTACTCATGGGTGTCGCCCGCCACCGTTACCGCATCCTGCGGAAATATGGCCGAGGCGTGAAACAGCGCGCCATGATGCTTGCGGCAATCCAGACAGTGACAGACCCCAACGCGCAACGGGCGTCCCGATGTCTCGATCCGAACGTCGCCGCACAGACATCCACCCGCATGTCGCTCCATGATCCGGTACTCCGCAGCCGTCAGAAAGTCAGAAAAAAGCCTCCCCGACGGATCGGAGAGGCTCTGTTCAGCGCCGTGCGCGCAGCTCAGGTGTACTTCTTGATCTCACCTGATTTCAGGCGCGCCAGATAGCTGTTCAGCTCGGCCTTCACGATCGGCATCAGGAAGTAGAGGCCGATGATGTTGACCACCGCCATGGCAAAGATCGCCGCATCCGAGAAATCGATGACCGGGCCAAGGTTGGCCGCCGCACCGATCACCACGAAGATGCAGAAGATGACCTTGAACACCAGCTCCTTGGTGTGGCCTTCGCCGAACAGGAAGGTCCAGGCCTTGAGGCCATAATAGGACCAGCTGATCATGGTCGAGAAGGCGAACAGGATCACCGCAATGGCCAGAATGTACTGGAACCAGCCAAAGGCGGACGAGAACGCCGCCGAGGTCAGCGCCACGCCGGACACGCCGCCGACTGTCTGGATGGTAGTGCCATCTTCGTTCAGCAGGTAAAGCCCGGTATTCGGGTCGGATACCAGTTGCCCGGTGATGATGATCACCAGTGCGGTCATGGTACAGATCACGACGGTATCGATGAACGGCTCCAACAGCGACACGAACCCTTCGGTGATCGGCTCCTTGGTGCGCACCGCCGAGTGGGCGATGGCGGCAGAGCCCACGCCCGCCTCGTTCGAGAACGCCGCACGCTTGAAGCCCTGGATCAGCGCCCCGGCCAGACCGCCGGCAACGCCAAGCCCGGTGAACGCACCTTCAAAGATCTGGCCAAAGGCCCAACCGATCTTGTCCCCGTTCATTGCCAGAATGACCAGTGCGGTCGCGACATAGAGGATACCCATGAACGGAACCACCTTTTCGGTGACGCGCGCGATGGATTTCAAACCGCCCACGATCACCGCGAACACGATGGCCGCAAACAGAATGCCGGTGATCCAGCCCGGATACTCACCCACCACGTTCGAGATCTGCGCATGCGCCTGGTTGGCCTGGAACATATTGCCGCCACCCAGCGCGCCAAGGATACAGAAGATCGAAAACAGCACCGCAAGGATCTTGCCTGCCGGGATGCCGCGTTCCTCGAACCCCTTGGTCAGGTAATACATCGGTCCGCCCGAAACGGTGCCGTCCTCGTATTCGTTGCGGTACTTCACACCCAGCGTACACTCGGTGAATTTCGATGCCATGCCCATCAGACCCGCAAGGATCATCCAGAACGTGGCGCCCGGCCCGCCGATGCCGACGGCAACCGCCACACCGGCGATGTTGCCAAGGCCCACGGTGCCCGACAGCGCCGTTGCAAGCGCCTGAAAGTGGCTGACCTCGCCCGCGTCGTTGGGGTCGGAATAGTCACCCTTGACCAGCGCGATCGAATGCGGGAATGCCCGGAACTGGATCAGGCCGAAATATACAGTGAAGATCGTCGCGGCCACCACCAGCCACGCCACGATCCACGGAAAGTTTGTGCCCGGAAACGGGCTGAAGATCAGGTTGACGAACCAGCCCGTGGAACTGGCAAACACCTCGTTGACCTTTTCGTCGATGGTCTGCGCCTGCGCCGATGCGGCCATGGCCAACATCGCGGGCGCTGCAAAAGCAAAAGCTTTGAACACGTTTTTCATGACTGTCCCTTTTCTCGCGCTTACGGAACAATAGTGACCGGGACCGGCGCCGCCTGCGCCAGACTTCCCGCGACAGAGCCGAAAAGCCGGGATGACAGGGATGAATGCCCCGTTCGGCCAATCACAAGCTGTGTCGCACCGGTTTCGTTGATGATATCGCACAGCGTTTCCGCGACCTGTCCGTATTTGAGGACGGTCGACACAACCACGCCGCTGTCCTGCAAGCTTTTGCGGACAGGTTCGAGCAGCGCATCTTCGGCCCGCTTGAGCTCCTGAGACCGGCGCTTGTGACGCTCTTCGATCTCTTCCGGTGTCAGAAACGAGTAGGGTGACCATTCCAGCACGTGGGCGACGACAAGCTCGCATCCACGCGCCTTGGAAAGGTCGACCGCGAAATCAAGAGCCGACTTGGCGCTTGCGCTGTCGTCGTATCCAAGGACGATTTTTTGTGACACTGTTCCCTCCTGTTTGCCACACTTCCACAGGGGAAGTTTTGGCATGATACTCGCAATTCCCCGAAAAACATAAGTTTTCTTGCCTCGGTAGAATTTTCCTGTGCGATACCCTTCACCTGTCGCGCGGCTGTTCCACAACCGCGCCCGGATGGGCAAGTCGCAAATTCGGAAAATCCGTGCACTGGTGAGTTGGCTTTTTACGTAAGGGGAGGGGCGTTCTTTGTCGCAAGAAAGTCCGCCAGCAAATCGAAAACCAGCCGGATCCGGCGACTGGTGCGCAGCTCGCGGTGCGTGGTCAGCCAGACCGGAAAACGGATGGGGGCCATGTCGGGCAGAACCGGTTCCACCTCGGGGAACTTCGCTGCCACACTTTCCGACATCGCCATGACGCCAAACCCGTTGCGCACATATTCCCAGGCAACAATGCCGTTCTGCGTCTTCAGGCGAAAGTTCTGACCCTGCAGGTCGATGCCCAGCGGGGCCATGTACTCGATCATCCGGTCGGTATCGCCGAAACCGACGAATTCCATGCCGGACAGCTCGGCCTTGGTTGCGGGGCGGCCCACCTGATCCAGATAGGACGAGGCCGCATAAAGCCGCGCATTCGCCTCGCCAACAAGTCGTGCGATCAGGTCGGGCTGATCAGGCCGGATGTGGCGAATGGCGATATCCGCCTCGCGGCGCATCAGGTCGCGGATGTCGTTGGCGGCGATAACCTCGATTTCCAGCAATGGTGCCTGTTCGCGGATATCCCGCAACACTTCGGGCAGGTCATAGGCCGACAGGATATCGCTTGCGGTGATCCGGACCCGCCCTTCGACCGATTGCGCCTGCCCCGAGGCCGCCAGTGCGATCCGGTTGGCCGCCTCTCCCATCGCTCTTGTGTGATCCAGAAGCTCCAGTCCGGCCTGTGTCAGTTCCAGCGACCGGCCGACCCGTTCGAACAGCATCACCCCCAGATCGGCCTCCAGAGCGGATACCTGTCGGCCGAGAGTCGGCTGTGACTGCCCAAGCCGCCGCGCGGCCGCCGACAAGGACCCGGACTGCGCCGTTTCCAGAAAGGCGCGTATGTGGTTCCAGTCGAACTCGCCACGTTTATCCATGCATAAATGTATAAGCGCCCTGCAAATTTCGGCAATTTCTATTTCATATCTGCATGACTATTTTTGCCGCAAAGGAGATTGGTCATGATCGCAGCTGAAAAATTCTGGGATGGGATTGCCGAGAAATATGCCCGCACGCCGATCCGGGACATGGACTCTTATGAGCGTACCCTGACACGGACGGCATCCTATCTGAAACCGTCCGATCAGGTTCTCGAACTGGGATGCGGCACCGGCACCACTGCATTGCGGCTGGCCCCGCAGGTGGCCGGGATCACCGCAACTGATGTCTCGCCAGGCATGCTGGCCGTTGGCACCCGCAAGGCGGCAGAGCAACATCAGGCCAATGTGCGGTTTGTGCAGGCCGAGGCCGGACAACCGCCCGAGGGCCCTTTTGACGTGGTGATGGCGTTCAACCTGTTGCATCTGGTCGAAGATCTGGACGCCACCCTGCACGAGGCGCGCGAGGTGACGAAAACCGGCGGGCTGCTCATCTCCAAGACCTTTTGCGCCCCGTCAACGGGGAGCAGTCTGAAATACCGGGTGATGCGGCTGATTTTGCCGCTGATGCAGCTTGTGGGCCGCGCCCCCTTCGTTCGCTTCATGTCCGAGGCGCAGCTGGATTCGGCGATCGAACGTGCAGGGTTCGAAATCGTCGAGCGCGACAGCTTTCCCGCCAAGGACGCCCGGCGCTTCATTGTCGCCAGAAAGGTTTGACCCGGGTTTTCAGATTTTGCCGAAACCTGATACGATGGTCCCGTCACGCCGGAGGCGTCTGACCCTCTGGCCATGGGGGGATGCATCATGGACAAGGAACGTATCGGAACATTCGCCGCGCACGTCTATCGCGACATGGCCGGGACGATGGCAATCGGAATGGGCTATCTCGGCCTCAAGTCGGGCCTGTTCGAGGCAATGAAGGATGGCGAACCGGTCACCGCAGCAGAGTTGGCAGACCGGACCGGCCTGACCGCCCGCTATGTCAAGGAATGGCTGCACGGCATGACAGCTGCAGGATGGCTGGAGCATGATGAACAGGCCGGGACCTTTTCGATGCCGCCCGAACACGGTTTTCTGCTGGCCTCCGAAGGAACCGATCACTTCATGGGCGGGTTGTTTCTGGCAGGTCCATCGCTGTTGTCACAGGCCCCGGCGGTCACGCGGGCCTTTCGCGACGGCGGCGGCGTGAATTTCGACGCCTATGATCAGGACTGGATCGATGCGCTCGACCTGATGAACGGCGGCGCCTATCAGCACCGGCTGGCCAGCTATTGGATGAAACAACTGCCCGAAATTGACGAACGCCTCGCGGCCGGTGGCCGCGCACTGGATATCGGCTGCGGTGTCGGCAAGGTCTCGCTGGCGCTGGCCGCAGCCTATCCCGAGGCGCGGATCACCGGGTTCGACCCCGACGGCCCCTCGATTTCGCAGGCTCAGGCGGCGGCGCTGCAAGCGGGCGCGGACAATGTGCAATTCGTGCAGGGCGTGATCGCTGATATCGCACCAGAGCCGGTCTTTGACTTCGCCGGCATGTTCGACTGCCTGCACGATCTGGCAGAACCAAAAGCGACGTTGCGCAATGTCCGCCAACGCATTGCGCCCGGCGGCGTGCTGATGGTGATGGAGCCTCGGGCCGCGGATCGGCTGGCCGACAACACAAACCCGCTTGGCGCCGTCTATTACGGGTTCAGCCTGTTTCACTGCATGACGCAATCTCTGGCACAGGGCGGGCCCGGTCTGGGCACCTGCATGGGGCCGGACAAGGCGATGGCGCTGCTGCGCGAGGCCGGTTTTGCCGAGGTGCAGGAATTGCCGATCAAAAGCCAGACCAACATGTTCTTTGCCGCGCGCGCGTGACGGGTATTGCCAGCCCGGCGCTGCCGGTTTGTCCTGCGGCCCGTTCCCGTGATACACGCGCAACGAGCAAAGGAGATTGCAATGGGTTTGAACGTTTACCTTTCGGGCGAAATTCACACGGACTGGCGCGAACAGATCATCGACGGCGCGCAGGGACTGGATGTCACTTTCAACAGCCCGGTGACCGATCACGATGCCAGCGACGATTGCGGCACCACCATTCTGGGGGCCGAGCCGAACAAGTACTGGCACGACCACAAGGGGGCGATGGTCAACGCGATCCGCACCCGCAAGGGCATCGCCGATGCCGATGTCGTGGTGGTTCGCTTCGGCGACAAGTACAAGCAATGGAACGCGGCCTTTGATGCCGGGTATGCCGCCGCGCTGGGCAAGTCGATCATCGTCCTGCACGGCCCCGATCACCAGCACGCGCTGAAAGAGGTCGATGCCGCAGCCCTTGCCGTGGCCGAAGAGCCGCGTCAGGTTGTGGATATCCTGCGCTATGTCCTGACGGGCAAGCTGCCGCGCTGATCGCCCCGGACAGCGGACAAGCCGACAGAGTTACGGGGAAAACCGCCGATTCATACCCCTGGACCGCTTGAAACGGTTCTGGGATATGCCATCGAATTCCGCAATTGGGCGTGGAAATCGCCCGCAATGACAGAAGGAGAGGACAGTGGAAGAGGTCATGACACAGGCCGGAGCGTTCGCTCCGCTATTGCTGAGCGCGGTCAAGGCGCTGATCGTACTGGTTTTGGGCTGGATCGTCGCCGGAGCCATCGGCGGCATGGTCCGCAAGCGCATCAACGCGACACCACAGATCGACCCGACTCTGGGCAACTTCATGGCGAGCCTGGTGAAATGGGCGGTCCTGGCGATGGTGCTGGTCGCCGTCCTGGGCATTTTCGGTATCGAGGCCACAAGCATCGTTGCCATCCTCGGTGCCGCCTCGCTGGCCATCGGTCTGGCGCTGCAGGGCACGCTCAGCGATCTGGCCGCGGGCGTCATGCTGGTGGTGTTCCGGCCCTACAAGCTGGGCCAGTTTGTCGATATCGGCGGCACGGCGGGAACGGTGAAGGATCTCAATCTGTTCACCACCGAACTGGTGACCCCGGACAATGTGCAGATCATCGTGCCCAACGGTCAGTCCTGGGGTTCGATCATCATGAACTACTCCGCCCATGACACCCGCCGCGTCGATCTGGTGTTCGGCATCGACTATGGTGACAGCGCCGACAAGGCGATGGAGATCATATTGGACGTGGCCAGGGCCGACGGCCGGATCATGGCCGACCCCGAGCCATGGGTGAAGGTCACCAGCCTCGGCGACAGCTCGGTCGATCTGACTGCCCGGCTGTGGTGTGCGGCGGACGACTACTGGGACGTCAAGTTCGAACTGACCAAGGCCATCAAGGAAGCCTTTGACTCCAAGGGCATCTCGATCCCCTATCCTCATTCGGTGGAAATTCAGAAAGCGGGCTAAAGCCTTTCGGGAACACCCGGTATCGCCAATGCACTGACGCGCCCCGCGCTCTGGTGACATTGTCGATGCAGACTTCTCGGGTGTTTCTCCGAAAAGCCACAGGCGCTCCCGCCCGTCGTCATGGCGCTTGCGCACCATTCCTCCCGTTGGGCCCCGCGCCGCGCATTCCGCGCGGCGCAGTTGGTTCATTGAGATACCGTAAAACCCAAACCCAAACCCAAAAGCAAACGCGCCGCGCATGAAGCGCGGCGCGTAACAGGGCAGATGTCGCCCCGGCTAAGTTTATACCAGCGACTTGGGGTCGACCACGTCGAGGCCCAGCGCGGTGCCGACCGCTGCATAGGTCAGCTTGCCGGCGTGCACGTTAAGACCGTCCAGCAGGTGCGGATCGTCGGCACAGGCTTTCTTCCAGCCCTTGTCGGCCAGCGACAGCATGAACGGCATGGTGGCATTGCCCAACGCGATGGTCGAGGTGCGCGCAACCGCACCCGGCATGTTGGCCACGCAATAGTGCATGACGCCGTCAACTTCATAGACCGGATCGGCGTGAGTGGTAGCTTTCGAGGTCTCGAAACAGCCGCCTTGGTCGATGGCGACGTCCACCAGGGCCGCGCCCGGTTTCATCGTCGAAAGCTGTGCACGGCTGATCAGCTTGGGCGCGGCAGCGCCCGGGATCAGAACCGCGCCGATCACCATGTCTGCGGTCTCGATCAGCTCGGCCACGGCGCCCGCGGTCGAATACTGGTTCTTGAAGGTGCCGCCAAAAACGTCATCGAGGTAACGAAGGCGCGGGATCGACCGGTCGAGGATGGTGACATCAGCGCCCATGCCGGCGGCAATCTTGGCCGCGTGGGTGCCAACAACACCGCCGCCGATCACGACGACCTTTGCCGGACCAACACCCGGAACGCCGCCCATCAGGACGCCGCGGCCGCCATTGGCCTTTTGCAGGGTCCATGCGCCGACCTGCGGGGCCAGACGGCCGGCAACCTCGGACATCGGCGCCAGCAGCGGCAGGCCGCCATTGCGGTCGGTCACGGTCTCATAGGCGATGCAGGTCGCGCCCGAGGCCAGCAGATCATGGGTCTGGTCCGGGTCCGGCGCCAGGTGCAGATAGGTGAACAGCAGCTGGCCTTCGCGCAGCATCTTGCGCTCGACGGCCTGCGGCTCCTTGACCTTGACGATCATGTCGGCGGTGGCGAACACTTCTTCGGCGGTGTCGATGATCCGCGCGCCGATGGCGGTATAGGCGGCATCGTCAAACCCGGCACCCAGGCCGGCGCCGGTTTCGATGAGGACCTCATGGCCGCGCACGATGGCTTCGTGCGCTGCGTTCGGCGTCATGCCGACGCGAAATTCCTGAGGTTTGATTTCCTTGGGGCAACCGATTTTCATTTTTGCGATCTCCGTTCACAAACTGCCCAAATTATGTGCACTCTTATCTGCAATTTCTGTGAAACTCTGCTCGCGCTTTGAAGATAATTCGGGATAATCTTCGATATCTTGTCATAAATCTGCAATGGATGTGCGTGAATGAGCTTGGACGCAACAGATAGAAAGTTTCTCTCGGCCCTCCAGCGCAAGGGCCGCATGTCCAATGCCGAACTGTCGGAACAAGCGAACCTGTCGCCGTCCGCCTGCCATCGCAGGGTGCAGCGGCTCGAGGCCGAGGGGTATATCCGAGACTACGTCGCCCTGCTGGATTCCCGCAAACTCGGGGTTCCCACCACGGTCTTCGTGGAAATCACCCTGCAAGGCCAGGCCGAAGAGGTGCTTGAAGCCTTCGAAAAGGCAGTGGCGCGCATTCCGGACGTTCTGGAATGCCACCTGATGGCGGGCACGGCAGACTACATCCTCAAGGTCGTCGCCGAGAACACCGAGGATTTCGCCCGCATCCACCGGCAATACCTCTCACGCCTTCCCGGCGTGGCGCAGATGCAAAGCTCGTTCGCGCTGCGCACCGTGTTCAAGACCACCGCTTTGCCGGTCTGACGGAATCAGACCGGGGCGGGATAGGTGAACAGGGCGAGATGGGCAAAGTTGAACCCGAAATGCATCGCCACCGGCACCCACAGCCGACCGGTCGCCCAATAGCCCAGCCCACAGGCCAGCCCCAAAAGCGCGGCGAAACCGGCAAGCGCCACGCCACCGCCGATATGCGCAAGGCCGAATAGCCCGCTGGCGGCCGCCACCCCCGCGACCGGCCCCAGCCACCGGATCAGGCCGGTTTGCAGGTAGCCGCGAAAGAAGGCCTCTTCCCCCAGACAGGTCAGCAGCAGGTTGGACAGCGCAAAGATCAGCCACCAGCCGGGCAGGCCCGGCTCGAACCGCAGGGCGCCGGTCAGCAGGGTCAGCAGGAACAGGGCGGGCAGCAGGGCAAGGCCAAGCATCAGCGCACGCGGCCGAAACGGGCTGCCCTGATGCAGGATCACCGGGCAGGCCAGCACAACGGCAAAGAACACCATCGGCTTGTCGATGTTGTAATACAGGGTGAACGTCGCGCTTGCGGGCCCTGACATCACCTCGTCCAGCACCATCAGGTTCCGCACGCCAGGCAGCAGATGTGCCCCCAAGACGAGGCACCACAGCATCAGTGCCGCATGCCCGGCAATACCGGCCCGCCCGCTCAGCCGCCCAAGCCGCGACGCCCCCGCCAGCCCAAGCGCGATCACCCCAAGCGCCAAAGACGTCAGATAACCGAGCGCCACCACCACGCCGCCAAAAAGGCCCAGCAGCACAAGCGCCAGCCCCATGCGCTGCCTCAGCGCCGCGATGAGGGCCGCGAACAGAATGAACCACGGCCAGATCAACGGCAGAAACGATGGAAAAACGGGCATCGATACCTCTTTGGCAAGTTTGCGCCCTTGGTGGCGGCAAGATTGCGGCCGTTCAAGGGGGCAGGCGCTTGTATCTGCCTGAATTGAGGTCCACATTCAAATTTCCAGACATTACACCTCTCAAACCCACAGCGCGCCTCGCCTGTGCCGACGCGGCCGCTGACATGCCGGGGTCACAGAACCCGTCCAGTGTTTGAAAGACGTGAGCATTGAGGAGCAGAGATTGACCTACGAAAAAGAAATTTCACCCGAGGACTGGCTCGAAGCGGAGCTGCAGGACACCTTTGACGAAGATATCGAGATCGAATTCAACGAACCGATGCTGTCGATGGAGGTGCGCAAGATCTATCGCGATCAGCACCCCGAGATGCTCGACCGCCAGACTTATTTCCGCAACCTGCTGCGTCTGCAGGCGGAACTGATCAAGGTGCAGGACTGGGTCGTGCATACCGGCGCCAAGGTCTGCATCCTGTTCGAAGGCCGCGACAGCGCCGGCAAGGGCGGCGTGATCAAGCGGATCACCCAGCGCCTGAACCCGCGCGTCGCCCGCGTGGTGGCCCTCCCGGCCCCCAGCCGCCGCGAACAAAGCCAGTGGTATTTCCAGCGCTACGTGCCGCACCTGCCCGCCGCCGGTGAAATCGTGTTCTTCGACCGCTCGTGGTACAACCGCGCGGGCGTCGAACGGGTGATGGGTTTTGCAACCGAAGACCAGGTGGAACAGTTCTTTCAGGACGTTCCCGAATTCGAGCGCATGCTGGTTCGCTCGGGCATCATCCTGCTGAAATACTGGTTCTCGATCACCGACGAGGAACAGCAGTTGCGATTCCTCATGCGAATCCATGACCCGATGAAACAATGGAAACTGTCCCCGATGGATCTTGAATCCCGCATCCGCTGGGAATCCTATACCAAGGCCAAGGAAGACATGTTCTTCCGCACCAACATCCCCGAAGCGCCCTGGTATATCGTCGAAGGCAACGACAAGAAACGCGAGCGCCTGAACTGCATCGAACACCTGCTGACCAAGATCCCCTACGAGGATGTGCCGCAGGAAAAGGTCACGCTGCCGGATCGCAGATACAACCCGGATTACGAACGCCGGGTGCTGCCGGACGAGCTTTACGTGCCCAAGATCTATTGAAAGGTCCGGGCCGGCGCGCCCCGAAGTCTGCGCGCCGACCCGCGAGTGGTGTTTTGGCCAGAAAGGCGTACGTGAACTCACTCACGTTCTGCTCGATGGTGGTTGCCTGCAATCTTGTCGACAAGGTGCTGCAGGGTCGGTCTCGCTCGCGTCCAACGTCAGGGGGCGGTCCGTTGGTTGCGTATTTCGCGTCGACCTCTGCCAGCATATGTCGTTCGAAACTGCCTGTTACCGATCCAATATGCCTTTTGACACCCCTTTGTTTCCTTGATTCGTGGCGGTATTGAGGCGATGCCGTGACGGATTTGTTGCGGCGTTTGACGTTTGGGGCTTCCCGTAACAACCTATAATTGCGGGAAAAGCCGGAACCGGCCGCCTTTGTGGCTGGATCAAAACCTCTGCGCTGCGGACTGCCACAGCGCAAAACATATCGCAAAATAGCATTTTTTATTGACCAGGTCTGTCCGCGACCACCCGGTCGCCAACATGCAAGACGCCTGATGGCAACCGGTCATTCTCGATCCGGGAACATGCGGATTTCAGATGACCTCAAGCACGCCTTCGCCCTCGAATACCGGGCTTGCCCACGTTGACAACCATCCTTTGCAGGGGATTGCGTGGTTGTTGCTGGCCACGACATTGTTTCCGGTTCAGGACGTGATCATCAAAAGCCTCAGCGGTGACTTCGCCGTGCACCAGATCGTGTTCTGGCGCGGCCTTTTTGCCTTGCCGATCGTGGTTGCGATTGCTTGGTACGAAGGCTCTCTCTGGCCATTGAAGCTGGGCTCGGTGCCGCTGCAACTGCTGCGCGCGGGGTCGGGTTTTTGTTCTTACCTGGTCTACTACATGGCTCTTGCGGCCATTGGCATGGCCGAAACTGCCGCCATTACATTTTCAACGCCGATATTCGTCACCATCTTCGCGACCTTCTTTCTGGGTGAACGGATCGGGCTGTTCCGCTGGTTCGCGGTCGTGCTGGGGCTGATCGGCGTCGTGGTGATCGTGCAACCCGGCGCGTCCGTGTTCGAGCCCGCTGCCGTGCTGGCGCTGTTGGCTGCCGTGGCTTATGCGGTCTCGATCATCTGCACCCGGCGAATCGGAAGCCGCAGCAACGGCGGCACGCTGACGCTGTTTTCGATCCTGTTCTTTATCACGGCGGGCGGCCTCTTGGGGATCGTCTTTTCGATCGTCGACGTCGCATCGCCACATCCGAGCATTGCGTTTCTCTATCGGCAATGGACCACACCCAGCACGACCGACTGGGGTCTGCTGCTGGCGCTGGGCTGTATTTCGGGCGTCGGGTTCTTTGCTCTCAGCCAGGCCTATCGTCTGGCCGAGGCCAGTGTGGTCACACCGTTTGAATACACCTATCTGCCCTGGTCCGTGTTGTGGGGCTATCTCGTCTTTGGCGCATTGCCGGGGCTGACGACATGGGTTGGGCTGGTCCTGATCGTCGGGGCCGGGCTGCTGATCGTCGTCCGCGAAAGCTTGCAGGGCCGCCGCGTGGTGCGCCGCCGTGGGTTGGGTGTGATGCGACAGCGGTGAAACCACCCGGTTTTCTTTTGTACATTTCGTACAATGGGGGTGTGAAAACCGGTACAAAAACGACAAACCCCCGGGGCGGGGCCGCGGGGGTCGTCAAATAGTGTCATCCAAAGCCGGAGGCGGTTTGCTTACAGCAGACCTTCACGCTGGAGTTTCTTACGCGCCAGTTTACGGGCACGACGGATCGCTTCAGCTTTCTCACGCGCTTTTTTCTCGGACGGCTTCTCGAAATGTTGCTTGAGCTTCATTTCACGGAAAACGCCTTCGCGCTGCAGCTTTTTCTTCAGGGCACGAAGCGCCTGATCGACATTGTTGTCGCGAACACTAACCTGCATGTGGTTGTCACCACCTTTCTAGATAGAGTTGCAATGAAATTTGCAGGAGGTGGCCGTATAGCAAAGCGCAAAGAACTTGTCTAGTACTGGGCCCAAGATAAGGAGGCGGCGATGACCACGGCATATGAAGACGCAAAAGAGCAACTGCTGGACGCGGCCCTGTCGCACGTTCCCTTTGACGGCTGGTCCGAAGCCACCTTTCGCGCCGCCATCGCTGATACTGAAATCGATGAAGGTCTGGCGCGCGCAATCTGCCCGCGCGGCGCGGTGGACCTCGCCTTGGCGTACCATGCGCGCGGCGACGCCGAGATGCTGCAGCGGCTTGAGGTCGAGGACCTTAGTGATCTGAAATTTCGAGAGAAAATCGCCGCTGCAGTGCGCTTTCGGCTGGAGGCGGTCGTCGACAAGGAAGCGGTGCGTCGCGGCGTGACGCTGTTCTCTCTGCCCACCCATGCCGCCGATGGGGCCAAGGCGATCTGGGGGACTTGCGATCTGATCTGGACCGCGCTTGGGGACACGTCCGAGGATGTGAACTGGTACACCAAGCGCATGACGCTTTCGGGGGTTTATTCCTCGACCGTGCTGTTCTGGCTGGGCGACGACTCGCCCGGTCATCAGGCAACGTGGGAATTTCTTGACCGCCGCATCGGCGATGTCATGCAGTTCGAAAAGGTCAAGGCCCAGGTCAACAAGAACCCGTTGCTCAAACCATTTCTCGCGGTGCCAAACTGGTTGGCGGGACAGGTGCGCGCGCCTTCGAAATCCGACCCGGATTTGCCCGGTTCGCTGTCCCCCCGGAAATAGACACAGAACGGTCGCTTGCGGCTATGCGGTGCGGTTGCCGCCTGCTAGGCAAGTGCCAAAGGAGATATGCCGATGACCCAAACAATGCGCGCCGTCGAAATCACCACCCCCGGTGGGCCGGACGTTCTGCAATTGACCGAACGCCCGATGCCCGAACCGGCAAACGGACAGGTGGTTCTGAAAGTGGCCTATGCAGGCGTCAACCGCCCCGACGCCCTGCAACGCGCAGGGGCCTATGATCCGCCGCCGGGGGCCTCGGACCTGCCCGGTCTGGAAGCCTCGGGCGAGGTGGTCGCCGTCGGCACCGGTGTCGAAGGGGTGTCGGTTGGCGACAAGGTTTGCGCACTATTGCCAGGCGGGGGCTATGCCGAATACGTGGCCACACCCGCCGCGCACTGCCTGCCGGTGCCAGCGGGAATGAATATGAAAGAGGCCGCCTGCCTGCCCGAAACATTCTTCACCGTCTGGTCGAATGTATTCACCCGCGGTGGGTTGAAAGCGGGCGAACGGTTTCTGGTTCATGGAGGATCGAGCGGGATCGGAACAACCGCGATCCAATTGGCCAACGCTTTCGGTGCACGGGTCTTTGCCACTGCCGGATCGGACGAAAAATGTGATGCTTGTGTGAACCTCGGTGCCGAACGGGCGATCAACTACAAGACCGAGGATTTCGTCAAAGTGATGCGCGGCGAAGGTGGAGCGAATCTGATCCTCGACATGGTGGGCGAGGACTATATCCCGCGCAACGTCAAGGCACTGGCCGAGGATGGGCGACTTGTACAAATCGCCTTTCTGCAAGGGCCGGTGGTCGAATTGAACTTTGCCCTGATGATGGTCAAGCGCCTGACACTGACCGGCAGCACCCTGCGCCCGCAAAGCGATCTCGCCAAGGCGCAGATCGCACAAGACCTGCGTGAGGCGGTCTGGCCGCTGTTGGATACGGGCAAGGTGGCGCCGGTGATGGACAGCGAGTTTGATCTGGCCGATGCGGCCAAGGCACACGCGCGTATGGAAAGCTCGGGCCATATCGGCAAGATCGTTTTGAAAGTCGCGGGATAGCCCGACAGGCGGAACGCACCGGCCAAGGGCCGGTGCGCGCTGCGACCAAGGCTCAGGCGATGGCGCGGCGATAGAGGTGCCAAGTCGCGTGGCCCAGAAGCGGCATGACAAAAATCAATCCCAGCAGCAGTGGGATCGATCCAAGCACCAGCAACGCCGCGACGATGAAACCCCAGGTCAGGATGACCACCGGATTGTGGCGCAAGACACGAACCGAGGTGACCACCGCCACCGGCACACCTACCTTGCGGTCAAGCAACAGCGGGAAGCTGACAACACTGATGGCCAGCGCAATCAACGCAAAGCAAAAGCCGACGGCGGTTCCGATGACGATCATCGCCCAGCCTGCGCCCGTCGTCAGGGTGTCGCGGACAAAGGACGACAAAGAGGCCGGCGTTTCCGGGCCAAGAGTGTGCGCATAGATGCTTTGCGCGGTCATCAGCCATACAAGAAACAGCATCGTCAGATAAAATCCGAGAGCGAGGATGGCCCCGAAAGAGGGAGAGCGGAATACGCCAAAGGCGTCCAGCCAGTGCACTTCCTTGCCCATTTCCCTGCGGCGGCTGATTTCATAAAGGCCCACGGCGGCAACCGGACCCAGGATCGCGAAACCGGCGACCAGAGGTGCCAGAAGCGGGACCATATTCTTTTGCAGCCCGAGGCCGAATAGCACGATCCCGGCAAGCGGATAGATGATTGCTATGAAAATGGCATCTGCGCGCGTCGCCAGAAAGTCTTCGCGACCTGCGCGAAGAGACGCCTTGAGATCTTGCATCGTCAGTGTCTGCACCATCGGCGGATGCTCGACATCTGTACTGCCGATCTGACCGATGCTGTCAGTCAGGTGATCGCTGGTGGCGCCGAGATTGCGGGCGGCCCAGCTGATCGGATTTCCGATTGTTTTTGCCATGATCATCCCTTTCCTTGGCGGAGATGCGCCTCGGAATGATCCGGCTGACATGACGCTATTGGCCGGACCGACCGGCAGCGCCTACAAGCATTATAACACGGCCAGGCCTAAAACGCGGATCACCTCTTTGCGATCAGAGGATTGTTCAATGTGCAGGGTATGTTAGCCTGAACAAGAGACAGAGGAGACAGTCATGAACGATACAGCGCGCACCGTGGTCATTCATCAAACAGGTGGACCGGATGCCCTGCGGATCGAGGATCGCGCCGTCGGCGAGCCTGGTCCGGGTGAGATCCGCATTCGCCACCGCGCCTGTGGGTTGAACTTTATCGATGTCTACCAGCGCTCTGGCCTATATCCATTGGCGTTGCCGCACGCTTTGGGGATGGAGGCCTCGGGCGTGATTGAAGCTGTAGGAGAAGGCGTAACTCATCTTGCGCCGGGTCAGCGCGCTGCCTATGCGGCGACCCCGCCCGGAGCCTATTGCAACGCGCGGGTGATGCCGGCCGCACAGGTCTGCCCGCTGCCGGATGAGGTTGGCTTCGATGAAGCGGCGGCTATGATGCTCAAGGGGATGACGGTCGAGTACCTTTTTCATCGCACCACGCCGTTGAAACGCGGGGATACGGTGTTGTTTCATGCGGCGGCAGGCGGAGTCGGTTTGATCGCCTGCCAGTGGGCCAAGTCAGAGGGGATCACCCTGATCGGAACCGCCGGGTCGGAAGAGAAGTGCAAACTTGCCCGTTTTCACGGTGCCGCGCATTGCATCAATTACCGGACTGAGAATTTTGCCGAAAGGGTTCGGGAATTGACCGGAGGTCAGGGGGTTGATGCCGTCATGGACTCTGTGGGCGCGGATACTTTCGAAGGGTCGCTGGATTGCCTCAAACCTTTGGGCATGATGATTTCGTTCGGCAATGCCTCGGGGCCCGTGCCGCCTTTCAATCTGGCGGTTCTGGGGCAAAAGGGCTCGCTAAAAATCACCCGCCCAACGCTGTTCACCCATATTGCCGATCACAGCGTCTGTCAGGCGATGGCGCGGCGCCTGTTCGGCAAGGTCACCGGTGGTGAGGTCAAGATCCGCATAGATCAGCGCTTCCCGCTTGAGCAGGTGGCGGATGCACACCGGGCGCTAGAGGCGCGGCAGACCACAGGCAGCACGATTTTGGAGCTTTAGGATCTGGCCTGGGTAACGATTGTCTGGCGGATAGAGATGGTTGGTTGAGAAAGCGAACGAGGTTTCCGCTGGTTACAGCTTCTCGGAATGAATGAACCGGCGCGGTGGGCGCGCCGGTTCGGGAGGACACCTGCCCCAAATCGGGGAGAGAAGGGCAGGTGATCGAGTTTTGTCAGCCGAAAACGCGGCCCAGAGCGCCGTCAACGGCATCGGTGATCTGATCGATGTCATCCGGCGTCGCAATCAGCGCGGGCGAGAAACACAGGGTGTTGTTGCGGCCCGGCAGCGACCGGTTGGTCACACCGATGATCACGCCCTGCGACATGCAGTCTGCAACTACTGCCTGCGCCAGTTTCTCGTCCACCGGTTCCTTGGTCGAACGGTCGGCGACCAGTTCGGCACCCAGGAACAGGCCCTTGCCGCGCACATCACCGACAACCTTGTGCTTCTCCATCAGTGCCTGCAGGTTGCCCATCATCCGGGCGCCCATTTCGGTGCAGTTGCCCAGCAGGTTCTCGTCCTCGATGATGCGCATATTCTCGATCGCCGCGGCGGGACCGGCGGTGCAGCCACCAAAAGTCGAGATGTCGCGGAAGTAGCCCATCGGATCGCTGGCGTCTTCCTTGAACATGTTGAACACCTCTTCGGTGGTCACCATACAGGCGATCGCGGCATAGCCCGAGGCAACACCCTTGGCCATGGTCACGAAATCCGGCTTGATTCCATATTGCTGGTAACCGAACCAGGTACCGGTGCGGCCAACGCCGCAGACGACCTCGTCAATATGCAACAGCACGTCGTATTTCTTGCAGATTTCCTGCACCCGTTCCCAGTATCCGGTGGGCGCTTCGATCACGCCGCCGCCCGCCGTCACCGGCTCAAGGCACAGCGCGCCGACGGTATCGGGGCCTTCGCGCAGGATCACCTCTTCGATCGCATCTGCCGCTGCACGGCCGAATGCTTCGCCGGACAACTCCTCTTTACCCAGTTCGTGCTTGCGATATTCCATGCAGTGCGGAACGCGTACGAAATCGGGCGCGAACGGGCCGTATTGTGCGTTGCGTTCGTCCTGGCCACCCGCTGACATGGTGGCAAGGGTCGAGCCGTGATAGTCGCGATCGCGATAAAGGATCTTGGTCTTTTTGCCGCCATAGCGCTTGTGCGCGATTTGGCGAACCATCTTGAAGGCCTTCTCGTTCGCCTCGGAGCCGGAGTTGGTGTAATAGACCCGGCTCATGCCCGGCATCTTGTCGATCAGTTTTTCGGCAAAGATCGCACCGGGGATCGAACCGGCGGAATTGGCGAAATAACACAGTTTCATCAGCTGGTCATAGACCGCCTTGCAGATCGATTCGCGGCCATAGCCGACGTTGACGGTCCACACACCGCCGGAAACGGCGTCAAGGTGTTCCTTACCCTTCTGATCCCAGACGCGCATGCCCTTGCCTTCGACAATGATACGCGGGTCATTGGTTTCAAATGGTTTATGCTGGATCAGATGATGCCAGATATGAGCGCGGTCGGCTTCGACCACACGGGAGAGATCGTTTTCGTTGAACGTGCCGTCCATGACATGTCCTTTCAAGATGAAGCGGTGCTCGGTCTACGGGGCACAGCCCGCCAGAGCAGATTGTTTTCCATAAACCAGATCACCGCGAAAGGGCGCAATTATATAGGGCCAGTTCGTTTGATCACTTATCTCCAGACCGTCGACGCATGGGTATTATTACAGGTTTGTCAGATGCTGTGCTTTGTGCTCAAACTTCGGTTCGAAGATCAGGGAGGAAACGGGTGATGACTTTGCCAAATATCTATGAGCGCCATCTGGACCAGAACCGGGCCAACTACACGGCCTTGTCACCACTCAGCTATCTGGAACGCACTGCGGCGGTATATCCCGACTATCCGTCCGTCGTGTACGGTGATCGGCGTTATACATGGGCCGAAACCTATGCCCGTTGCCGACGTCTGGCCAGTGCGCTTTCGGTCCATGGGATCGGGCAGGGCGATACGGTATCGATCATCGCCGCCAACATTCCCGAGATGTACGAGGCGCATTTCGGGGTGCCTATGGCTGGTGCTGTTTTGAACGCGATCAACACGCGGCTGGATGCCCCCATCGTCGCCTTCATTCTGGAGCACGCCGAGGCCAAGGTTCTGTTGGTCGATCCCGAGTTTTCGGGTGTTGTCAAAGACGCTCTTTCCCAGATCGACCTTCCCGATCTTCTGGTGATCGACATCGAAGACCCGAGTTTCGAGCGTGGCGAAAAGCTGGGGACGCTCAGCTATGAAGCGCTTCTGGCCGAGGGCAATCCGGATTTCGCGTGGGGACTGCCTGGTGACGAGTGGGATGCGATTGCACTGAATTACACCTCTGGAACCACCGGAAACCCCAAGGGCGTCGTTTATCACCATCGCGGTGCTGCGCTGAATGCTACGTCCAACATCCTCACCTGGGGAATGCCGCAGCATTCGGTCTATCTTTGGACCCTGCCGATGTTTCATTGCAACGGCTGGTGTTTTCCCTGGACTATGGCCGCGAATGCGGGAACATCGGTCTGTCTGCGCGCCGTGCGGGACGAGCCGATCTTTAACGCTTTTCGGGAAGAGAAGGTCACCCATTTCTGCGGCGCGCCCATCGTGCTGAACATGCTGGCGAACGCGCCCGATCATCTCAAGAATTTTGATTGCCAGATCAAGGCGATGACCGCTGGTGCACCACCACCTGCGGCTGTGATCGAAAAGATGGAGGCGATGGGCGTAGAGGTCACGCATGTCTATGGCCTGACGGAAACTTACGGACCCTCTGTCGTCTGCGCCTGGAAAGAGGAATGGAATCAGAAAGGCGCCGAGGAACGCGCCGCGCTCAAGGTTCGGCAGGGGGTCAAATATCTGGCGCTGTCAGGTCTGATGGTGGCCGACCCCGAGACAATGGAACCGGTCCCGGCCGATGGCGAGACCATGGGCGAGATCTTTATGCAGGGCAATATCGTGATGAAGGGGTATCTGAAGAACCCCGATGCCACCGATAAGGCATTCAAGGACGGCTGGTTCGCGTCGGGCGATCTGGGGGTGATGCACCCTGACGGGTATATCGCGCTCAAGGACCGGTCCAAGGACATTATCATTTCGGGGGGCGAGAATATCTCTTCGGTCGAGGTCGAGGGTATTCTTTACAAGCACCCCTCGGTCATGGAAGCAGCGGTGGTGGCGCGACCGGACGAAAAATGGGGAGAAACACCCTGTGCTTTTGTCGAGCTGAAACCCGGGCGCGAAGCGACGGAGGCGGAATTGATTGCGTTCTGCCGGGACAACATGGCCCATTTCAAGGCACCCAAAACGGTTGTGTTCGGTGCATTGCCGAAGACATCGACCGGCAAGATACAGAAATTCATCCTGCGGGATCAGGCGCGGGCACTGACTTAGTCGTCAAAGCCGTCGAAGATCGACAAATCCAGGTCCAGCATTTCGCCCATCCAGATTGCCCGATCCCGGTGATCGGCCAGATGGTCGCCGGTTTCCGGGTGTGTGAAAATGGTCAGACCCTGCCGGTCGAGCATCAGCCACGGAATCACCCGGTCGAAGGCTTCGGGGCCGAAAGCCAATTGGCAACTCCATCGCGGGTGGGGTCCGACGTTTTTTGAATGCACGCGGCCCATCTTGACCGGAAACAGGCGCGTAGCCTCTTCGCAGATTTGTCGGGCGGTTTCTTGTGTTTTCTCGTCGAAATAGACGTGGGCATGATAGCCGGTGATGTCGGGCATAACGTTCTCCTGGACCAGGTCAGAGAAGACTATCACCCAAGCCAATTCTGGCAATTCATCGCCACCAAACAGATCGTGTGCAACCGTGCGGGCGCGTTTGGCGACGATAAGAAAACGGTTCACAATGGCTCTATTCTCCCTTAGAACGCACCATTCTCTTAAAGTCTGGCCAAGATCATGTCACAGAACCGATCCGAACTGCTGATGCCTGCGGGCAACCTGCGCAAGCTGAAGATGGCGATCCTATACGGGGCCGATGCCGTATATCTGGGTACGCCGGATTTGTCGCTGCGCACGAAATCTGAGTTTTCGCTGGATGAAGTGATTGAGGGCGTCGAATTCTGCCATGAACATGGTCGGCGGGCGTATCTGACGCTGAACCTGTTTTCGCACAACAAGGATATTCCCAAGCTTGATGAATACATTGACACGGTGCGCAAGGTTAAGCCGGACGGCCTGATCGTGGCCGATCCGGGCGTGTTCCAATACGTGCGCGAACGCGCGCCGGAACTGCCGCTGCATGTCTCTACTCAAAGCAACATCTGTTCGTGGCTGTCGGTAAAATTCTGGCAGGATCAGGGGGCCGAGTTGTGTGTTTTGGCGCGTGAGGTATCCTTTGCGGAACTCAAGGAGATCCGCGAGAAATGCCCGAATATCAAGCTTGAGGCCTTTGTGCACGGGGCCATGTGTATGACCTATTCAGGCCGCTGCCTGTTGTCGAATTTCATGGCCGAGCGCGGTGCCAACCAGGGTAACTGCGCCAACTCCTGCCGCTGGAACTATTCATTCCGCATGCGGATGAAGGACGGCACGGTGCAAGATCTAAACATCACGGACGAGAATGCCGATCTGTTCGAGTTTTTGCTGGAAGAAGGGTGCCGCCCCGGCGAGTTGATGCCCATCGAGGAGGATGGGCGGGGATCGTATATCCTGAACTCCAAAGACCTTTGCATCATGCCCAAACTCAACGAGTATCTTGAGATCGGCGTAGATAGCCTAAAGGTCGAAGGGCGTGGCAAGTCGGAATACTATGCCGCCATCGTCGCGCGGGCCTATCGCATGGCCATCGACGACTATTATGCCGATCCCGAGAACTGGGACCCCAAACCTTACATGCGCGAGTTGGAGGCGGTCGGAAACCGGGGGTACACGCTGGCCTTTCATGATGGGCGCCTGTCAAACTATTCGCATGGCTATGAACACACCGCCTCGCTTGCCCAATGGGAATATGCAGGCGTTGTGACCGAGGTGACTGATGATGCATTCCTTGTTGAGGTGAAGAACAAGCTTGAGGCCGGCGAGGTGCTTGAGTTTGTCTCGCCCATCGCGCGTGAAACGGTATTGTTGAGGGCCTACGATTTTGAACGTGCCGAAGATAGCGAGCGTTTGGATGTGATACACGGAAGCACCAAGACCGTGATCCGTCTGCCGTTCACGTTGTTCGATCACGAGGACATCGACGAACTGCGTGGCCGCTTCCCGGTGTTTTCGGTTTTGCGCAAGGAACGTGCCCTGACAGACGAACAGTGGAACAGGGTGCGTTTCGACAAGCTGACGCAAGGTCTGGAAATATCGGGCCGCGACAATCCGAAAGCTTATGAGCGCCGCCGCGACGCACTGGTCGACAGCATCGGCGAAGGGGCGAATGACCGGCGGTTCAAGACCAACCGGGTCGGTACCGAAGGGTGCTGCGGTCGAGGCTGCAACGGATGCCTGATCTTTTGGCAAGACGATCAATATGCTCAGGCGCGCGAGGTTTTGATGAAGCGCAAACAAGGCGAACAGCTTTCCCGCGCCGAAGCGTCGAGCTTGCGCCAGGTTGAAACCGCACGCTAGAGGCTTTTGATCATTTCCAATGACGTGAATTGGAACCGCTCGGGCATAGTGGCCGAGCGGTTTTTTGTCTGGCCCATGGTAACAGAATTTCATTCTTGACAAAAATAATAAGGAAAAATATCCCCTGCCTTCAGACGGAGGCCGCGATGTTTTTTCACCTCGACAGTTTGAGAGCATTTGGAGACCACCCATGTCTGGTTATGGGCGGGGAAAAGGTGACGACCTATGCCGATCTTGCTGACATGGCAGAGGCATTCGGTCGGCGTTTGCCGACAGATCGTGGCGTGATCGCTATCGAGATGACCGCAACGGCGGAGGTCATCGCGGCCTATATCGGTGCATTGGCGGCGGGGTATGCTGTCATGCCTTTGCCTGATGGCGATCTTGAGACAGCGCGCAACCTTGAGACCCGGTTTCACCCAACGGCGAGCTTTCGCTTGACGGGTGGGCGCAGGCGCCTTTTCATGCATGATTGGCAACTGACCGACCTGCATCCCGACCTTGCATTGTTGTTGCAAACGTCCGGCAGCACCGGACATGGGCGCGGGGTTCGTCTGTCGTTTGGCGCGATCGAGGCCAATGCCAGAGCCATCGCTGAATATCTGGAAATCGGGCCGAAGGACCGTGCGGCGCTGGTTCTGCCGCTGCACTACTCCTATGGCCTGTCTGTCCTGCATTCACATCTGGCAAGCGGGGCCAGTCTGTGGCTTGCGCCGGGTTCAATACTGGACGTGGGGTTTTCCGAGCAATTGTCGCAATCCTGTGCGACTAGCCTGGCGGGCGTGCCGCATCATTTCCGTTTGTTGGAAAGCGCCGGTCTCGGAGATACGCTTCCGTCGATTGTCAGGACCCTGACCGTTGCGGGTGGCGCCATGCCACCTGCGCAAGTGTTACAATGGAACGCCAGGATGCAGCGGCGCGGCGGACGGTTTTTCGTGATGTATGGTCAGACCGAAGCTACCGCGCGTATCAGCTGGCTGCCGCCAAAGCTGGCAGCATCGCATCCTGACAGCATCGGCATTGCCATTCCAGGCGGTCGGATGTTTTTGCGAGATGTTGACGGCCTTGAGGTTTCCGAGGCGGAAACCGAAGGGGAACTGGTTTTTACAGGTCCGAACGTGATGATGGGTTATGCCCGCGATTATTTGGACTTGGGCAAACCGGCAGAGTTGGACGCGTTGGCGACTGGCGACCTGGCATGTTGTGGTGCAGATGGCGTATTCCGAATTACTGGACGGCTGTCGCGCATTTCCAAAATTGCTGGGCTGAGAATTGGTCACGACGCGTTGGAAAATGCGTTGGCGGAACTGGGGTTCGAGGTTGCGGTTTGGGGGGATGACAGCTCAATCCGGATTGCCGTTTGTGGTGCGTCTACAGGAGTTGCCGACAAAGCGGCCCGCTTGGCCGGAATTGGCAGTCAGCATTTTCAAGTTGTTCATGTCAGGGCGTTGCCGCGGCGACCGAACGGCAAGATTGACTATCCTGAACTAAAGGCCAAGGCAGCGGCAAGCGATGAACCGCAGGATCGCGGAGTTCTGGTTGCATTCCAGGCTGCATTTGCGCCCAAGATCGTGGGTGGGAACGACAGTTTTGCCTCACTCGGGGGTGACAGCCTGTGCCATGTGGAACTGTCGCTGGCTCTTGACACCTGCCTTGGCGGCGCTCCGGACGGCTGGGAAAAGATGCCGGTCCAAGAGCTTGAGAGAACCAGGCCCAATCGTTCGCCCTACGTGCCGACCGAGATCATGGCCCGCGCGCTGGCCATTCTTGCAGTTGTGACGGCACATCAGACCCTATGGCCGGTCTATGGCGGGGCGGCCGCGATGGTGATGCTGATGGGAATGAGTGTTGCCAGCTATCGCTGGGATGCCTTGAAAACAGGAGACCTGCCCAGTTTCCTGACCCCGATGATCGCAGTTCTGGTTCCGTATTATCTGATCCTTGCAGTCTATGCACTGGTCTGGGGTCAGGTCCCCTGGGCATCGGTCTTTCTGGTCGGGAACTTTGCGTGGACCACACCAGAAACACATCTGATGCTGCCGTACCTTTATTGGTTCGTCGAAGCCTATGTGCAGATGACCCTGTTGCTGGCCGCTCCGTTTCTGTTTCCACCGCTGCGCAACTGGCTGGCACGACAAAGTCGATTTGCGATCGGTCTTGGGTTGTTGGGAATCGCCGTTGGCCTGCGCGTTACGATACCCGAGCTATTCCCGATGCATGGGCGGGCGCAATTCACGGTGCCATGGGTTTTTTACCTGTTCGCGCTTGGGTGGTGCATCGTATCAGCCCGCACAAGGACTCAGCGCCTGATCCTGCTGGTGGCTGCTTGTCTGATCATGCCGCTGGCCGCGTATCTGGGTGGCAACTGGTACGGAGGCTGGATCAAATACTTGAGCCTTCTGGCCCTTGCCGCCCTGTTGGTATTTGTACCGCGCATTCCTGCGCCAAAGGGTTTGGTTCGCCCGATCATGCGGTTGGCGCAAGCGGCGTTCCCCATCTATCTGCTCCACCGCTACGTTCCCGAACTCCTTCTTCCCCTTGCCGGTATTGATGGAGACACGCCGTGGGTCGACGCGCTGGCGATTGCTGGGGGGATCGCGCTTGGTCTGGCGGTTGCAGACCTGCAAAGGCAGATCGGCAATATCGGGTTCGTTTATCGGTCTCGGGAAACCCGCGCCGAGGCGTGAATTCAACGCTCTTTAGTTCGCTGTGGGTGCATTTTCGTCGGGGTGAGCTGCGGCAAAGGCCGGGTGATCCGCGCAGGCGGCTTCGACCGCCAGCAGGCGCGGCAGATCCGAAATCTCAACATCCCAACGGCGGGCGTTGTAGATCTGGGGCATCATGCAGATATCAGCCAGACCGGGTGCAGAGCCAGTGCAATAGGGAGCCTGAGAGTATTCGGACAAGAGTGTATCGAATGCGACCAACCCGGGGCGGATGAAATGGCGCATCCAGTCGCCGGGCATGCCCTCGGCGCCACCGCTCAGCATTGTGGCGTGTTTTGCAACCTGCAGGTTGCAGACGGGATGGATGTCGACCGCAATCGAGTGCGCCAGAGCCTGTGCCTTGGCGCGTTGGGCAGGGTCTTTAGGCAGCAGGTTCAGGCCCCGTGTTTGGTCAAGATAGTCCAGGATGGACAGGGACTGCGTGAGCTTTAGACCATCGATTTCGAGAACCGGGACAAAGCCTTGCGGATTGCGGGCCAGATGTTCGGGGCTACGCTGTTCGCCCTTGGTCAGGTCGATTACAACCGAACGAAAGGCAATCCCCGCCAGATTGAGCGCGATCCGCAGCCTGTAACTGGCTGATGACCGCCAGTAATCATAAAGCACTACATCGTTCATCCTGGTCTCCCAAATGACAAGGCAACCGGTGCGGGGCCGGTTGCCTGTATCGTGTCACCCCTGTCTTCAGAGGTTACTCAGTTCCTTGGCGTGCAGCCAGTCTGCATGTTTGGGTGCCTTCTTGGTCTTTGACCATTCTTCCAGCATCTCCCATTTTACGTCATTCAGCTTGGCCAGCATCTTTTCCTCTTCCGGGTCCGGGCAGGCCAGTTCGATACGGTGGCCGCTGGGGTCGAAGAAATAGATCGAGTGGAAGATCGAGTGATCGGTGACACCCAGAACTTCGACGCCGTTGGCTTCGAGGTGGTCCTTGAACTTCAGCAACTCATCGCGATCCTTCACCTTGAAAGCGATGTGCTGCACCCATTTCGGCGTGTTCGGATCACGACCCATTTCAGGCTTGGTCGGCAGTTCGAAGAACGCCAGCACGTTGCCGTCGCCCGCATCCAGGAATAGGTGCATGTATGGGTCAGGCTCGTGGGTGGATGGAACGTGATCCTCGGCAATCGCCAGAATGAAGTCCATGTTCAGCATCTTGCCGTACCATTCGACGGTTTCCTTGGCGTCCTTGCATCGGTACGCCACATGATGAATTTTCTCGATTTTCATAGGATTCGCTCCTCCTTGAGCGTGGCGGCTTTGATAGCCTCATTCAAAACCGACTGGTCACCGATATGGTTGGCCAGAACCAGAACAAGTCGGGCGTTCAATGCGTCGCTGTCGGCTTTCTCCAGCCCTTCGTGGGCTGCTAGAAGTGCGGCATAGAAATCGTCGGCTTTGTCGATATTGGGTTTCAGGATCAGATCGGCCATGGTCTCACTCCTTGCCGGTGGCCCGGCGGATGGCATGCCGGAACGAGTTTTCTTCGAATGAATCACGACGGGCAGCAACGTGCTGGTCCGGCCGGATCAGGTAGACGCCGCTGTCGGCATCCCCCAGATAGCGGCGTTTGAGTTCCAGCGTCGGATCATCCTTGACCGAAAGCGCCAGACGTTCGACCACGATCCCGTCTTCGTCGATTGTGTCGGGGGCGTCCGCGTCGATGGTGAGCAACGTGAACTTGTCACCGAGCATCGACAGCAAATACCCATCCTTAAGCTTGACGTCCGGGCATGGGGAACCAGGCCGCGTGCGGGCCGGACCGTTCAGCGCATCAGCAGAATTCAGCGGCGAGCCGTCATAGGTGCAGGGCACGCTCAAACGGCCGGAATTTACCAGCGGTCGCGCGAATTCATAACGCTCGCTAAGGTCCAGAACCGCGTCACGCATGATGCGTGACATATCCGATTTCGGTGTGATGAAGTCGGTCGAGCGAGTCGAGTTCATGATGTTTTCGTCAGCACCATGGATGCGTTCATAGTCATAACTGTCCAGCAGGCTTTCGGGGGCCTTGCCCTCAAGCACCAGTTTGAGTTTCCAGATCAGGTTGTCGGTATCCTGCAGGCCCGAATTCGCGCCTCGGGCGCCAAACGGACTGACCTGGTGAGCAGCATCGCCGGCAAAGATCACCCGATCGTGACGGAACTGCTCCATCCGGCGGCATTGGAAGGTATAGATCGAGACCCATTCCAGCTCGAATTTCACATCCTCGCCCAGCATCGCCTTGAGGCGAGGGATCACGTTTTCGGGACGCTTTTCGCGTTCCTTGTCGATGTCCCAGCCAAGTTGCAAGTCGATCCGCCACACATTGTCGGGTTGCTTGTGCAACAGCGCTGATTGGCCTTTGTTGAACGGCGGATCGAACCAGAACCAGCGTTCGGTTGGAAAGTCGGCTTCCATGATGACGTCGGCGATCAGGAAGTTGTCTTCGAACACCCGTCCGACGAAATCCTTGCCGAGCATCGCCCGGATGGGCGAGCCCGCGCCGTCACAGGCGATCAGCCAGTCTGCCTCGAGCGTATAGGAACCTTCTGGAGTTTCCACCTCGACCTTCACGTGGTCGGGATGAGTGCCTACGGCTTCGACCTTGTTACGGCCACGAATTTCGATGGGCGCACCCTCGGCCTGCAACTCGCGGACCCGGTTCACCATGTATTCTTCGAAATAGTATTGCTGAAGGTTGATGAAGGCGGGGCGCTGATGCCCTTCTTCGGGCAGCAAGTTGAAATCATAAACCTGCCGGTCGTCAAAGAAGACCTTGCCGATGTTCCATTCGACGCCCTTGTCGACCATCGGTTGGCCACAGCCGAGCCGGTCGAGGATTTCCAGCGGACGTTTGGCATAGCACACGGCGCGGCTGCCAAAGCTGACCTTGTCGTTGTCGTCCAGCACGACGACCTCGATCCCCTGCTGGGCCAGATCGATGCCGGCGGCCAGACCGATCGGGCCGGCACCGACGACAATCACTTTGTGGCGTACCGGGGCGGACGCATCCTGGTCGGGACTGCGCTCATAGGCATAAAGCGGCACTTCGAAGATTTTGTTCACGGGCTCTCCTCCCATTTGCTCTGCGCAAAAGGCGCAATTCTCCTTTCCTCCGCCACGAGCGCGCCGAAGGGTCTGGTTTATCGTCTCATCGTTTTCAACAGGGCGACACGATCTGGATCAAAGTCGCCCACGACAAGGTCAGCCCTGCAGGGCCTCCCACATCTCCAGATCACGTTGGGCGGTCCAGATGCGTGGGGTATCAATGCCGCGTGCCTCGTCATAAGCGCGCGCTACGTTGAAGGGCAGGCAATGTTCGTAAATCGCGTAGTCGGCGAATTTCGGGTCGCATTCGGCGCGCACTGCGTCCCATGCCTCTTTGAGAGATCCGCCTCGCGCCGCAACCCTGGCTGCCGGGCGGTAGGTGCTTTCGACGAAATCGCGGGTGTTTTCGATGGCGGCATTGACCATGTCCTTGCCAACCAGCGCATCGCCTCGTCCCGGTGCGATGGCGTCGACATCGAACCACTTGATCTCGTCGAGAGTGTCGCCCCAGTCGCTGAAATGCCCGTCGCCGCAATAGCAGGCCGAGTGGTATTCAACGATGTCGCCAGTGAACATCACGTTCTGGTCTGGCACATGGATCACGATATCACCGGCGGTATGCGCGCGCCCCAGATGCATCAGGTCGATCCGGCGGTTGCCCAGATAAACGGTCATCGTGTCGCTGAAGGTGGTTGTGGGCCAGGTCAGGCCGGGGATGCTCTCATGGCCTTCGAAAAGACGCGGGAAACGTTGGAATTCGCTGTCCCAGTCTTCCTGACCGCGTTCGACCACCATGGCGCGGGCCATGTCAGACATCAGGATCTGTTGCGCGCCAAAAGCGCTGGCGCCCAATACCCGCACCGCGTGATAATGGGTCAGCGCCACATGGGTGATCGGTTTGTCGGTCACAGACCGCACGCATTCGATCACCTTGTTGGCTAGACGCGGAGTCGCCTGCGCCTCGACGATCATCACGCTGTCATCGCCGATGATGACGCCCGAGTTCGGGTCGCCCTCGGCGGTGAAAGCATAGAGCCCTTCACCCACTTCGGTGAACGAGATTTTCTTTTCCGACATGTCCCCCTGGGACGCGAATGCTTTGGCCATGGTGAGTTCCTTACCGTGCGTAGGGGTTTTCAAGGGCGGGAAGGATGGTTCCGACGCAATCACCGAAACCGATGGTGTAACCGTCGCCTTTGGCAGAGCCCTTCAGAGTCAGTGTGTCGCCATCCTCGATGAAGCTGCGGGTTTCTCCGGTGTCCAGCGTCAGCGGCTCCTTGCCGCCCCAGCTGAGTTCCAGAAGTGAGCCGCGTTCGGGTTTGGCCGCACCTGAAATCGTACCGGATCCCAGAAGATCACCCGCATTCATCGGGCAACCCGAAGTGGTGTGATGGGCCAGTTGCTGCGCTGCGGAGTAATACATTTCCTTGTAATTCGTCCGCGCGATGGTTGTGGCGTCCTTGCCTTCCGGCGCCATGGTTATTTCGAGATCGATGTCATACAACATCGGGCCACAATCCTTGAGGTGGTCCAATAGCGCGAACTCGCGGGCTGGCGTGTCCCAGCGGAACGGCTCAAGGGCTGCTTTGGTCACGATCCAAGGGCTGATCGAGGTTGCGGTTGCTTTGGCTTGAAACGGACCCAGTGGCTGGTATTCCCATGCCTGGATGTCGCGCGCCGACCAGTCGTTCAGCAGGACGTAACCAAAGATGTGGTCATCCGCTTCCTGCACCGTGATCGGGCCATCCGAGGGCGTGCCGACGATCGCGCCCATCTCAAGTTCGATATCGAACCGGCGGCAGGGCAAAAAGGCGGGCAGGTCCTGATCGGGGGATTTCAGCTGTCCCCAAGGGCGACGGATATCCGTTCCGGACACCACGACCGAGGACGCCCGTCCGTTATAGCCAATCGGAATGTGCAACCAGTTCGGCGGCAGCGCGTTGTCCGGGCCACGGAACATGGTGCCCACATTAAACGCATGGTTCCGACCCGCGTAGAAATCGGTGTATTCGCTGACCGCAAAAGGCAAGTGCATCTCGGCTTCGGCCATTGGAACAAGCAGCGCTTCGACCTTGTCCTGTTCTGCTGATCCTTCGCCTAGCAGGGCGATCAGGCGCTCTCGCAGCGCTGCCCAGACGGCGGGGCCTTCTTCCATCAGATCATTCCAGTAGGGCACGTCGAACAGCGGAATCTCGGCCAGGGCGATCAGACCTTCGGCTTCTGCTTCGGTGACGTCCAGGATCATGTCGCCGATGGCGACGCCGCAATGGGGCTCTTCGCTGGCAGTTGAAAAAACCCCATAGGGCAAGTTGTTCAGCGGAAACGGGTGGTTGGCATCATTGGCCGAAGCTACCCAGGATTTCATCAAAGGCATATCATTTCCTTGTCGTGGTGCGACGGAGGCGAACCCGCCGTCCTCATTTCTTTCCAGGTGCGCCGTCGAACTTCTTTTCAAGCGACGTCCAGCAGTCGATATAGTCATCCTGCAGCGGTGCCTCGTTGGCGGCAAATGTTGTCAAATGCTGCGGGAAACGGGTTTCGAACATGAAGGACATGGTGTTTTCCAGCTTGTCCGGCCCAAGGTTCGAATTCGACGCCTTTTCAAAGGCTTCTTTGTCAGGCCCATGCGGCAGCATCATGTTGTGCAGGCTCATCCCGCCGGGCACAAAGCCCTGCGGCTTGGCGTCATACTGACCATAGATGTTGCCCATCAGTTCCGACATGATGTTCTTGTGATACCAGGGCGGGCGGAACGTGTCCTCCATCACCATCCAGCGTTCGCGGAACAGGACAAAGTCGATATTGGCCGTGCCCGGCTGACCTGAGGGTGCAGTCAGGACGGTAAAAATCGACGGATCTGGATGGTCAAACAGGATCGCGCCAACCGGGCAATAGTTGCGCAGATCGTATTTGCATGGCGCGTAGTTGCCGTGCCAGGCCACCACGTCCAGTGGGCTGTGTCCGATTCTGGTGGTTTGAAACTGACCGCACCATTTTATCGTGACTGTGGATGCAACCTCGCGGTCTTCGAACGCGGCGACCGGCGTCTTGAAGTCGCGTGGATTGGCCATGCAGTTGGCACCGATTGGACCTCGCCCG
Source organism: Ruegeria sp. CI1 (assembly GCF_056536925.1). Taxonomy (NCBI): domain Bacteria; kingdom Pseudomonadati; phylum Pseudomonadota; class Alphaproteobacteria; order Rhodobacterales; family Roseobacteraceae; genus Ruegeria; species Ruegeria sp. CI1. The sequence continues at coordinate 92,353 of NZ_JBQFQP010000012.1, read as the reverse complement.
GGCAGTTCGAACTTCTGACCATAGTTCTCGCAGACAAAACCACGGGCCGGACCTTCCAGTATTTCGACACGGTACAAAAGCCCGCGTGGGATGATGGCGATCTCTTTGGGTTCAAGATCGAGGATGCCCAGTTCCGTGGCAAAGCGCAGGCGTCCCTCCTGCGGAACCACCAGCAATTCGGAATCGGCGGAATAGAAATAATCATCGACCATCGAATCGGTGATCAAATAGATATGGCTTGCCATGCCTACCTGCGTATTCACGTCTCCGGCCGTGGTCATAGTACGCATGCCCGTCAGCCATGTCAGGCCTTCGTCCGAATGCGGGACCGGATCCCAGCGGTACTGGCCAAGGCTGACTACGTCCGGATCTACGCATGGCGCGGATTTCCAAAAGGGTAGGTCGATCTTTTCGTACCGATGCGAATGCTTGACCGAAGGCCGAATGCGATAGCACCAGGTCCGTTCGGGATGCGGCGCGGTAAAGGCCGTTCCGCTGAGCTGTTCACCATATAGTCCATAGTTACATTTTTGCGGGCTGTTCATACCCTGCGGCAGGGCACCGGGCAGGGCCTCGGTTTCAAAGTCGTTTCCAAAGCCGGGCATATAGCCGGGATGCGTGCCCAAAGGCGTACTGGCCTGGGTCATTTCGTGCGGGTCAGCCGGACGGTTCATTGCGCGTTCCTCCGTTTACTGCTTGTCGGATAATAGTTGATTTTGTAACTAACAAGCATGGCAAACGAGAAAATCACCGAAAAAGATGACTTCGACCTGCGAAATTTCCTGCCTTTCCTGCTGAATCAGGCGGCTGAGGAAAGTTCGTTGGAGTTTCAGCGAGTCTACAAGAATCGCTATGGCATGTTGCGTACCGAATGGCGGGTGCTGTTTCACCTGGGCATTCACGGCGAGATAACGGCCAAGGAAATCGGCGAACGCGCCAAGATTCACAAGACCAAGGTCAGCCGCGCCGTCCACAAGCTCGCACAGAGGCGTTATCTGACACGGGAACGCGACGACAAGGACCGGCGGGTAGAGCGATTGGCGCTGACGACAGCGGGTTTTGCAGTTTATCGCGAGCTGCGCGGAATAGCAGAGCAATATGACGCGAAACTGGCATCTCACTTCACCAAGGGAGAGGCGGCGTTGCTGCGAATGATGCTTCGCAGACTGGCAGGGATGGAGTGAGAGGCTGGCAATATGCTGCTATCGTCACAATATGGGCCGTATCATGCCTGAGTTATTCATGTCAAAATCCCTGCATTCCGGCGATAGCGATCGCCTTGTCCGCTGGCTCATGGATCGGGGCCTGGAAGGCGCAGGGCAGCGAGAGATCCTTGAAGGATATTGCGAGCGGCTGGTCGAATTAGGCATTCCGCTCATGCGCTTTCACGCAGCGCAAAGCGCGTTTCATCCGATTTATGGAGGAACAGGGTTCAGTTGGAACCGCGATCTGGGCAGTGAACTGGAAAACTACGAACACAGTGATACGCCGCAGGAGCGATGGACGCGCAGCCCACTTTATGAGTTGCTCCGGTCCGGCGCCGGCGAATTGCGCGAACGTCTGATTGACCGGAACGAACCCAGCCGGTTCCCTTTTCTCAACGACATGTATCAACGCGGGGCAACTGACTATTTTGCGATGGGGTTGATCCTGGAAAAGACGGAACCGGGTGCTGTCATCGACCCCGAAAACACACCCGAAGGTGTATTGCTATCCTGGACAACCGACGACGCCGAAGGGTTTCGGGACGCCGATCTGGATGTAATCCGGAGAGCCTTGCCACACTTGGGACTTGCCCTGAAATCCGCCGCAAATCGCAAGATGGCGCAGGATTTGTTGCGGGTCTATCTCGGCCGGGATGCAGGGCAGCGCGTTTTGTCCGGTGAAATCAGGCGTGGATCGCTGCAAGAAATCGACGCAGTGATCTGGAACTTCGATCTGGCGGGTTTCACTAGCCTGTCGGAGCGCATTCCCGGCCCTGACATCATAGCGATGCTGAACGACTATCTGGCGGTGGCGGTTGGTGCTGTGCATGACTGTGGTGGCAACATCCTGAAATTCATGGGTGATGGCCTGATGGCAATCTTCGACGTAGGTGATAGTCGCGAAGATGCCTTGGCGGCACTGCAGGCGGTTGCCCTGTTGCAGAACAGGATGGATGAAATGAACATGGAGCGGGCCGAGGCGGGGCTGCCGACAACCGGTTTCACTCTTGCACTGCATGCAGGACAAGTCCTTTACGGCAACATCGGTGCTGAAAGCCGATTGGATTTTACCGTAATCGGGCCTGCCGTGAACCAGACGTCTCGGATTGCCGGGATGCATCGTGCGCTGGATCAAAGCATTTTGATGTCCGACGACGTCGCCCGTGCCGCTGAAGGTTGCAAGCATGAACTGGTTTCACTGGGCCGCTACATGCTGCGTGGGGTGACCGAGCCGAAGGAACTGTTCACGTTGTTCCGGAAACCGATTTAGAAGTCCACTTCGACGCCGGGCAGGTTCAGTTCTCGCATCATGTCGCGCAGTTCCTGACGCGCAGCGATGTTCGAGATGTTGAGCTGCTTGACGCCAATGTCCTTTAGGTCCAGCAGGGTCAGGCCGCGCGGGAACAATTCGCGGAAAATGACCCGCTCGGAAAAGCCCGAAGCGATGCGGAAGCCGATGCGCTTGGACAGCATCTCGATCGCGCGCTGCATCTTTTCCTTGTTCACCATGCGCTGGGTGCCGACGCGGTTGCGCACCACCACCCAGTCGATGGGTTTCAACCCTGCCTGTGCCCGCAACTGTCGCGCGTTCCACACCATCTCGGAATAAACCGACGGACCGAGTATCTTTTCCCCTTTGCTGTCGATACGCGCCAGAAGATCGAAATCGATGAAACTGTCATTGAGAGGGGTGATCAACGTGTCGGCCAGTGAATGCGCCACTTGGCTGAGACGGGTGTGCGAGCCAGGGCAATCGATCAGAATGAAATCGCTGTCTCCCTCCAGTCTGGATACGGCAGCCGACAGGCGATGGTCATAGATGTTTTCTCCGGGCTTCAATGTGGCCGGGTCGATTTCGGGTAGATCGTGATGGTCCGGGCTCGGCAGCGCCAGCGTCTCGCCGTTCAGAAAGTTGCGCCGGTTTTCGAAATACCGGCCCAGGCTACGTTGGCGGAGGTCAAGGTCCAGTGTCGTGACCGAGTGGCCAAGACGGGCAAGCGCCGTAGCGACATGCATCGAAACCGTCGATTTACCCGCGCCACCTTTTTCGTTCCCGACCACGATAATGTGTGCCATGCCTGTCCTTCTCGTCTCCCACGCCCTTGTCGGCGAATTGTTGCCGCACACTATATGTTGTGTGAATGGCGAAGGGAAGCAGAGTCACCTGTACTTCGTGTCGAATTTCCGCCTTGCGGAAACCTATGCAAGCGCCCCTGCGGCAGGACAGAAACCCTTGGCTCCACGTAACGGTCGGAAAAGGTTTGCCAATGCGGCCATCGCGGGTAGATTTCCTAAATCTTATCGTCAACAAGAAAGGTTTTCAGATCATGGCAGGGAAATTTGAGCTTTACACGGATAAGGCCGGTGAATTCCGTTTCCGACTCAAAGCAGGCAACGGACAGGTCATTCTGGCGAGCGAAGGTTACAAGCAACGCGCCAGCGCTGAAAACGGAATCGAGTCTGTGCAGAAGAACGCACAAGATGACGCGCGATTCGAGCGCAAGGATACCAGCAACGGCAAATGGATGTTCAACCTGAAAGCTACCAATGGTCAGGTCATAGGCACCAGCGAAGTCTATGAAAGCGCTGCTGCGCGGGACAACGGCATCGAGTCGGTCAAGAAAAACGCGCCTGATGCAGACACGGTGGATCTTACCTGAGCCGGGGTCGGGAAAAAGAAAAGGCCGCCTTTTTCGGGCGGCCTTTGTCTTGAGAAGGTGACGGGATTAGAAGCCCAAACCTTCGTATTTCTTCTTGAACTTCGAAACGCGACCGCCCGCGTCCATCAGGCGCGACGAACCGCCGGTCCATGCCGGGTGCGACGAGGGGTCGATTTCCAGGGCCAGGGTATCACCCTCGGAGCCCCAGGTGGATTTCATCTGAACCACGGTGCCGTCGGTCATCTTGACGTCGATGATGTGGTAGTCGGGATGGATGTCTTTTTTCATCTTTCCGCTCCTTACGCCTCGGCGCCAGCCTTGGGCTTGTAGTTGGTAACTTCTGCGATCCGGGCCGATTTGCCGCGGCGCGAACGCAGGTAATACAGTTTGGCGCGGCGGACTTTACCGCGGCGAACGACGGTGATGCTTTCGATGTTGGTCGAATACAACGGGAACACACGTTCCACACCTTCGCCGAACGAGATTTTGCGAACGGTGAACGAACCGGCAATTCCGCTGCCGTTCTTACGCGAAATGCAGACGCCTTCGTAGTTCTGTACGCGGGTGCGCGAGCCTTCGGTCACCTTGTATCCGACGCGGATGGTGTCGCCGGCTTTGAAGTCGGGGATCTCTTTCCCCAGGGCGGCAATCTGTTCCGCCTCGAGCTGTGCGATCAGGTCCATCGCAATTCTCCTATCTGCTCGTGGTTGGTCCACGAAGTTGAGAACGGCCTGAGAGCTCTTGGTCTTCATCGGGTTCCGCGTGTGCAGCCCGCCAGAGGTCAGGTCGAATGTTTCCTCGGTTCAGCCTGCCCGCAAGTGCCCGGGCTGAAGAAAGCCGGACGAAAGGATGCGAAACAAACCAAAACACCGGAGTCGCAAAAAGCGATTCCGGATTGCGGTCGTTTACGGAATTACGCGCTTGGATTCAAGCCCTCATTCGTGGTGGTGGATCGGCGAATTTCCAACTTTCATGAACTTGGAATGTTGTCTTTCCACGCAGAACGCGCATCCTGTCAGCCTGAGGCAAATAGCACTAATAACATTTGAGTCGGAGCAGTCCAATGCGTCTTCTATTGCCGATTTTATTATCTCTTTTTGTCATTGCATCATGTGGGCGGCGCGTACCTGAATCTGAACCCAACCTGCAAACTGACTATTCAGCCATGGCCCTGACCCTGGTGACCTATCCCGAATTCGGCGATGCCGACCCGCATAGTTGGGAAGGACGCGGCCCAGAGTCCTTTCCTATTCATGGCATAGATGTGTCCCGCTGGCAGGGAGATATCGATTGGCCCACCGCCAGATCTGCGGGCGTAAATTTCGTGTTCATCAAAGCGACCGAGGGCGGCGATGTAGTTGACCCTATGTTTGACAACCACAGGCGCGGGGCGCAGGCGGCAGGGGTGCCTTGGGGGGCCTATCACTATTTTTACTTCTGCCGCCCTGCAGCAGAACAGGCGCGTTGGTTCATTCGTCATGTCCCCAAAGGAGCGGATCTGCCGCATGTGCTGGACATGGAATGGAACCACCGCTCGAAAACCTGTCCACTGCGGCCGGATGGCACCAAGATCAGAGCTGAGGCGGAACGTTTCCTGACCATTCTCGAAGCGCACTATGGTCGACGTCCTATTGTTTATACCACTGTCGATTTCTATCGAGACACCGGAATCGGAAAGCTGCATGGAACGGATTTCTGGCTACGTTCCGTGGCTGGGCATCCGCGTCAGGTGTATCCCGGGGCATTCTGGAGGTTTTGGCAATATACTGGAACGGGTCTGGTTCCAGGTGTGAACGGAAAGGTCGATATCAACGTCTTTCGCAGCGGGCCCGAAGTCTGGTTGCGATGGAAGGCGGGAGAGATCGGATAGGGATTCGGGCAAGGCAATTGCATGTTCTGTTGTGCGCAATGCAAGCCGCAAATATGCCGGGGTAAGTCACTTTTTCACGACGGTGTCGAAGTTTCACGCTGACAGCCCTCGTAGAAGCTTGACATAGCTCCGTTTTCACAATGTTAACAAATACGCGTCGTCTTTTTGACACCGGTCGGGCAAAAGTTGACGCCAAGTAAAAGGGAAGGGCAACATGGCAGAAATCTACTGGGCGCGGACCGACAGCAACACGGCCAATAACGCTAACTTGAACCTAACGGGTGCTCCGGCCGTTCAGATCGAGTTTCTCGACCAAACGCTCGGCGGAGCTGATGGGGATTTCGTACTTGAGGGCGATGCCGTGACGCCTGACCCCGATACTGTGGTGTCGATTGGGGGGCAGGTTTACAGTTTCTCGCTGGACATGGTCGCAACGCTTCCCACATTGAACAATCAGGGGGCTGGTCAGGTTCCAGACCAGTTCGAGGGCGATCCGGTCTACACTATCGTCGTTTATGACTATCCGACAGCTGGCGAAACAACCCGTCTGACATTCCTGCCGGAAAGCGACGCGACGCAGGCCGAAATGGATGCTTTTGGCAATGGTGCCATCGAAGTTCAGAACACTGACCTAAATCCGCCTCCGACACCTCTGTGTTTTGCTGAAGGAACGAAGATTCTGACGCCTCGGGGAGAGGTATCGGTTGAGGAAATGCAGGTTGGGGATACTGTTCTGGTCGCAGACGGCGCCCCGATGGCGATCCGTTGGATTGGTGCAAGCCGTTATGAACTGTCGAACGCAGACCAAAACGTGGCCCCGATCAAGATCGAAACCGGCGCATTCGGAGCGGATCTTCCTTCGCGGCCGCTGATCCTGTCACCGCAACACAAGATTGCCGTTTCCGGAGCGGGGCTAGAGATGCATTTCGGTGTGGACGAAGCCCTTGCGCCTGCGTGTGGCTTTGTCGGCCATCCGGGCGTAACGGTTCTGGAAGGGCAAGAAAGCGTGACCTACTACCATATCCTGCTGGAAAAACACGCGCTGGTCTATGCTCACGGGGTCGCGTCGGAGAGCTTCTATCCGGGTGAAATGTCGATGACCCTTGTAAGCGCTAACCAAAAACTACGCCTTTCACGCGTGTTGACCCGGATGGGCGTGCGTGGCGGGGAAGGATTCGGACCAACCGCGCGCGCATCGCTTACTAGGCGCGAAATCGAGCAGCTTGTCGCGACAGGATCAGTTCGTGTGTTGGGGTATGAAGAATACGACGCGCCAAGTGAAGCGTTGAGTGCATAGCAAACCGCAAAAATTTGCATCCGTGGTACTGACGAATAGCTCGGATATCAAAATCAAATGAGGGCAACACGAGGATGTTTGCCCTCATTTAGAACCGGATCAGTTTTTTGCTGGATTTTTCTCCCGTTGGTATGTCTCCCAAAGGTCCGGCCTGCGGGTCCGGGTAATTTCTTTCGATTGATCGTGTCGCCACTCGGCCACTTTACCATGGTGACCTGACATTAGCACGTCGGGGATGGGCCGATTCTTCCATTCGGCGGGGCGGGTGTATTGCGGGTGTTCCAACAGGCCCGAAGAAAAGCTCTCTTCCTCTGCCGAAGCCTGATTGCCCAGAACGCCGGGGATCAGGCGAACAGTGGCGTCGATGAGAGCCTGCGCAGCGATTTCGCCGCCGGTCATCACGAAATCCCCGAGACTGACTTCCTGAACGCCATAGTGTTCTAGAACGCGCTCGTCGACGCCTTCGAACCGACCGCACAGAAGGGTCACGCCTTCGCATCGTGCAAGGTTCTCCATCAGTGGCTGGTCCATCCGTCGTCCGCGTGGGCTGAGATAGATCAGGGGCCAATTACCCCGAACGCCGTCCATCGCGTGTTCGATTGCGGCACCCAGAACATCGGCGCGCAACACCATGCCCGCCCCGCCACCCGCCGGTGTATCGTCGACATTTCGATGCTTTCCGATGCCGAACTGGCGCAGGTCGATAGTTTCGAGTTGCCACAGCCCTTCCTGCAGCGCCTTACCAGTCAGGCTTTCGCCGAGCACGCCGGGAAAGGCCGACGGGAACAGCGTGATGATCTTGGCCTTCCAGACACCGTGCAGATCGGGTGTCGGCTCGATAAGCTCACGGGGTTTCAGAGACGGGCGAATGGCCTTTCGGCCATGCGAACGGGCGGGAGCGTCGGTCATGTTTCAAAACAACCCCTCTGGCGGGTCGGCAATGATGCGGCCAGAAGTCAGATCCACAGTTGGAACCGCAGCCATTGTGAACGGTAAAAGTACGTTGTTTTTTAACTCCGGCCCCTGAATTTCTAGTAGGTCGGACGCACCGTGGTTCTGGACTGATTTGACCTTGCCCAGTACCGCCCCGCCTGTGTCGACCACTTCAAGCCCGATCAGATCCGCATGATAGAATTCGTCATCCGGCAACGAAGGCAATTGATCGCGGCGCGCGAACAGGCGCAAGCCCTTAAGTGCGTCGGCTTGTTCCTTGGTTTCGACCCCACCCAGACGGGCAGCGAAACCACTCTTGATCGGGCGAGTAATAATGAGGTGGTAACGCTCCGAGCCGCCTTCATCGGTCAGAGGGGAGTAGGTTTCGATATCCTCGGGATTGGCGCAGAAGCTCTTCAGGCGCACTTCGCCCCGCACCCCAAAAGAGCCCGCAACCGTGCCGACGCAAATCAGGTCGCTCATCTTTGCCCTCCTTCACATAGTCTGGACACAACACGCCCCCCGGCATCAAGGCATCTTTCCGCATAAGCATTGCGTTCGTACAATACTCCGACAACAAAGGCGATTGCCATGAACAGAACTAGTCGGATGGGCCTGAACATATGCTTCTACCGTGTTCGGACTGTCAGTTGCTGGTCACGTGCTTCCCAGCCTGCGGTTTCCAGTTCTGGCGTGTCGGATTCTTCGTGCGGCCAGCCCAAACAAAAATATCCGATAAGTCGCCAATTTTCCGGCACGTCCAGATCGCGGTTCAGCCGATCAGGGTCAAGGATCGAAACCCAACCCAGTCCCAGCCCTTCGGCCCGCAAGCTGAGCCAGAACAGGGTGATCGCCGCAACGACGAAATAGTGCCGCATCTCGGGTATCGTGGCCGCGCCCAGTCCCTGTCCCTTGTCAGTCGCATCATCACAGAATACCGCCAATTGAATTGGGGCGTCTTTCATGCCCGACAGTTTCAGCCGACTGTATGTCCGGGCACGTTCGCCGGAATAGCCAGACAGCGCTTCGGCGTTAGCGGTTTCGAAATTCTCAAGTGCAGCTCTGCGAGCCGCTTGGGTTTCGACGCGGATCACGCGCCAGGGTTCGCTCAATCCTACCGATGGGGCTAGCCGAAATGCGTCGAGGCAGTGCGCCAGCACTGCCTCGTCCACAGGATCGGTGCGGAACCGGCGCACGTCGCGCCGGAGCCGCAACAACAGGTCGAACTGCGTGCGGAAATCTGCGCTGAAGACCTGATCCTGCACGCGCGCCCTGCTTATTCTTCGGCCGGTGCGGCGGCTTCAGCGGCCTTCGCTGCTTTCTCTTCGGCACGCTCCTGAGCTTTCTTGCCCGGAGTGCCTTTTTTCGGATTGCTGCGTTCGGCCTTGTCTTTGGCGCCAGCGGCTTCGAGCATGCGCGCAATACGGTCGGTAGGCTGCGCGCCCTGATCCAGCCAGTATTGGACCCGCTCCATATCCATCTTCACGCGTTCTTCGCTGTCTTTCGGCAGCAGCGGGTTATAGGTGCCCAGCTTTTCGATGAAGCGGCCGTCGCGCGGCATGCGGCTGTCAGCCGCCACGATGCGATAGAAGGGGCGCTTTTTCGAGCCGCCACGGGCCAGACGAATTTTCATTGCCATTGTGTGTCTCCTTTGATGGCGTTGACGGGACGCATCCCGTTATTCCTGGTGTTTCTTGTGGTGTCTGATGACTTCCTGAATGATGAAATTCAAGAAAGCCTTGGCGAAATCGGGGTCCAGGTCGGCCGTTTTCGCCAGATCTTCTAGTCGTGCGATCTGTGCCTCTTCGCGGGCTGGATCGGACGGGGGAAGGTCGTGTTCTGCCTTGAGCTTGCCAACGGCCTGCGTGTGCTTGAACCGCTCGCCCAGCGTATAGACAAGTATCGCATCCAGGCGATCGATGCTTTCGCGGTGCTCTTTCAGCAGTTCTGCGGCGCGTGCTGCGGGATCGGATATGGGTTCAGTCAAGGGCCCATCCTTTCGGTTTGAACAGTGGGTCGGCATAGTGTCCGATCTCCATCTCGATACCATGCGCCAGCTGCGAGCTGCGCAGCTTTTCCGGCGACGGGTGGCGATAGACCGCGTCGCTGCCGTCGATCGTCGCTGCCTCGTGATCCTTTTGGGCCCCGAGCCGTTCCGCAAGACGGATCGAGTCGAGGTTTTTCGGATCGATATAGCTTACGGCGGTTTCCCAGCCGAGTATGTCATAGAAGTAGCGCCGCGCCGCGTGGGTGGCTTCAAGCGCATAGCCCTGACCCGCCGCATCCGGCCAGATCACCCAGGCGATCTCGGCCTCGGGCCAGCCCGCCGGTTTCCATCCGCCGGCCATGCCATAGGTCTTGTCGGTTTTTTTGTCGTGGATCATCCACATGCCATAGCCGCGAATCTGCCAATGGCCGATCTCGGCAGCATAGAGAATCCACGATTCATAAGGGTTCAGGGGTCCACCCATGAAGCGGGCGCGATAGCTGGTGAACGTGGCCTTGAAATTCGGGTAATCCTCGGGTTCGGGTCCGCGCAGGATCAGCCGTTTGGTTTCGAGGGTCGGGATGGAGTTGGTCACGCGTAGGCCTCCACGCCGCCATTCACCAGATCAGCCGGGGCGGGATGCCGCCAGATTTCCGTAGTGCCGAATTTTGGGTGTTCATAGTGGTAATCGAACTCTGCACCCAACCGTTTGGCGACAGCTTTGCTGGCCAAGTTTGCCGGATCGATCAGCGAAATTGCGGTTTCCCAGCCTAAAACGTCATAAGCATAGCTGCGCGCGGCCAGCGCGGCCTCGGTCGCATAGCCTTTGCCAGTGGCATGGCTCATCAGTGTCCAGCCGATTTCGGGCTCTGGCCAGCCTTCGGGAAACCAAAGACCGATCCGGCCCACGTAAGCGCCGGTGTCTTTTTCTTCGGCACCCCAGAAACCAAAACCGCGAATTGCCCAGTGGCCTAGCAACATGGCAATCGATCGCCAGGTTTCATCCTTGCGAAGTGGCCCGCCGACGAACCTTGCCGCGTCAGAGGCGAAAAACTCGGCCTCCGCTTCTAGATCGTCAACAGACGGCGCGCGCAGGATCAGGCGCTCGGTTGTCAGAGTGGGAATTTGAAGGTCGATCATGCGTATGCCTCCATCCCGCCGTTGGCGTCACTGGGAGAATGGCGATACACATGAATGGGTTCGTCGAAGACAGTTTCAGCCTGCGTGTCGCGCAATGCCCCGACACGGCGGGCCACTGCCGCAGAGCGGACATTGCCCGGGTCAACATAGCTGACCAAAGAGGGCAGATCGTGGATTTCCAGCGCAAAGCTGCGCGCGGCGGCAACGGCTTCTGAGGCGACGCCCCGACCTTCGGCGGTAGCGGTCAGCATATAGCCCAGTTCATGCTCATGATCGCCAAACTCCATGGCGACCGAAACAAAACCCATCACGGCGCCGCCTGCACGATCTTCGACCGTCCAAACACCTGCGCCACGTAACATCCACCCGGCCACGTATTGCGTGAAGTCCTGCCAAGCACCTTTGCGGTCAAACGGGCCGTCCATATAGCGCGCGCGGCATGACATCAAAATTTCGGCATAATCCTCGAAATCCCGCAGTGCGGGCGCGCGCAGGATCAGACGCGCGGTCTCGATGCGCGGCACCATAGCACCCAACTGCGCAGCCAGCGCGGCTGCGGGGCCGGTGGCCGGAGCCTCCCAGGGATATGCCGATGGGGCGTTCATTACTTCTTCTTGCCAAACCCGCTCAGGCCCTGAGGCAGACCCATGCCGCCGCCCAGGCCGGGCAGACCGCCGGGCATTTTGCCGCCCATCGCCTTGGCCGCCTGTTCCAGTGCCTTGGGGTCCATGCCGGCTGCCATGTCTTCGGGGCTGGGGCCGCCTTTGCCGAACATGCCCTTCATGGCCTGTTTCAGCATCTTGCCTTTGCCCATCTTGCCCATCTTCTTCATCATGTCCGACATCTGACGGTGCATCTTGAGCAGCTTGTTGAGGTCGCTGACCTCCATCCCCGAACCGGCTGCAATCCGTTTCTTGCGGCTGGCTTGCAGCAGCTGCGGGTTGGCGCGTTCGCGTTTGGTCATGGACTGGATCAAGGCGATCTGCTGGCGCAGGATCTTGTCGTCCAGACCCGCTTGATCCATTTGCTTGGCCATTTTGCCCATGCCCGGCATCATGCCCATCATGCCCTGCATGCCGCCCATCTGGATCATCTGTTCCAGCTGCATCTTCAGGTCGTTCATGTTGAACTGACCTTTGACCATGCGCTTCATCATGCGCTCGGTCTGTTCCATCTCCATCGTTTCCTGGGCCTTTTCGACCAGGGCAACGATGTCGCCCATGCCCAGAATACGACCGGCGATCCGGTCCGGCTCGAAGGTCTCCAGCGCGTCCATCTTCTCGCCCAGACCGACAAAGCGAATGGGCTTGCCAGTCACTGCGCGCATCGACAGCGCCGCACCACCGCGCCCGTCGCCGTCCATCCGCGTCAAGACCACGCCCGAGATGCCGACCTTGGCGTCGAATTCTTCGGCCACCTCGACGGCGACCTGACCGGTCAGGCCGTCAACCACTAGCAGGGTTTCGCGCGGGTCAACCGCATTGCGGACCTGCTCGACCTCGTCCATCAGCACTTCGTCGATATGCAGGCGACCGGCGGTATCCAGCATATAGACGTCATAGCCGCCCAAAGTGGCCTGCTGCTTGGCGCGCTTGGCGATGTCGACAGGTTTCTGGCCCGGTACAATCGGCAGCGTATCAACGCCGACCTGCGCGCCCAGAACCGCCAGCTGGTCCATCGCCGCCGGGCGATAAACGTCGAGCGAGGCCATCAGGACCTTCTTGCCCTCTTTCTCTTTCAGGCGCTTGGCCAGCTTGCCGGTGGTGGTGGTCTTACCCGAACCCTGCAAACCGACCATCAGGATCGGGGCGGGCGGGTTGTCGATCTTCAGCTTGCCGGGGTCTTCCTCGCCGCGCAGGGTATCGACCAGCGCGTCATGCACGATCTTGACGACCTGCTGACCGGGGGTGATCGACTTGGTCACCGCCTGACCGGTCGCCTGGCCCTGCACTTTCTTGACGAATTCACGCGCCACCGGCAGCGAGACGTCGGCCTCAAGCAGGGCAACGCGGACCTCGCGCAGGGCGGTCTTGACGTCTTCCTCGGACAGGGCACCCTGTTTGGTCAGCCGGTCAAAGACGCCGGAAAGGCGTTCGGATAGATTTTCAAACATGCCTTCGGCCTCCTTAGCCGGTTTAGATGTGGCACTCCCTAGCTAGGTCGCGCCGGTTAAATACACAATTGCCCCCACGGGCGAAACTCGCTGGTGGGGGGCGATCCCTGAATGACTCAAGGGACCGGAAGGTTTCACACTTCCGGATGTTTGCGCGGGCTTAAGCCGATTTACCGTCTGAGTCAACCTCCCGGGCGGGAAGCCAGTCATTGACGGCCGTGACAAGCCGGTGCGAGCCTTGTCCGCTGGAAAATGTCTCGACAATTGGGTGCCTGCCCTTGCTCATACCGCCGCGTAGAACCAGAACGGGGCGATAAACCGTCGTTGTTCCATTGTCGCGTTTGGCGGTCGTGCTTTCGATCTCTGCATGAGACAGGTTCGACAATATGTGTTCGACCGCTTCGTAGCCAAAAACCGACTGGCGGCGGATGGTGATGCGGTTGCGGTGCCGGTCCAATATCACCTGCACTCGCCGAATAAAGACGCAAAAGGCGGCAATCCCCAATCCACCCCCCATGACGGCAAACGCCAAGCCAAACCAGATGTTCTCACCACCGGTGCTCATCAACAGAATACCGGGGCCGACGAAGGCCAGAATAAAGAAGATCAGCATGATGCCAATGAACCAGGGTGTGTCGGCAAGGATCAGTTGTTCGGGAGTATTTCGCGTGATTTTCATGACCAGAGGTTAACACCGGTTTGACCGCGTGGATCAAGCGGTTGCATTGCGCGACCTGTTGCGTCATGAGCATTTCGCGATTTCAGGAGGGTTTCATGGACGCATCATCAGCATTTCAGGACAGTCTCCCGCTCAGTTCCGACGCGTTGCTGGAACAGCTTGCGGCATGGGAGATCAACTACAAATTGCACAAGCATATTCCCCTGCGCACTGTTGAGGAGTCGAAGGCCGTTGAAGATCAATTCATGGTTCCGGACGAAAACGCCCTTCGGATCAAGAACCTTTATCTGCGCGACAAGAAGAAACGCAACTATTTGGTGACGCTGGAGCAAAACCGCGAAATCGACCTGAAGGCACTCGGAGCTGAGCTGGGCGTCGGGAACCTGTCCTTTGGCTCTGCTGATCGCCTGATGCAGAATTTGGGCATTCGACCCGGAGCGGTCAGTCCGCTGGCGATGATCAACGGCGTTGAAAACGGGGTCAGCTTCTTCATGGACACGGCTGCGAAAGAGGCCGAAGTTATTTATATGCATCCTCTGGTCAATGACCGTACGCTTGCCATGTCCCGAGATGATGTCATGGCGTTCTTTGAGCGGATCGGGTGTACCGTGAACTGGTTGACATGACATGACGCGCCTTTCGGCGCGTGTTTGCGACGGGAGTATCAATTAAAAGATGAAGGCTGGTCGCTCAATCGTCGGCCAGCGCCTCTTGGAGCGCTGATGCGACATGGGCGGCAGAAGGGTTGATGAACAGGTGCCCACCGGCTTGGAAGCTCGGGTCATCCAAGTTTTCGGGAAAGGCCAGTGGCAATTCGGTGCAGGCCAACAGGATTGCAGTGCCTGGTTCGGCGTGGCGGTCGCAATATGCCAAAAGCCTGTCGCGGGCCGTCTTAGACGCGCCGCCGTAGAAATCGCTGTCAATCATCGCCTGCATTTCGGCGATATCAGCGTCGGACAGGGGCGCATTTGCCGAGATGTTTTCCCGCGAGAGCCTGTCCGCGTAATCTCTGGCCTGCATCGTGACGGAGGTTCCAAGAACCAGCGCGGTCTCGGCTTTTGTGGCTGCAGTGGCTTTGGCAATGGCGTCGAAGATGCTGAGGATAGGGATATCGACACCCCGTCGAATGGCATGCAGCCGGGCGTGTGGTGTGTTCGAGGCGATGATAGCGAAATCACAACTCGCGTTTTGCAAAACCAGCATGGCGTTGCGAAAAACGGCATCGAAACCGGCCCAGCTTTCTTCATCGCCGGGCTGACCGCGCAGCGCACGGGTGTGGGCCTGAGTTACAGATTCGATGGTCATTGGTGGCACCGGAAGCGGCGAGCCATGCCCGAGTTTGGCAAAATGCCGACCTGCTCCTTCGGAAATGGCCCGGTAGTAGTCCACCGTCGAAGCCCAGCCGACGCCGCCGAGAATGCCGATCTTTTTCATGAACCCGTCCAATCCGATTGATGAAACCAGAGTTCAGATTGGACGGTAAAGCCGACCTTGGCCAGCGGAGATATCAGGCCGCCAGTTTTGCAACCGCTTCCTGGGCGGATTTCAAAGCTATTTCCGGAGCAATCGCCATCTTGTCGGCGGCGATGATGTCAATGTCATTTATTCCGATGAACCCCAGAACGTGGCGGATATAACCGGTGGCGAAGTCGATTTCCGAGTCGACAGCGGTGCCACCGGAAGCGATGGCAAGAATGGCCCGCTTTCCGTCCAGAAGCCCACGAGGGCCGGAGTCGCTGTAGGCAAAGGTAAGACCGGCGCGGGCAATCAGGTCTACCCATGCCTTGAAGGCGGCGGGGACCGAAAAATTGTAGATCGGCAAACCTATGACAATAGTGTCAGCGGCCTGCAATTCACTGACTAATTCATCCGAAAGGGACAGCAAGTCTTGCTGAGTTGCGCTGCGATCGTCTTTCGATGTGAAGTTGGCGTCGATCCAGTCTTCGGTCAGAAGCGGCAAAGGTGTCGCCAGATCGCGACGGATGATACGCTGGGCACCGAGGTGCTTGACGATACGGTTTGAAAGATCGCGCGTGGTTGAGCCGGTGCGGCGGGCCGAAGCGTCGATGTGGAGAATTGTGCGGGTCATTTCGTGATATCCAGTGGTTGGCGAATTCATGTGATACGCCTCATATGTTTGTTGCATCAGCGAACAAAACTCAGATATATTAACAGCTATTGTTGGAATTCGCACATTGGAAAGCACGTATCATGGACAATTGGGACGAAGTGCGCACCGCGTATCAGGTGGCTCGCATGGGAACCGTCAGCGGTGCGGCCGATGTGCTGGGTGTTCATCATGCCACGGTTATTCGCCACATAGACGCGATCGAGGCGCGATTGGGTGTCAAACTTTTTCAGCGGCACGCGCGTGGCTACACGCCGACCGAGGCCGGAGAAGACCTGTTACGGGTGGCGCAGGCAACCGAGGATCAGTTCAATCAGCTGGCCGGCCGGATGAAGGGGCGTGGCGATGATGTGTCGGGTGAGTTGGTGGTTACGTCTTTGGCGTCGCTGGCGCCGTTGATCGTGCCGGTTCTTTCAGAGTTCAGGGCTCTGCATTCCGGCCTGATCGTGCGCTATCTGACCGGCGACAGGTTGTTTCGTTTGGAATATGGTGAGGCTCATGTTGCGATCCGTGCAGGGGCGGCCCCGGATCAGCCGGACAATGTCGTGCAACCCTTCATCCCGCAGGATGTCGGCCTTTATGCCAGCCAATCCTATTTGGGTCGCAATGGATTGCCAAAGGATATATCTGAATTTGCAGACCATTCTTTTGTCGGATACGACGATGAAAACAGTCGCGCGCCCTTTGCCATTTGGCTGCGCCAGAACGCGCCGAATGAGGCGATTGGTTTTCGGTGCACGAACAACTATTCGGCTCGTGAGGCAGTGCTGGCCGGGGCAGGCATCGGTTTCATGGCGCGATGGGATGCGGCCCGATATCCTGAGTTGGTCGAGGTCATGGAGCCTCTGCCCGAATGGTCAGGCAAACTTTGGTTGGTCACGCATGTCGATCTGCACCGGACGACAAAGGTTCAGGCGTTCCTGAAGTTCATCAAACAACGGGCCAAGGACTGGAAAACATGAGCCCCGAGACCCGCGGCCATCTGGCCATGCTGGCGTTTTCGGCGCTGGTCGCGGGCAGCTTTTCGTTGGGATCGATGATCGCAAACGAGATTTCGCCTGCCGCTCTGAATGCTGCGCGTTTTGTCATTGCCGCTGTCGTTATCGGAGTGGCGGCCGCAATGACGACCGGCCTTCCGATTGGTGCAGCCAAGGCCCCTTGGCGATATTTCGTTCTGGGCGGGTTGTTTGCGGCGTATTTCGTGCTGATGTTCGAGGGGCTGAAAACCGCGCCTCCTGTCAGTGCTGCGGCCGTGTTTACCCTGACTCCGATCCTGTCGGCACTCGCGGGCTGGATATTGTTGCGGCAGATTACCACAAGCTATATGGCAACGGCGCTCTTGATCGGTGCCATCGGCGCGCTTTGGGTCATCTTTCGTGCGGATTGGCTTGCATTCAAAGCTTTTGAGATCGGGCAGGGCGAAGTCATCTATTTCTGGGGCTGCGTGGCCCATGCGATCTATACCCCAATGGTGCGCAAGTTGAACCGGGGAGAGCCGCCGGTGGTGTTTACATTTGGCATGCTGCTGGCGGGATGCTGCCTTCTCACAGCATATGGTTGGTCGGATCTGGTTGCTACGGATTGGCTGGCTCTGCCTGCCATCGTGTGGATTGGCCTTTTCTATGTCGCCATCTGTGCCAGTGCGGTCACTTTCGTGCTGTTGCAATATGCGACGCTTCACCTGCCGTCGGCCAAGGTGATGGCTTATACATATCTAACGCCAAGCTGGGTGATCCTATGGGAAATTGCTTTGGGCAAAGGCGTTCCGGGGCCGCTGGTGCTGGTCGGAATCGCGCTGACCGTATTGGCTTTGCTGCTCTTGTTAAAAGGACGCACGTCGGTTCAGGCAGGCTCGATCAGTATTCCGGATTGAGGCTTGAATTTGTTGGAGAATATGGCAGCGTTGCGGTCATCATGCGAACAGGTAATCGGGGAAGGGCAAACATGAAGGCATATGGCATGACGCTGATATTGGGCGTCGTTGTGGCGTGTGGATCGACGAGCAAGCAGGAACAGTCGGCGCTGCAGGAAAGTTGTGAGGCGCTGGTCGCAGCAGAAAGCGTTACACGGCCAAGCGGTGTCGAGACTGTTTCGATTGACGCGGATTCAGCGGGAACCTCACTGACTGTGAGTGTTGCGGGATCCACGACGCTTTGGCGGTGTCGGGCGGACGCGTCCGGCGCCATAGTCTCGGTTGAGGCAATTCAAGGCGTATAGCCTAGCCCTGTTCGCCGGGCTGTTTGTCCAGTTCAGTTCTCAGAAAACGTTCAAATGCATCCAGATTCACTGGTTCGAATTGCCCGAACCCTTGCATCCAGACCGAAGCATCGCGCATTGCGTCCGGTTCCAGTTTGCACCATTTCACCCGCCCGCGTTTTTCCTGTGAGATCAGGCCGGCGCGGGTGAGGATCATCAGATGCTTCGAGATCGCGGCGAGCGACATTTCGAATGGCTCGGCCACGTCCGTCACGGCCATGTCGTCCTCTAGCAGCATCGCCAGAATGGCGCGCCGGGTGGGGTCGGCAAGGGCCGAGAAAATGGTGTCGAGATCATCGTTCATGCTCTGGCAGAACCACATGCGTGTATTTTCGTCAACCATTTGGTTGAATATGTGGAATCCAGGTATTTGGCGCTAACAGAGCGGCGGGCGTCAAAGGTCGACAAGTGTGATTTTTGAAAAAATCATTTAATAATAGTTTGTTATGACGATTCATCTGCCGCAATCAACGGCGTTGACTCTGCCCCGTCGCGCCCTTAGCACCATGTCCAAGACTGTGCGAAGGAAACGCCTGTGACCGAAGATGACCAAAAGCAGCGTATGGCGCAGCTTGAGGCCAAGATCGACGCGGCAAAAAAGGCCAAACAGCCCAAGCCTCGCGCGGACGCTGACATATCCGGCGGCGAACTTGCCTGGAGGATGGTCATCGAAATGGTATCCGGTCTCGGGATCGGATTTGGCATCGGATACGGGTTGGATAGCCTGTTCGGGACAATCCCGATTTTTCTGGTGCTCTTCACATTGCTGGGCCTTGCCGCCGGGGTGAAAGTCATGCTCCGCAGCGCGCAAGAGGTTCAGGCGAAACAGAAAGCGGCCGATGCTGAGGCCGGCAAGGACGAGAGGGACTGAACGTGGCGACCGAGACCACCACAGCACACGGAGCCGAAGGCGCGGAACACGCCGCAGAAGGCAGCAGCCTGGTTTTCCACCCGATGGACCAGTTTATCGTCAAGCCGCTGTTTGGCGGTGACGCGATTGCCTGGTACACGCCGACCAACGTGACGTTGTGGATGTTCTTTGCGGTTTTGGCGATCATCGGCCTGCTGGTGCTGAGCACTTCCAAGCGCGGTATCGTCCCGACGCGGATGCAGTCGATTGCCGAACTGGCCTATGGCTTCATCTACAAGATGCTTGAGGATATTTGCGGCAAGGAAGGCGTCAAGTACTTCCCTTATGTCATGACACTGTTCATGTTTATCGTCACCGCGAACTTCCTGGGGCTGATCCCGACCTCTTTCACGACGACATCACATTTCGCTGTCACCATTCCGTTGGCACTATCGGTGTTCCTGACCGTGACTGTCCTGGGTTTCGTCAAGAACGGCGCAGGCTTTCTGAGCTTGTTCTGGGTGTCCAGCGCGCCATTGGCGCTGCGTCCGATCCTGGCGGTTATCGAGCTGATTTCGTACTTCGTGCGCCCTGTCAGTCACTCCATTCGTCTTGCCGGTAACGTCATGGCAGGCCACGCGGTGATCAAGGTGTTCGCAGGTTTTGCCGCTGTCGCTGTGATCTCGCCGGTCTCGATTTTGGCGATCACCGCAATGTACGGTCTCGAAATTCTGGTGGCCTTCATCCAGGCCTACGTATTCACCATTCTGACCTGTGTGTATCTCAAGGACGCTCTGCATCCGCATCATTGATCAGGGGCTACCCTGAACACAGGAACGATAACCTAACATCGAAACTTCCAAATCGTAAGGAGAACTCATCATGGAAGGCGATCTCGCACACATCGGCGCAGGCCTGGCAGCAATCGGTTCCGGCGCAGCCGCAATCGGGGTGGGCAACGTTGCAGGCAACTTCCTGGCCGGCGCCCTGCGCAACCCTTCGGCAGCTGCTTCGCAGACTGCAACCCTGTTCATCGGTATCGCATTCGCAGAAGCGCTGGGGATCTTCGCATTCCTGGTCTCGCTGCTGCTGATGTTCGCCGTCTAATCTGCGGAACCTGATCCTTACGCGCAGGTGGGCCCAGGCCATAGCGGCCCACCTGTTGTAAAGACAACGTTCCGACGGAGGACAACATGGCGACTGAACCCATTGCCGAAGAAATTGTAGGCGCATGCGTGGATTCCCATGGCTCGGCCATCGGGATGCCGCAGCTCTGCTTTGACTGGTTCCCGAACCAGATCTTCTGGCTCGTCGTTACGCTGGTCGTCGTCTTTCTGGTCCTGTCGCGCGTGGCTCTGCCCCGTATTGCGGCAATTCTGGCCGAGCGGACGGGAACCATCACCAACGATCTCGCCGCAGCCGAAGACCTGAAGGCCAAGGCGGTCGAGGCTGAAGATGCCTATAACAAAGCGCTGGCCGATGCCCGGACTGAGGCACAGCGTATCGCTGCCGAGGCCCGTGCGGAAATCCAGGCCGATCTGGATGACGCCATCGCCAAGGCAGATGCGGAAATCGCAGCCAAGGCGGCTGAATCGGAAAAGGCGATCGCCGAAATCCGTGCCGGTGCGCTGGAGAGCATTCAGGTGGTTGCCAAGGATACGGCGGCCGAGCTTGTTGCCGCTCTGGGTGGTCAGGCCGATGCCGGCGCTATCGCTGGTGCCGTCGATACACGAGTGAAAGGATAAGAGTCATGCGCAACATTCTTGCCCTTATCCTGACTACAGGCGCAGCCAGCCCGGCCTTTGCTGCCACTGGCCCGTTCTTCTCACTGGGCAATACCGACTTCGTGGTGCTCATCGCGTTCCTTGTGTTCATTGCGGTCCTGTTCTACTTCAAGGTGCCGTCGATGATCGGTGGCGCATTGGATAACCGTGCCGCGGGCATCCAGGCGGAACTGGACGAAGCACGCGCACTGCGTGAAGAAGCCCAGACGTTGCTGGCCTCGTACGAGCGCAAGCAGCGTGAAGTGCAGGAAAAGGCCGACGCCATCGTCGCCGCAGCCAAGCAAGATGCTGTTCTGGCCGCTGAGCAGGCCAAGGTCGATCTTGAGAAGTCCATCGCCCGCCGTCTGGCTGCTGCGCGTGATCAGATCGCTTCCGCCGAGGCCTCGGCCATCAAGGAAGTGCGTGACCAGGCCGTTTCGGTAGCCGTGGCCGCAGCTGGCGAGGTTCTGGCCAAACAGATGACCGCCGCGCAGGCCAACAAGCTGATCGACGCGTCCATCGCGGACGTCGAGGCGAAGCTGCATTGATTGGAAACGGCCTTCGGGCCGTTTCTTTATTGCCAAATCTACCCGCATTGCTAGAGTTTGGCTGTCATAGATGTTGTCGCAATCTTTAAATATTATTGGCGTGGTACGAGACGGTGGTGATGCGCTGGTCAAAACGCTTGCCCGGATCGACGATTTGTGCGGACGACTGGATCAAAGCCGGATAGTAATCGCGACGAATGACAATTCCGATGGAACGGGAAAGGTTCTTGCAAGCTTTGCTAACCGCTTGCCGCAAGCCGAAATCCTCACACTTGATGGCTTGTCGAATGAAATACCGAACCGGGTGGAACGGATTACGTTTGCTCGAAATGCGGTTTTGGAGCGGTTGTTTTCTGTGCAACCTCTCTACGATGCGACGCTGATTCTCGACCTTGATGGACCCAACACGCACCTAAGCGCGGATTCTGTTCTGAGGGCGTTGGAGCGTGGAACGCCAAATTGGGATGGCGTGTTCGGGAACGCTTTACCGGCATATTATGATCTTTATGCTTTGCGATGCGCTGGTTGGTGTGAGGAAGACGTCTGGCAACGTATTCATTCTTCGAGAAAACCGTTGTTTCATCGCCGCCGGTGGCGGCAACAACTACTGAAGGATGTAATTTTCGGTCGCCAGTATCACATACCCATAGAGGCCCAGATGATCCCGGTTCAAAGTGCGTTCGCCGGATTGGGCCTCTATCGCACCAAGAGGCTTGAGGGGTTGAAATACGATTGTCGAGATGGTGACGGCCGTTTAGTTTGCGAACATGTCATGCTGCATCAGCTCATGTTGTCTCGCGGAGCGCGGCTTTATATCGATCCGGGATTGACGACAGTTGCACCCTCTGAACATCTGGGAGAGGGAAGCGGGGCGCCTCTTCCAGCCCATCTACCCATCGAAATGAATGGACAAGACTGAGCATGCCCAAATCTCCGCTGACAGGTCAGGAAGGATCATTTCTGTTCAATCAGAAGGTCATTGGGCGTCACGAGGCGAACTATTTTTTGGATAACAGCTGCGGTTACATCTGGGTCGAAGGCCCGCATTGGCTGGATGAGGCTTATAGCGATGCGATTGCCCTGACCGACACGGGGATTCTGGCACGCAATCTTGCAAACATCCGTATCGTGTCCACCGCCATGAGAGCCAATGGGCTGGATGAAGCCAGAGGAATTGATATTGGAGCCGGCTATGGGCTTCTTGTCCGCGGACTAAGGGACAACGGGTTGAATTTCCACTGGTCGGACCCGTATGCCGACAACTTGCTTGCACGCGGTTTTGAAGCCGATGGAGGGAAGTATCAAGTGGCGGCGGCGTTCGAAGTGCTCGAGCATTTGCCAAACCCGCTGGATTACCTTCGGGATGCGCGCAAGCAGTTTGGTTTCGATACGTTGTTTTTTTCGGCAACTTGTTTTGATCCGACCGCCATTCCTGAGACTGATTGGTGGTACTGGGCTTTTGAAACCGGCCAGCACATCAGTTTCTTTTCAGAACAGTGTCTGGATTTGATCGCCGACGAACTGGGGATGAAAAAAATTCGGATCAAAGGTGATGTCTACGCTTTCACGACATTACCTAACCTCAAATGGCCGAATGGTTGGAAGCGGCGGAGGTTGGACCGCCAGTTCCGGAAGTCCAGTCTGGGAGAGCAGGACTACAACGAAATGAAAAAACGCGTTTATAAGTAAGGGATTGTGTCCAGAGGGTTATGAAACCCCGGTCTCATGCTGCAAGCGCTGCCGCGCAATGGCTTCGTTCTGTTCGGCCTTCTGTTGGTCAGCAAGGCACTGCTCCACAAAACTGAGATGCCGCTCGATTGCGCTGCGTGCACCGTCTGGATCTCGCGCCTGCAGGGCGGCGTTTATGGCCCTGTGCTGGCCCAGGATTGCTTCTCGCGTTGTGCGCTGATGGAACATGATTTTTCGATTATAGAATACGCCCTGGCGAAGCAGATCGAACATTGACCGCATCATGTGCAGCATCACGACGTTGTGGCTGGCCTCGATGATGGCCATGTGAAACTGTGCGTCCAACTGAGCTTCATCGTCGCCCGCGCGGTGTTTGTGAGCGGCTTCCATCTTGTCCAGAATTGTCTGGATCACTTTCAGGTCGCTGTCCGATCCCAGCCGCGCGGCGCGCTCAGCGGCCAAGCCTTCCATATCCTTGCGAAAGGACAGATAGTCGAACACCGCCTCGTCGTGGGTGCCAAACAGCCGAATTAGCGCAGGGGAAAACGCCGACCCCAGAACCTCGGCAACATAGATGCCCGAACCTGCTTTGGCGGCCAGCAGTCCCTGCTCCTGCAACTCGGCAATTGCATCGCGCAGCGACGGTCGCGACACACCAAGTCGCTCGGCAAGTTCGCGTTCCGAGGGCAGCCTCTCACCCGGGCGCAGGATCCCGCGGAGGATCAGCAATTCGATCTGACGGACGACAGCTGTAGACAGTTTTTCTGACTGGATTTTCTGGAAAGGCATGCAGAACTCGTTCGAATTGGTAAGAACACATGACCACGGGGCGTCAGATTTCGCAAGATCGGTCCTTTGCTGATCACGAGGATTGAAACATTAGGTCAGATTTATTGACTTTATTTTTGGCCTTCCTAGGCTCTGCAATCGCATTGTCGGAGAAAAGCCATGTCATTGGACCAGATATTTGCAACCCGTGCGTCTCGCATGAAGGCATCGGAAATCCGCGAGTTGCTCAAACTGCTGGACCAGCCGGGCATCATCTCTTTTGCCGGCGGTATTCCTGACCCGGCGCTTTTCCCCGCGGACGCCTTTGCCGAGGCGTTTGCCACGACCCTTGATCCTGCGCATCAGGCGCAGGCGCTACAATACTCAGTAAGCGAAGGATACCACCCGTTGAGGCGCTGGATCTCAGAAGAGATGGCCCGAATCGGGATCGTTTGCGACATCGACAACATCCTGATCACGTCAGGTTCGCAGCAGGCGCTCGACTATCTGGGTAAGCTGTTCCTGTCGCCGGGGGACACAGCGCTGGTTGGCTGGCCCACATATCTTGGGGCATTGGCCGCATTCAATGCCTACGAACCGCGTTTTGACCAATTGTCGATAAATGGCAATCGTCCCGCGTTGGATTATCAAGATGCCGCGCGTCAGGCGGGTGGGCAGGTCAAGGTCGCCTATCTCTCACCGGATTTTGCCAACCCGACCGGCGAAACCGTCGATCTTCGCGGACGCAAGGCGTTACTGGATTTGGCCGAAGAACTGGATTGCGCCGTGATCGAGGATGCAGCCTACCAGTCGCTGCGCTATGATGGCGAAGACGTACCACCGATGCTCGCCTTGGAAATTGAGCGGAAAGGGTCGATTGAAGACTGCCGCACTATCTATTGTGGCAGTTTTTCGAAAACCCTTGCTCCGGGTTTGCGCGTGGGCTGGGCAGTTGCGGCCAAGCCGGTCATATCGCAGATGGTATTGCTGAAACAGGCGGCCGATCTGCATTCTTCGACTATCAACCAGATGGCAATCGCCCACGTCGCGGAAAACTGCTTTGAAACGCACATTCCCAAGCTGCGTGCCGTCTATCAACGGCGGAGGGATGCAATGCTGGACGCTTTGGTGCGGCACGTGCCAGACGGCGTGAAATGGACCCGTCCAGAGGGCGGCATGTTCATTTGGGTTACGTTACCGGCAGAGATGAATGGGGCAGATTTGTTGGCACGTTCGCTGGACACCGTCAAGGTCGCCTTTGTTCCCGGCCAGGCGTTTTTTGCCGACGGGTCCGGGGCCAACACCCTGCGGCTGAGTTTCTCCTGTTCGGACGAACCAACGATTCAGGAAGGCATCCGTCGGTTGAGTCAGGTCCTGTTGTCGGCATAGCTCGTTGGAAACATTCCGTTAACCAATAACTGCGACTGGTAGGCATGCTGCGTTGTCTGCCCTTCGTCCTCCTCGCTTCCTGCGCGACAGCCACCCCTCATTTCAAGGGCGTTACGCCAACGCGTGTCGATATCGACGGCAGTATATTCGACGTGAGGGTAAGGGGCAATCTGGCTGAGGCTGTTCGGGTCAACGGTCAATACGCTCCCCGGCTGGGGCCGATCCGCCAGCGCGCAGGGATGGCGATGGCCCAGGTTTCCGGATGCGAAGTTCTGGACGTTCTGGGCGATTCCGCCGTGACCACCGGCATTCTCGGATGCGACAGGGCTACAGGAGAGAAGCTGTTGCAGATTGCCAGGTCCACGCCCAACTACGATTGTTTCGAAGTCGCCGGTCCCTACTACACAGATTTTGAGTGCTACCCTTACTAAGGTCCCTGAACTGGGGGAATTGGCAAGATCCTGAACTGGGGGAATTGGCAAGATATTGTGGATAACTGGCGCGATTGCGCCATATACAGCGTATCGGCGTTGACACAGGCCCCTTCCATTGCGCAGACTCGGACACCTACGGGAATCAAGGGACAGGTCCACCGTTGCGTTTCAACAAGCTCAGACTGACCGGCTTCAAAAGCTTCGTCGATCCGACCGATCTGATCATAGCGGACGGTTTGACAGGCGTGGTCGGCCCAAACGGCTGCGGCAAGTCCAACCTGCTTGAGGCACTGCGCTGGGTAA
Source organism: Ruegeria sp. CI1 (assembly GCF_056536925.1). Lineage (NCBI taxonomy): Bacteria > Pseudomonadati > Pseudomonadota > Alphaproteobacteria > Rhodobacterales > Roseobacteraceae > Ruegeria > Ruegeria sp. CI1. The sequence goes on along the minus strand of NZ_JBQFQP010000012.1, from coordinate 66,341 downwards.
TGGGTGAAAACCGTCCCAAGGCGATGCGCGGCGGCGGGATGGAGGACGTGATCTTTGCAGGTGCCGCCACCCGGCCCGCCCGCAATTTCGCCGAGGTGGCGCTGACAATCGACAATTCGGAACGTCTGGCCCCGTCTGGCTTCAATGACAGCGACCAGTTGGAAATTATCCGTCGCATCACCCGAGATGTCGGCAGTGCCTACAAAACCAACGGCAAGGACGTTCGGGCGCGTGACGTTCAGATGCTCTTTGCTGACGCCTCGACAGGTGCGCATTCGCCGGCGCTGGTCCGTCAGGGCCAGATTGCCGAACTGATCAACGCCAAGCCCAAGGCGCGACGTCGCATTCTGGAAGAGGCGGCGGGGATCTCGGGTCTCTATCAGCGCCGGCACGAGGCCGAGCTGAAGCTGAAAGGCACCGAAACCAACCTCACCCGCGTCGATGATGTGTTGGAACAACTGGGTGCGCAGTTGGCGCAATTGGCACGCCAGGCCCGACAGGCTGCGCGCTATCGCGAAATCGGAGAACAGCTGCGCCAGGCCGAAGGCATGCTGCTGTATCGCCGTTGGAAGGAAGCAGATCTTGCCCGCCAAATGGCTGAGGACAAGCTGCGCGAACGTATTACCGAGGCGTCGAGGGCCGAGGCCGGGGCGCGGCAGGCCGAAGCGGCACGTGCAAAAGCCGACGAGGTTCTGCCACCACTGCGCGAGGAAGAGGCAATCGCTGCCGCCATCCTGCAGCGCCAGCAGGTTCAGCGCGATGCGCTTGCCGATCAGGAGACCCGCGCCCGTCAGACCATCGAAACCCTGACGGCCCGCATTCTGCAACTGGCCCGCGATATCGAGCGCGAGACCGGCTTGAATCGTGACGCGGGCGAAACCATAGAGCGGCTGGAATGGGAATCACGCGAACTCGCGAAAGCCGCCGAAGGTCATGGTGACAAGCTTGCCGAGGCTGCCGAAACCGCGCGCGAAGCGGCGGCGGTACTGCAGGAACGCGAAAATCACCTGTCTCAGGAAACCGAGGATATGGCCCGCCTCGTCGCCCGCCACCAATCGGCGCAGCGCCTAGTCGAAGACAGTCGCAAGACTTTGGCGCGTTCGGAGACCGAAGAGGAGAAGGCTCGTGCCGCGATGGACGACGCCCACGAAGCGCTAAGCCGCGCGGAGGAGGCGTACGGGGCGGCTCAGGAGGCCGAAGAAGAAGCCCGCGAAGCCGCCGAAGTGGCCGAAGAGGCGCTCGCCGCTGCCGATGAACTGCGCAGCGATACGCAAGCGCGCGAGGCAGATGCGCGCGCCAAGCGGTCAGAGGCCGAAGGTGAACTTGGCGCGATCCGCGCTGAAACCAGCGCATTGGCCAAGCTTGTGGCACGCGACACTGCCGAGGGCGGGCAGGTGATGGACCTTCTTCGTGTCGATCCTGGCTTTGAAAAAGCTTTGGGTGCGGCTTTGGCTGACGATTTGCGTGCTCCGGTGGTCGAAAGAGACGGCCCGTCCGGTTGGGTCAAGGTGCCCGGCTATGATGAAGACCAACATTTGCCGGATGGAGCGGAACCGTTGGCTTTGCATGTCTCGGGTCCCGACCGTCTGAGCCGACGTATTGCTCAGATCGGCATCGTCGAAACAGAACAGGGCGCGCGGCTGCAGCCCCTGCTGAAACCCGGGCAGCGACTGGTGTCGCAATCGGGGGATCTGTGGCGTTGGGACGGATTCCGTACCTGGGCCGAAGATGCGCCAAGTGCTGCCGCGATGCGCTTGGAACAGTTGAACCGTCTCGAAGCGCTGAAACAGGAACTGGCCCGCACCGAAGCACAGGCCGATGGTGCCCGAGCCGCCCATGACAGCCTGTCGCGCAAACTGGCCGAAGTGACCGAGGCCGACCGCCGCGCTCGCGAGGCGCGCCGCGCTGCCGATCAGCGTGTGGCCGAAACCGCCCGCTCGCTCAGCCGTGCTGAGGCGGATCGAAATCTTGCACAGGGCAAGCTGGAAACCCTGTCCTTGTCAGTGGACCGCCACAAGGAAGACGCCATGGCCGCCCGCGTGCAACTGCGCGAGGCCGAGGGCGCCTTGGCGAGTTTGGGCGATGTCAACAGCGCCCGCGCCCATGTCGAGGACATCAAGCAGACAGTCGAAGCCGCGCGGATCACGATGTTGACCCACCGTTCGACCCATGACGAATTGCGCCGCGAGGGCGAGGCGCGCACGCGCCGCTCTCAGGAAGTGGCGAAGGATCTGAGTGGCTGGCGGCATCGGCTTGAAACTGCAGGCAAGCGGATTGGGGAACTGACCGAGCGAAAGGCAGCCTCAGAAGAGGAGTTGTCCGAAGCCATGGCGCTGCCGGGAGAAATTGCAGAGGCCCGCGAAAATCTGAACGAACAGATCGAAGCCGCCGAGGCGCGACGGGCCGAAGCAGCTGATCGGTTGGCTGAGGCCGAAAACCAACAGCGCGCCGCCATTCTGGCTGAGCGTGAGGCGGAACGATTGGCCTCCGAAGTGCGCGAGGCACGGGCCGCCGCCGAAGCGCGTTGCGAGGCGGCGCGCGAAACAGTTCAGACCGCGGCGGAGCGGATCGCCGAGGATCAGCAACTGACCCCCAACCAGCTATTGAACCAGTTGGATGTCGATCCCGACCGGATGCCGTCGGCAGATGCGCTGGAGGCCGAGGTGAACCGCCACAAGCGTCAGCGTGATGCGATGGGCGCGGTAAACCTGCGAGCCGAGGAGGACGCTCGTGAGGTTCAGGAAGAATACGATACTCTGAATTCCGAGAAATCCGATCTGGAAGAGGCGGTAAAGGCCCTGCGCAGTGGCATCTCAAGCCTGAACCGTGAGGGGCGCGAGCGGTTGTTGACGGCGTTCGAGCAGGTGAACACCAACTTTGCTATGCTGTTCAAGCATCTGTTTAACGGCGGCGAGGCCAATCTGGTCATGGTCGAAAGCGACGATCCATTGGATGCCGGCCTGGAAATCATGTGTCAGCCGCCGGGCAAAAAACTTTCGACTCTCAGCCTTCTGTCGGGGGGCGAGCAGACGCTGACCGCAATGGCCCTGATCTTTGCCGTGTTCCTGGCCAACCCAGCCCCGATCTGCGTGCTTGACGAGGTGGACGCACCGTTGGACGATGCCAACGTGACCCGGTTCTGCGACCTTCTGGACGAAATGTGCCGCCAGACCGACACCCGTTTCTTGATCATTACCCACCACGCGGTGACGATGGCACGGATGGACAGGCTGTTTGGCGTGACTATGCAGGAACAGGGCGTCAGCCAGTTGGTCTCGGTCGACCTCAAGAAAGCCGAGGCGATGGTCGCCTAGACAATCAAAGTGGCAAAACGTCAAGATTTCTGCTATCATCTTAGTATGTTAGTTGTACTTATGTTTTGTGTTCTGGCGATCATGTCCGCGCCGTCGCAGGCGCAAGACATCCAATCTGCGCAGTTCTGGTCTATGGGCGGCGAAACTGCCTACCCGACCACTCCTCGTTTGTCTAAATCCCTGCTGCTTGACACTTCGACCAGACACGCACCAGTTCACCACGCGCATTCGCTGAGGGAACGGTTTGGCGATGGGATTTCAATTGGAATGGTTCAGTTCAAATGGCACGGCGCATTTTGCGTCAGCCTTCGAAAGGTGTTCAGCCGTTGTGATTTTCTGATCGAAAAAGATCAGCTGATGCTCTATTCGCGAAAAGGGACCGGCCAAATGCGCCTGCGGGTTCAGTTCAGCGTGCGGCCTTAAGTCGGTCTGCTCACCGCATCGTTACTCCCTGTCCAAGGCAATGTGCGCCAAAATCGCCCAATGAAAACTGTCGCCGTATTTTTCTTGTTGTCCGCGACCCCGGTCGCTGCAGCCGATTGGCATACCCGTCCTGGGGACGTCCCTCTCAGCCACGAAGAACTGAAAAATCTCCCTGGCCAAACGTTGACGTTCTATGATGATGGTCAATCCAAATACTCTGCCGGAGGTGCCTATTCCTATACTTATTCGCTGGCAAACGGCGGTGGGACTGCGTTTGGAACATATCGGATTGCAGAAGATGGCAGCGTCTGCACAGAGTTCCAAAATGGGTTCAACAGGTGTGATCTCTATGTTCGCAACGGTGGTCGTCTGATCCTGATAAACGAGAAAGGCGAGCGCTATCCGGTGCGATCCAAATAACATGCTCGGTCGATCAACGGGATAGTGCCTGTTGCCATCGTGACAGGAATTGGGCTGATTTCATCCGGTCCATAGCAACAAGGAGTGGTGGTCCAAGCTGTATCAATCGCGTTCTGGCGGTCGTTTCCTCTAACTCATCCGCGGAAAACGGCGCCATGGAGGGGGTCACCAGATGAGATTTTGTCATCATCAGTTGCCCTTCTGTGGACAGTATGTAATCCAAAAACGCTGTGGCGTGTGGGCTGGGCTGGCTTCCTGGCAGGATAGCAGCCCGTGACAGGATCAGCGTGTAGTCTTCCGGTGCGACGATGCCGAGTGTGGGGTCAGCGGTCGCAGCCTCGGCTGCGTATGACCCCAGAACGTTGTAGGCGACCAGATAATCACCGTTGCTCACGCCTGAAATGATCTCGGCCGAACAGCAGGTTGCGACGGCGCCGGATCTTGCAAAGGCTTCCAGCAACCCGCCAAAACTCGTCGCCTCTTGCGAATCCATGTAGGCAAATAGATATCCAAGCCCGGAGGATTCAATGTCATAAGTGGCGACTCGCCCGGCATAGGGCGATCCGTCCGGCCTCAGCAGATCTAGCAGATCGAAACGGGTGCGCGGGACCTCGTCCGGTGGCACCAGATCCCGATTATAGACCATCACCGCCGGTTCACGTGAAATGCCCCAGACCTGGTCACGCCAGCGCAGCGATTCTGGCAGGGAACGGGTTTCCGGAGACATCCAGGTTGCTGCGCAGTTGTCGTTGACCAGCTTCACAACCTGATGAACGCCGGAGCTGATCACAATATCGGCTCCCGCCGCTCCAATAGTGCAATCGCGTGCCGTCTGGGTGTAAAGTTCGTTTGATCCCCATTGTTCATATCGGATCGACAGATCCGGTCGTGTGGCAAGAAAATCGGTGATGGTTGGCGCAAAAATCGAAATGTCGGTTGTCGTGCGAAGGGTAAGGCTGATTACGGCATCAGGTGGGCCAAACATGCGAACGTCTTCTTGCGCGCCTGCCGGACTTGCCATGAAGCCGAAGCAAAGCAGGATCGCAGAGATGATACAGCGGATCATCAGGCCACCTTTCCGGGCAACACGATTGAGGCACGGAATCCTTGCGCACCCGCCTCCATCTCCAGCCGCCCGCCAAAAGCGTTGGCCACTGCTTGGGCAATCGACAGGCCAAGACCCGTACCGCGCGCGCTTCGGGTTGTGAATCTTTGACCATGAGCCTTGAGGATGTCAGCAGACGGGCCTGGACCGGAATCCTGCACCCAAAGGCAGACCGTCTTTCCGCTCTGATGAACGCCTATCGTCACCGGAGAGCGCCCGTGTGCCAGTGCGTTGCCAAGTAGATTCTTGGCCGCCTCGGTCAGGGACAGCGCGTCGGCCATGACAAACACAGGCGTTTCGCCGATCTCCAACCGGATTTCGGCTTGCGGTGCGAGTAGGCGGTAGTCGCCCTCCTCGAAGATATCAAGCGCAATGTCTCGCAGGTCGACTTGTTCGCGGCGGGCTGCATCGCCACGATGGATGACCATGGCACGCGACAGCATCTGATCCAGCAGGTGACTGAGGCGAACCGTTCCGTCATGAATCTGTTCCACGATTTGAGCGCGTTGGGCCGCGTCGGTTTCGTCCGCGGCCAGATCAGCCTGAGCACGCAGAGCAGCAACCGGTGTGCGCAGCTGGTGGGCGGTGTCAGATATAAGGTTCTTCATTGTCGCGAACTGCTGATTCAATCGGCCCATGAAACCATTGATGGCCTGCACCATCGTGTCCACTTCACGCGGGACCGATGCGTCGATGCGGGTCAGGTCGCGGGGGTCTCGCGCCGTCAGACTGTTGGCAAGACGGTCGAGCGGGCGCAGCGACCGGCGCACGACAACAACCGCAAAGGCGAGCATGGCCAACCCGCCCACGGCGAGCCCGCCGAGCGCATTCCGTGTGATGTCGAATGCCAGTTCGTTGCGGGCAAGCATCGTTTGTCCGACGACAATTTCGATCTGCCCGGAAAAGCGGCGTTCGGCAAACCTTCTCGTCACCCTGATGAACCGAGCCGCCTCGCCGCTGATCTCAGCATCATACATAACCGTATCCGGCGCATTGTCGGGCGGAAGTGGAAGGCTGTCGTAACCCGTCAGCACTTGGCCATCCGGGCCGCGCAGCTGATAGGCGACGCGATCGTCGGACGCGAGGGCCAGAAGTTCAAATGCCGAAACCGGCAGATCGACGATGGGCAGGCCGTCAATAACCGAGACCGAGGCTGCAATGTCATTGGCGGCACCCATCAGCAACCTGTCATAGGCCTCTCGCGCCGCCGCACGGCCATAGGCAAAGGCCGCCATTGAAAGGACCACGCCCCCGATGATCAAGAGCCCGGTCAAACCGATTACCAAACGGGCCGATAGCGACAGGGACGGAGTGGTGCGGGCAGGTTTGGTCATGGAATCCGATCGCGCTCTTCCACAGCGTCAGTCGCGTCCAGTTTGTAGCCAAGCCCGCGCAGGGTTTGAATCTCGACATTGCCGCCAGCCAGCCGTTTGCGCAGGCGCGCCACGTAAAGCTCGATGGCGTTCACCCCTGGCGCCGCGTCATCAAAGGCGTAAAGCCCATCGATCAGCCGCTCTTTTGACAGAACCTGCCCGCGGTTCTTAACCAGAAGCCCCAGTAGTGAGAACTCACGCCGGGTCAGATCAAGGGGCCGACCGGCAAGCGTGGCGATGCCGGACGTCGCGTTATAGCTCAGCTCCCCCACAATCTGTTCGGCTGATCTGTCAGCCTGTTCGCGGCGCAGGATTGCGTGAAGCCGTGCTTCCAGTTCGCGATGATCAAAGGGTTTCACCAGATAATCGTCAGCTCCAAGGCTGAAGGCCGACAGCTTGTCATCGACAGAGAACTGCGCTGTCAGCATCAATACCGGGACGACCTGCCCGGCGCGCCGCATTTCGCTCAAGAGGTCTGTTCCGGCGCCGTCGGGCAGATTTATATCCAATATGACGGCATCATAGGATTGAACCTCGAAACAGGCCCGCGCATCGGCCAGGTTCGCCGCCAGATCACAGGCCATCCCCGAACGCGACAACCGCCGTTGGGTGGCCTCGGCCAAATCCTCGGAATCTTCGACCAGCAGAACCCGCATCCGCCCTCCTTCCTTTCGAAAAGGATGTGACAGGTTGGTGACAGCTTCAACCTGTATTGTGCTCGGGAACTTCGGCTGAGGAGATGAGCCGGAGACCACAGAGGAGAAATGTTATGGCATTAAATCTGGTTCGCGCGGCCATTGCGGCTGCGGGTCTTGGCCTTGCTACCGGCGCCGCGGCGCAGGAATGCATCGCGCCAGCCAACCCCGGCGGAGGATGGGATTTCACCTGCCGGCAAGTGGGCAAATCGCTTCAGGATCTCGGGCTGATCGACAAGACGATGCAGGTGGTCAATCTGGCTGGCGGCGGCGGCGGCGTGGCTTTTGCCGAGGTGGTCAACAAGCGTGGCGATGACAACGAGCTGATCGTTGCGGCCTCGTCGGCTACGGCAACCCGCCTGGCACAAGGGGCCTATCCCGGCAACACAATGGATCAGGTGCGCTGGCTGGCCTCGATCGGTGCCGATTACGGCGTGATCGCGGTGTCCAAGGACAGTCCAGTTCAGACGCTTCCCGAGCTGCTAGACCAGATCAAGGCGGACCCGACCAGTGTGTCGATTGCAGGCGGTTCAGCCGTGGGAGGCTGGGATCACCTGAAAGTACTGATCGCCGCAAACGCCTATGGGATCGACGATGTGCGCAGCGTGAAATACATTGCCTTTGACGGCGGTGGTGAGGCAGTGACACAGTTGCTTGCCGGTTCGGTTCAGGCCTTCACCGGTGATATCTCAGAGGCCAAGGGGTTCGTCGATTCAGGCGATATCCGCGTTATCGCGGTGCTAAGTCCTGAACGTTTGACAGGCGAATTCGCGGATTTCCCGACGGCGAAGGAACAGGGCATTGATGCAATTGGCGCCAACTGGCGTGGTTTCTATGCGCCCGGTGGCATGTCCGACGAGGCCTATGGAGAATGGGTCGAGAAGATCGGGACCCTCTACGCTTCGGACGAGTGGAAAGAGGTGATGGCAGCCAACGGTCTGGCCCCGCTTGACCTGCAAGGGGCCGATTTCCAAGCCTTCGTGTCCGACTCCGTGGTGCAGATCCAGCAGATCTCGCGCGACATCGGAATCATCAAATAACGCTTTAACCACGTGCCGTGGCGGGGCCGTGCCCTGCCGCGCACCCAATTCAGGGAGAACCGCATGAGCGATCGCATTTTCGGAGCCTTCGGCATTTGTCTGGCACTGTTCTATGCATGGGCGACGCTGCAGATTGAAGAAAGCTTTCTGTCGGACGCCGTCGGGCCGAAAACCTTTCCGCTCGCAATTGCCGTGATCCTGGGCCTGTCCTCGCTTGCTATTTTACTGCGCCCCGATGCCGAGCCGGAGTGGCCAAGCCTCGCGCGGCTGGCCGAGATCTTTGCCGCTGTTGTGGTGATGGTTCTCTATGCAGAATTGCTTGGCTCTCTGGGCTTTGTCATCGCCACTGCATTGGCTGCCACCTACCTGACCTGGCGGCTTGGAACCGGGCCACTGCAGGCGGTTCTGGTCGGCGTTTTGACCTCGGTCGGCATTTACGTCGTATTCAAACTCATTCTTGGACTGTCGCTTGCACGCGGTCCGCTCGGATTCTGAGAAAGGGATACTCTGATGGACATTCTTGCCTCGCTCGGCGACGGCTTTGCCACCGCACTTTCCCTCCAGAACCTCGCGCTTGCCCTGCTTGGCACGTTTCTGGGGACTATGATGGGCGCTTTGCCGGGGCTTGGCCCCTCGAACGGCGTCGCCATCCTCATTCCCTTGGCTTTCACGCTTGGGCTAGGGGCTACGCCTTCGCTGATCCTGCTCACCTCGGTCTACTACGGGGCCATGTATGGAGGCCGGATTTCCTCGATCCTTCTCAATATACCCGGAGATGAGCCAGCGATGATGACGTGCCTGGACGGCCATCCGATGGCGTTGAAGGGACAGGCGGGCGAAGCGCTTTCGTTATCTGGTGTGGCAAGCTTTGTCGGCGCATTTCTGGCCACCTGGGGCCTCATCCTGCTGGCGCCGCAACTGGTCAAGTTTGCCCTGCTCTTCGGCCCCGCCGAATATTTCGCGCTGTTCGTACTGGCCTTCGCGACGCTAGGAGGCGTGTCGTCAACCAATCAGGCGAAATCTGCCTTTGCCGCGATGCTAGGGCTTGGTCTTGCCGTGATCGGGGTAGATACCCAGACTGGCGTGCCGCGGCTGACTTTCGGCGAGGTGCATCTCTATGATGGCCTCGACTTTCTTGTTGCCATCGTCGGGCTGTTCGCCTTGTCAGAGGTCTTTATCTTCCTCGAACATCGCCACGGCGAGGCCGACGCCGATAGAAAAAAAGTTCAGGTGGGTCGATTGACGCCCTCGTGGAGCATGTTGAAATCGACCTTTGCCACCATGCTGCGGGCATCCGGTCTGGGCTTTATCGCGGGCGTTTTGCCGGGTGCGGGGGCATCGCTTGGGTCTTTCATCTCCTACTCGATGGAAAAGCGGTTGGTCGACCGGAAAAACAGCTTCGGCACAGGCGACCCGCGAGGGGTGGCCGCGCCCGAAGCGGGAAACAATGCCGCCGCCGGTGGCGCGCTGGTGCCCATGCTGGCGTTGGGTGTGCCGGGATCTGGTACCACGGCGGTGTTGCTAGCCGTTCTTCTTTCGCTCAATATCACGCCTGGCCCGTTGCTGTTCTCACAGAACCCGGATGTTGTCTGGGGGCTGATCGCCGCACTTTTCATTGCAAACTTTATGCTTCTGGCCATGAACATACCAATGGTCGGGCTGTTTACCCGCGTACTCATGGTGCCACCGCGTATTCTGATGCCGATCGTGGCGATGGTTAGTTTCGTTGGTATCTACGGAATCTCGGGTTCATCATTCGACTTGTTGGTCATGATTGGCTTTGGTGTGATGGGCTGGGTCTTGCGTAAGCTTGATGTGCCGCTGGTGCCGGTGATTCTGGGGACGCTGCTGGGCAACACGATGGAAAACAACTTGCGTCGCGCGGTTACGATCTCGAACGGGGACTACTGGACGCTGGTCGACAGCGGATTGTCGATTGCCCTGTGGGCGGTTGCTATCGCAGGTTTCATCTTGCCGCTTTTCGTGGGTCGCATCGTCAAGGCCCGTATGCACGCCCGCCGCGATACCGAAGGATCGACGGCGGATTGAGAAGGTGCCGAGTCTCCGTTTTAAAATGCCAAGCCGTTGTAAAGGTCTGTGCTGCGATGGCCAACCTTGTTGGTGGCACCTGGTCATGATCCCTTGGACAGCAGCCAGATGGGTTATTGAACGACGGCCAAAACCCAAGCAGAGCGGCCAACTACGGCGCTTGGTTTTGCCACATTGTGTTTCATGCTTCACTGTGCCGCTCCCAGATGCCATATCCGTGGCATGCAAAACGACCTCGACCACTTTGAGAAGATCGCCCGTGATACCATCGCCTCGCTGCCAATGGCGTTCCGTCCCGCAGCCGAGGCCGTCATCCTGCGCATCTCCGATTGGCCGACGCCCGACATTTTGAATGAACTGAGTATCGCTGATCCCCTTGAGTTGACTGGGCTCTACGAGGGGATACCGATGACCGAGAAATCGTTTTCCGATGTGGCGCTACCAGCAGATTCCGTCTGGCTCTTCCGTCAACCCATTCTGACTGAGTGGCGTGAGCGTGGTGACGTCGAACTGGACGAGTTGATCGCCCATGTCGTAATTCACGAGTTCGCCCATCATTTCGGCTGGTCCGATGAGGACATTGCCGCAATCGACCAATGGTGGGCTTAAACGCAATCTGGTCTCGATTACAGCATATGCTTGGAAAACCGTCTCAAAAGGCTCCTTGACGCCGATGACGGTCAAAAAAAGGGGCAAGTTAACAACAAACCGGAAAACAAAAAAGGCCCAGTCAGAGGCCTTGTTTTATTGGTCGGAGTGAGAGGATTCGAACCTCCGGCCCCTGCCTCCCGAAGATCGGCGCAGGTGGCCAAGTTATTGATTTCTGGTCAAAGTCACCCTGTTTTTCAAGTTGGATTTCCAAGTAAACCAACCAAATTCGGGTTCGACAGGTTCATTGAACCTAAGAGCACTGTCTACACTGGAGCCGCACTAGAGCTGGTCCAATAGCATGGCGCTCTCTCGCATCCGGCTGAGTGATCCCTCGATCCTCTCGCGCCACTTCGGTCCACGTGACATGGCGTCTTCGTAGGCGTCACGCAGCTCGTCCGGTCGGTCCTGGGCCAGCACCTCGATCAGGAAGGCCGCCTGACGCCGATCTTTCTCAGATTTCAGGGCATCGTCTCCCGTGCGCCGACGGTTCGCCACGATCAGCTTGTGAATGGCGAAGCGCTCGGGCTGAGGGATCTGGACCAGCACGCCGCTCCGGTATGTCACCGCCGCCTTGATCGGAGCGGCGATCAGGTAGTTCAGGTGGTGCAACGCCTGGGCATCGACACCAAGCGCGGGAAGTTCGCAAAATCCCTCATCCGGCTCGAAGGACGGGGTCAGAAACTCTACCAGCGTGTTGCCCCTGGTCTGCTTCCAGCGCCAGGTTCGATCCGTCTGCAGACTTGGTTGGGGCGCGAACGCAAAGTCCCGGAATACATCCTCCAGCGGTGGTGAGGCCGCATCCTCCAGCGCCAATGACAGGCGCGAAAAGCTGGCGATGTCAAGGTCATCGGTGTGTGCCATCATGTCCATGCCGAAGCGGATGCCCAATTCGCCTTCATACAGGCGGAAGGCATGGGTTCCGACGACGGTTCCACCCAGCCGAAACACACCTGATGCGGCCATGGCAGAAAGAAGGCTACCTGTCGCTGCATCCAGATTGAGGAAACCCTCGGCGCGAAGGAGGCGCACGAGGCGGGTGCGGTTCTTTCTGCGCTCACCCTCCTGATCTTTTAAGGTTTCGTGTCTCTTCAGGCGTGCCTGCAGCTCTTCGCTATCCTCGCCGATGTAGCGCTTTCTCACATCGGATCCGACGCGGTATGTGTCATACCAATAGACTTTGCTGTTCCGCTCGACGCGCGTGGGAGTGCCTCGGATGTCCGAGACGGCATCATCCTGCAGCGATCTCAGCAGGTCATGATAGGCGGCGTGTGCGACGGATGAGTGTCTTTTGAACATTTCAGAGGTGCCCTTGTTCTACAAAAGCGGGTTTTGTTGAACATATGACATGTTCAACAAAATGAAAAGGCGTTGAACATCAACGTGCTTCCCGCCACGCATTCCCATTCAGATCATCGCTATATCGAACACATGCAGCACGTGCTGCAAAACTACTAAGAGGATAGCGATGACTAGGAAACCGCATGAGGACACACGGTTGGCGAGATATGTCGAACGTCGTGTGCTTGAACTGAAACCGGTGAAATCCCAGCTGCAGATTGCAAGCGAAGCCGGATTTCCCAACCCCAACATGGTCACGATGATCAAGAACGGGACCACGAAACTGGCACTGGACCGTGTGCCGTCGATGGCGCGTGCGCTGGACTGCGATCCCGGTTACCTGATGCGCCTCGCACTTGAGCAGGCGGTAGGCGATACCTCGGCTCAGGCCATTGTCGAGATCTTCGGCACCCCCGTGACATCGAACGAATTGGGCTGGCTGGAAGTCATTCGGGAAGCTTCCGGCAACAGCGATCACCGGCTCACCGGTAGGTCGCAGGCAGCCATCAAGGCGATCTTCGGGAAGTAGGAAATCCCGACGCCTCTTCATCACGCTTATTCTGGCAGACCTACCTTGCGCAGGCCCATTGCAATGCGAGACAAGTCTGCCGGGTTACTGTAGGCCAACTCCCCAATGTATTTTGCGATGGAAAAGTTCGGATCGATCCGCAGGATGTTGGCGACGGGATTCCGAGCGTCGTCTACCCGACCCTCTTCACCGAGTATTGACGCGAGCCCAACCTGGGATGCCAAGTTATCCGGATTTCTATCGACAGCGTTTTGAAATGCGATGATTGCATTCTCGTTCCGGCCGAGAAGACGACAGGCCGTGGCCAGAACGTAGAGATACCAGCTGGGGTATATCGGGCATAGCCGCATTGCCCGCTTGATCAACTCGAAAGATCTCTCAGGTCGTCCAGACTTGCTCAGAACGACGGCGGATGTCGCAAGATTTTCGGAAAGGCTGGGAGACAACTCGACGGCTTTCTCTGTCATCATAATGGCTTTTTCGAATTCCCTTCTCTCCAGATGGCATAGCCCCAGGATCGCGTAACCGTCAGCAAAGGAGGGATCCAATTCCAACGCCTTTCGTGCGCAGGCAGCGGCAGAATCGAGTGCAGCCTCACGTTCCACCTCGGAAGCAAGTGCTGTTGAAAAATCGGCTTGATGAAAGTGAAACCAGCCAAGCGAGGCCCATCCCATCGGGTATTCCGGGTCGAGTTTTGGGGCTCTAGTAAGCAGCCTGCGGGCCTCGGCTCGGCCCTCTGGCGTCAGCGCGGTCAACGCCTCCATACCGAGACGGACGCATTCCCAAGCTTCCACGTTTCTAGTGCCGCCGGACCAGATGCGTATCTGCTCACCGCCCTTAAGATGCACATCCAGGGCCAGGGCAACTTCTCGGGTTATGTCGTCCTGGATTGCGAAAATGTCTTCCAGTTCACGGTCGTAGCGCTCAGCCCAGATATGGTGTCCGGATGTTGCGTCTATGAGCTGGGCCGTCACGCGGACGCGGCTGCCGCCCTTGCGAACGCTGCCCTCCAGCACATAGCGGACGCCCTGTTCGCGGCTGATCTGCTTCACATCGACTGCCTTGCCCTTGTAGGTGAAGCTGGAGTTCCTCGCGATCACGAGCAAGCCGCCAATCTTTGAGAGCGTGGTTATGATGTCTTCCGTGATGCCGTCAGAGAAGAATTCCTGCTCGGGATCGGTGCTCATATTGTCGAAAGGTAACACAGCTATGGACGGAGCCTCGGGCAGAGAGAGGTCGATTCCAATGCCATTTTCATCGGGCATTGCCGTTTTGGCCGGCCCAGCTTTGGAATTATGCGACGTGGTAGCCACCGGAGCCAGCGCCGCGCTGTAAACCCGTAAAGGTTCAGGAATATTCTTGACCTGGTGTTCTCCCCGATAGTCGAATGGGACGGCAACTTTTCCCTTGATATGGTCGAATACGGTGCCGGAAATCCAGACACCGCCCGGCTCGGCCAACTCCTCGATGCGAGCAGCGATATTCACTCCGTCGCCATACAGATCATCACCATCGATAATCACATCTCCGAGGTTGATGCCGATGCGTTGAACAATCCGCCGGTCCTCGGGGACGTCGGAGTTTCGTTCCGCCATCGACTTCTGGAATTCAACGGCGAAGGATACGGCGTCGACAACGCTGCCAAATTCCATCAACGTGCCATCGCCCATCAGCTTGATCACGCGACCGCGATATTTTGCAATCTTTGGTTTGATAAGCTCTGTTCGCAAAGCCTTGAGTGACGCCAACGTTGCGGTCTCTTCAACAGCCATCAAGCGGCTATATCCAACGACATCGGCAGAAAGGATCGTCGTTAACCGTCTTTCCAAGGCCAGCCTCCCTATAGGACGACACTAACCCACAGCCAATTTGGAATCTATGTGCAAAAGGAGGTTGCTCTTCAGCAACTGCCCAAGTTGGCCGGGCGGCAACCAGTGGAAGAAAAAATTCCATTGGCCAATTCGCGTGATTGGTAGCTTCTTCCTCCTTCCCGGCATCCATGGTTTGCAGAGCGTGGGTCACAATTCGATGAAAGCCCAAGGCAGCGCTTGGCGGAAATCAAAGCCCGAGCGGGCGATAAATCCGATGCAAGGTGATCTATTAGCGGCAACAGGTGAGGTTGTTAGTTGGCTGGTCGTTCATCAGCATGGTATGTATCGGTGTTCGCTGTGTTCGAGGAGATTGAATATGCAGAAGTTTTATATTCTGACGGCATTTAGCACGTTTATGGGGATTTCTGCTTGCGATGAGGTCAATACCGACTTCGAGCGTGCGGTTGTTGGCGCGGCAATTGGCTGCGCCGCCGGGGAAGTTCTCGTCGATGGCCGCTGCGTTGAGGGTGCCATCGTGGGGGCAGGCGTTGGTGTCGTAACCAACTAGAGCTCAGTGCAACCGAAAACCAACCGTCGCCAAGGTCTGGTTGGCTCAAGTCTCCGGGCCTCCAGTCAGTCGGAACACCTCCAGTGGTTCCCGAAGACCCTTCAAGCTCACCTCTCCACACGACTCGACCTGGAAATTGTCCTCCACCGCTATGCTTGCTTTCGGGCTGAGAAGGATGTCACCGTCTTTGGCTTCATCGCACAGGCGCGACGCTAAATTGATTGCGGTGCCCGAGGCTGTATAGTCGAGCCGGCCCTCGAAACCCACCATGCCGACCGTTGCATATCCCAGCGATACGCCAACCCCGAACCCCAGCCTGTAGCCCATGCGTTTCCACTTCTTGCACAGCACGGACATCCGCGCCCGCATCGCAATGGCCAGTCGCACGGCATCGCCTGTCGGGTCCTCGCAAGGCAGGGGATCATTGAACAACACCATGATCCCGTCGCCCATCCGGTGGTCAATACTGGCTCCGTGCTCGGCGATCAGCTTGCCCATTTCCTGATGATAGGTCTGCAACACTTCGATGGTTTCTTCGGGTTCCGCCGTCTCGCAGAACGCAGTAAAGCCGCGAATGTCGCAGAACAGCACCGAGACCAGTGCCCGGTGGCTCGACAGCATCTTGTCATTGCCGGACAGCACCACTGCGTCCGCGACCGCTGACGGCAAGAAGCGCTTGAGCCGTCCCATCCGCTCGATTTCACCCACTTGTTGGCTGACGCGCGATTCTAGCGAGGTGTTAAGTGACTCGACTTCCGCCGTTCTTTCTTCGAGCGCGCGGAACTGACGAACGTTCTCGATGGCGATGACGGCCTGTGCGGCAAAGGTTTCGACCAGTTCGATCTGTTCGGGTGTGAATGGACGAACTTCCCGCCGATAAAGATTAATCGTCCCGATTGCGTGCTTGTCGCGGATCAGTGGAATGACCAGATAGGTGCGGATTCGTTCCAGTTTGACAAGCTGTGCACGACGACCATCAATCGTGTCGGGCTTATCCAAGGCCGACAAGTCGTTGATTTGAATGATACGTCGGTCTTTGATCGCCCGGGATGTGGTGAGAGCGGAGCCTTCGAGTGGCTCAAGTTGCGTATCCCAGACCTTGGCCATTTCGGGACCGGCGCCACGATGTGCGGGAACTCGGAAGTGGGTGCCTTGGTCGTTCACAAGGCTCAGGAAAGCCAATGGGGCATCGCAAAGTCTGCAAGCGTTTTCAAGTATGGTATCAAAAACGGGAAGCTCATCGTCGCGTGACCCGCTGATCACCTGCAGAATCTCACGCGATGCCCTCTCGCGTTCCAGCCGTTCCTGCACTTCGTGGAATTGGCGCACGTTCTCAATGGCGATCACGGCTTGTGCAGCGAAGGTTTCGAGCAGCGCAATTTCGTCCGGGGCGAAGGGTTTGACTTCTTGCCGATAGACCGAGATGCAGCCGACGGCTCGGCGGTCGTTGAACAGGGGAACTGCAAGAAACGTCCGGATACCCAGAGAGTCGACGGCAGCGACCCGCCTTTCGTCACCGGACCGGTAGAGGTCGGTAGCAGCCATGTCATCCAGATGCACGAGTTTACCTTCTCGGACGCACAGAGCAGGCGCATTTTCGGCCTCGATCGGCCAGTCGGTTGAACCGGCCGCAAGTTGATCGGACGCCTGGTCGCCCCAGCTTGCCGTCTTGACGACGCGGTTGCCATCCTCGCTGACGAGGTTAAGGCTGGCCAGTGACGCACCGCACAGAGCCGCTGATTTGCGAAGGACAACCTCGAAGACCGGACGTTCGTCGTGGCGGCTCTGGCTGATGACGGCGAGAATTTCGCGCAGCGCCTTTTCGCGTTCGAGGCGGGTATGGACTTCTCTGAACTGGCGGACATTTTCGATGGCGATCACCGCCTGCGCAGCGAAAATCTCGATCAGTTCGATTTCGTCGTCGGCAAAGGGAGAAGGTTCGATCCGGTTTAGCACAATCGCACCGATGGCAACACCATTGCGCAGTAGCGGAACGACCAGCCGGACGCGCACGTTTTCCTTTTCGAATAGCCGGACATAGACCGGATGGCGGTCCCGGTAGGCTGCGCTCTGTTCAAGGTCGGGAATGTGGACGCTGCGCGCCTCGCGCAGCGCCTCGGCGACGGGCAGCGGATCGTTCAGGTTCCAGGTTAAATTCGGTTCCAGTGGCGTGAGTTGCGGTCCCCGGAAAGATGCCATGTGGAAACGGGTGCGTTCATCATCCAGGATCAATAGCGATCCGGATGACACGCGGCACAACCGGGCGGCAAGCTCAAGTATGATGTCGAAAATCGGCTGCTCATTGTCTCGGCTGCTGCTGATGACCTGGAGAATTTTCCGGGTGGCCGCTTCACGCTCTAATCGGGTTCGCAGTTCGCGAAATTGGCGGACGTTTTCGATCGCGATCACGGCCTGTGCGGCGAAGGTTTCAATCAGCGAGACATCATTGTCATCATAAGCGGCGACAGTGCGGTCGGTCAGAACAATGCAGCCGATCGCCTCGCCATCCCGGATCAGCGGCACCACTAGGACCGACCGGGCCTGCAGGGTGTCGATGTTGCTCACGATCTGCGGAATGCCCTTCTTGTAGCCTTCGGTTTCGCGTCCGTCGGCGACGTTGATGGTAGTCTTTTCCATGATGCAGCGGACCGGCAGCATCTCTGGGATCATGTCGATGACGATGCCGTCGGGCATCGCCGGGTTTAGTTCTCCCCAAGAGCCGATGGCGTGCAACTGGGTCTTTTCGCTATTGGTAAGCAGCAGGCGGGCACGGACAGCGCCGCACAGGCGGGCCGCGTTTTCCAGAATTGTTTCGAATACCGGCAGGTCGTCGTCGCGGCTGCTGCTGATGACCTGAAGAACCTGGCCGGTCGCAGTTTCCCGATCCAAGCGTTCCTGAAGCTCACGGAACTGGCGGACGTTCTCCACGGCGATCACCGCCTGCGCGGCAAAGGTTTCAACCAGCGCAATTTCGTCTTCGGAAAAAGGATGGACTTCTTGTCGGAACAGAACCAGGCACCCGATGCCTTTGGTCCCCGAGCGCAGCGGCACGGCCAACATGGTGCGCATGTTTTCGGTGTCGACCGCAGCAACCGTCATCGGGTTTCCGGCGCGGTAGTTCTCAGTATCACGCAGGTCGTGGACATGCATCACTTTACCGGAGCGGACCGCTTCGACATGGTAGTAGGGGCCGTCCATCGGCCAGACCCAACGATCGGAAGGGATGACGCGTTCGGCACCCCCGAAGGTCGCAACCTCGCGCAGGTGGACGCCGTCAGGGTCGACGATGTCCAGATCCGCCAAAGGCGCGTGACACAGGCGGGCCGCGCTTCTAAGGATGACGTCGAAAACCGGCCATTCATCGTCGCGGCTCTGGCTGATGACTTCAAGAATGTCCCGTGTCGCTTGCTCGCGCTCGCGCGCCCGAGCCAAATCGACCCTTACACTGTCTTGATCTGCGCCTTTCTGCATGGCTCATCTCCAGACCCTTTGCACGTCTTGGAGAACTTAGACGTGCCAGGCTTCGCTTGCCAGACAAATGAATTGCGGCGATTGGTCGGAAGTCAGTCGTGTCCCGTTATCCCGAATTCCACTGTTCACGGTGCATGTGGCACTTCTCGATGCCCATAGGCTTTTCTTAGCGGAACTCTACGCTCAGTGCGGACCTAAGATTAGTCTTCATATGACCCACATCAAAGAGCTGTTCGACTTCATATACTAAAAGTAGAATGTTAAGTGGTAAAGCTGTTCTGAGCTCTCGGCTGCCTGTCCCCAAATATCGGTCTTGTGAGCCGCAGGGTAGCTATTTGTTGAGGTTTGGGCTGACATCAGTGGGTGGTTGGTGTCAGCCCTGCTGTGTCGGACACTCGAACGCAAGATCCTTTCACATTCGCGGGCCAATTGAATTTCACGCGCCGAGCCATGTTTTCATGACAAGCGCCAGCCCCCCAGCGATCAGCGCAATCGAGGAGAGTTTTGTCAACCACGGCCGGTCTACAGCGAGTTTTTCTAGCCCTACGAAGAATGCGAGTGCCGCGATCCAGAGCAGATTCATTACACCACCGACGAAAAGAAGTGCCATCAGAACCCAGCAGCAACCAAGGCAAAACCACCCATTCTGCATTCCCATGCGAAACGCGCCGGATGCTCCTGATTTCCAATTCTGCATAAAGAAGAAAAATGGGTGCTGACAATGTCGCAGGCATGCCTGCTTGAGAGCTGAAATCTGGTAGAGACCCGCTGCAACCAGTAGCGTGCCGGCAACAGGTGCATGGGTGATTTCCATCATCCCGCTCATCTGCCCAACCGAAACAAGGATCCATTGAAGGACAGTCGCAACAAAGCTGAAAAACCCCCAGACGATCAGATACCCGGAAAGGAAAACAGAAACCGAAGCGTAGGGCTTGTCCGCCCTTTTTCTTTTTCTGGAGAGTGTCGCGTAGAGCAATACCGTTGGCGCCGCACTAGGCACCATCATGGCGATCATCATGACCCACCACATCAGGAAAACGAGCAACGTGTAGTGAGGCGTCCAATCGGCTGACGCCATCATCATGCCCGGCATCTCAATGGCCATCCTGGTCATCGCAATAGCCGACATAGGCATACCGATCCCCAGCACAGTATAGACGACCGCAAGCAGGACCACGACGGTGAGGCTAACCATTACTATGAGACGGTCACGCTTCAGGTTGCGTTCCAGTGCAGATTCAACGGCTGAGGTCACGGTGCTTTCAACCACTTTCCGAAGCGATCAGGCTGACCAGGAGAAGGGGGCAAAGTGACCGTTTCTGGAGCCGGTGGCATCGTCCCATGTCACTCCAAAGGCATTGAACTTGCTCTTCGTTGCTCGCGCGAGGGCCAGCGTTGTCGCTACTGGGTGTGGAACATTTTCTATCTTGATGGGACCGCCGCCCGGAAGTGCGCTGTTGACGGCTTCAATCTCCTGCTCGACCAGATCACCGGCTGTCACGGCTATTTTGTCTCCATCAGAGACAAAACTGATCGGACGCTTCTCGATACCTGCCACTTCGCCGACTAGCGGTCCTAAGGCCTCCATTGGACCGCCCGCCGCTCCTGTGGCGATGTCACCGATCGCTGCAGTTTGCTCGTCACTCGCGTTCTCATCGACAATCAGGCCAACTTTGATATTCCCCTCGGACATCGCACTCGGCGCATGAAGAAGAACAACAAAGGACAGTCCGTCCAGTGAAACGCCGTCCTTCTCACCTTTGGTGATCTTCATCGCAATTGCTGCCTTGCAGTCACCTTCCGTCGGGATCGCTGTCAGGTTCGACGTGATGCAAGGGCACAGGAAATCACAATTGCAGGTTTCCATGTATTCTCCTTCAATGCGCCAGCCAGCCATGATCCTTCCTCCCTAGGTTGGACTTACACTAACACGTTTTCATGTTTCACGCACTTTGCTGAATATTGGAGCCAAAATGAATGACTGGCTTGTCCAGCAATCCGCCTATAGCTCCACCTGCAGTCAACGTGGGCAGACTGGAGAAGCCGCACTTGGAAGCCTTGGCCCTCTACGGTTTTTATAGTTGCATATAAATGCCCGACATTTGAACATTCCATACACGCTGCCTGAAGATTCTCCGGCACAAAACTGCGTAATCATTTGACCCTGACAGACCTTGACGAACCTTTACATCAGCCCGCCGGTCCCACCGCTGATGTAAAGGTTCACCCCACGATTTTACCCCAAAACAGCCCTTCCAAGGCTGGCAACCTTTACATTAACTTTACCTTATCTTGACAAAAACCACCCCGAAAACGGTTTTTCTCCGGAGAATGTAAAGGTTGCGAACAGACAGACCCATAGAAACAAGACATTCTGGATCTCAGCAATCCAAAGCGAGGCCGGAAACAGCGCACACAGACGCACAATACGCACCTGATCACCTGCTACCTGGCAAACAACGGATCATGCTCGGGCCTCAGCACAGCGAACCCCAGAGCGATCCACGGCACATACGATCGCTCAAACGCAGGCCAGATCTGCTATTGAGCGATCTCGTTGCACGGAAACGGACGATTGCTCACAGAGTATAAATAGGCGAATAAGGTGCATCGGTCAGTCGTGTCGGGCAACGACCACAGCGCAAAAGATACAGATGCACAATGACCTGGAATGTGAGGTTGTCGCTACAGGTGAAGGCAACGGCATGGGATCGAAAATCGTAGAGAGGAGCGTCGGTGGCCGCCGCCTTGTCGGGATCCTTCCTTAACCGTCGATAGCCATACCTCCCATGCTCAGCAGCTTCATTCAGCAAGCAGACCCAATTCCCTGGATTGGGACCGACATGAATTCATTGTGCAGCCGGCCAACGCCCAGAGTGACAAAAGCGGAAATCTCGATCACTATTATTCCGTAGGTCCTGAACTGGGAATCTTTGCAGTTGCGGTGAATGAAAATGAGCGCGCATCCCAATCCTGAACCCGATCCCAAGCTGTCGGATAACCACTGTATCATGTTTTGGAAATATGTAGAGAACAGCAAACTTTCGATTTCTTCAGTCGGTTTGCTACCATTTTGCTTGGGTATGGCGACGACACTTGGTCTATTGGTCTTGGTGAAAAGGCTGGTGGACAGCGGGTTACTTTGACCCTTGTGGCACTATCGGATGTGAAAGTCCGGGATTGTCGATGCCAAAGGCCTTGCTACCGCTTCGCACCTAAGTGATCTACCACACTGCGAATGTTTTCTGACCGGCAGCCGCCGACTTCTCGCACCATATCCAAGTATCGCGCCAGCACACTAAAGTGGTGTAGTAGAATTCTTGAGAGCGGCAAACACAGACGGAAACGATTTCCGTCACGATCAGAAATCTTGTGTGTCCGGCAGCCTGCCTACCGGTCTGGAAGCGGGATGAACTCGACATCGTCACCGAGTGGCAGGTGGAATCTCCCGTTTTGCCAGTCTCCCGTTCGCCAGGCTTCCTTGGCCTCTTCGATGCGTTCCTGAGATGAAGCAACGAAGTTCCACCAAATAAAACGAGGTCCCTCCAGCGTCTCACCCCCGAGCAGCATAACCCGGGCACCCAACGGCCCAGCCTTGAGCGATACTCGGTCTCCAGGTCGAAACACCATCATCCGCCCAGTTTCGAAGGTCCTGCCCGCAACCTCTACTTCGCCGTCAATGACATAGACGCCCCGGTCTTCGTGTTCGTCGGGCAGGGGGATCGCCGCGCCGGGCGTAAGAGTGGCGTCGGCGTAAAACATCTCGGAAGCCGTCTTTACCGGTGCACGGCTTCCCCACGCATTGCCCAGAATGAGCCGAACTGTCTTGCCCTCGCCCTCAAGCACTGGAAGCGCATCGGCTGGTGCGTGCTCAAACTCTGGCGCTCGATCCTCATGGTTCTTGGGTAACGCGACCCATGTCTGGATGCCGAAGAACGGCATAGGGTCGACCTGCGTCTGATCATCGGTGCGTTCCGAATGGGTAATGCCGTGTCCGGCCACCATCCAGTTCACTGCTCCAGGCTCAATCCAGGCATCTGTTCCAAGGCTGTCGCGGTGATGCATCCGGCCCCTGAACAGGTAGGAAATCGTTGCGAGCCCGATATGCGGATGCGGTCTCACTTCCATGCCGCGCGTCGGCAAGAACTCGGCAGGTCCCATTTGATCGAAGAATATAAACGGTCCGACCATCTGGCGGCGCGGGGCAGGCAGCGCGCGCCGAACCTCGAACCCGCCGAGATCACGTGCACGCGGGATGATTAGGGTATCGATCACATCAATCTCGTCTCCGTTGGGGCAATGCGGGTCAAGGGCAGGGTTCCAGCTCATATTGGCTCTCCTAGTGTGGATCGCTTAAGAATCTAGTGCGGACACGAGACGCACAAAACGCTTATTTGTGCGTAGTTTTTGTTCAAAAATGAACAAAACATAACGGGATTGTTGTAAACCTGCTGGGGCTGCAAGATGTCTGCCCCTTCGTATCTACGAAGGGATAGCGACGACCGAGAAATCGGTTTTCGATATGGCAGCGCCAGCGGATGTAGCCTGGATCTTTCGCCAACCCATTTTGACCGAATGCCGCAACCAAGGTGACGTCGAATTGGACGAGTAGATCGCCCATGTCGTGATCCACGAACCCCGCATCAAATCGGCTGTTCCGACGAGGAAATTGCTGTCATCGATCAATGGTGGACTTGAATGACTATTGACCTCTGCGGGTGGATCCCGCCGACAAGCCGACGAGCCAATAAACTACACCGTGCAAAACGAGCGGCTTCGCTTTGCTGTGGTCATTCGCAGTGGAAAGGTCATCGGGCGAGAATCTTCATCGATCCTCTCAGGCGCTTCTCGGCATCCTCGCCGATGGCCATGATCTTTTTCCGAAGCTCATCTGCGTTTTCGGTGTCGTGGCGCATGTCTTGTTTGGGCGTGCCGATAGCGCCCGCCTTCCGCTTCCGGCTAGACTCATCTGCGGTGATTGCCTTGGCAGTGGGGTTCTTGGGGTGTGCCATGATCATGTTCCCTTCGCTCGGCTAGGGTAGGGCAATAGATCGCTTCAATCAATTTCGAAACGGGCATGAACCCATCGTTGCAATTTTGTGGCTTGGCTGCCTTGAACACGTGTCCTTTGCTCAATGTTTGGCTTGTTGTGGGTTATTGCAAAAAAGCGGGATCTTATCTCCGATGCCATTCGCGGAGAGGAATGGCCGAGCTTTTCGTCCTACTTATTTCGCCGGGTCCCGTTTCAATCGAAGTCCTAGGTTTTCCTTCGCTTGACGATGGGGATGCATTCCGGCGCCGCGATAGCTGGGTGGTTGAAACCTCCCATATACGAAGGTGCGTTTAACGCCACCGATCAATCACTATTTCGCAAACGCAGGTTTTAGTATTTCTTCTATCTTTCAACGTCTTGCCAAAGTTGCAGGCGTTCTCCATGTTCGGCGCATGAATCAAGTTGATGCTCTCGAAGCTCCGATAACCGCAACATCCATTCTGTCCGGACTTGGGTCTCTTGATCGCAAGGAGATTTGCACATTCCTTGCAATTCTTGAGGAAATCGACGCTGTTTCCTTGGCCAAGGGTGCTCTCGAGGACGTCGGTAAGCGCATGAGACTTATCGACGACGTTTCAGCGACGGCAATGGGCCAGGCGCAGAATAAACTAGTGAAATCGCCTGCCTCCGATGCGGTTTTACGTCACCGCCTATGGGTCCAGCTAGCAGGGGCGTTGGCGGTGCCTACTATTCTCCCATTGTCTCCTCGGTCCGCACGTAGAGCAGCGGCGGCCTTGGCAGTTCGAGCGTCAGAAAGGCTTACCCCATCTGTAAGGGCAAAACGAAAGAAGGAGAAGTTGGTCAGATCCGATGGGGGGCTTGCGGGCTTTGGGGCTCACAAGGCTTCAGAACTGTGGAATGCAGGAAAAAATAGGATCTCCGGCGAAGCGCCGTTGTCCTTTCCGGATCTGGTTCGAGAAGAGCTTTTGAACATGCTGGCAGACGAAGCGCTGGTTTCAGAAGCAGCAAGACGGTCTGATCCGGAGATCGAGGAAGCGCTACGAAATGCCCACAGTGCCGCTCGCAATGCGATCGCTGCCGGAGGTGGATGGGTCGCATTTGCCGGGATCGTTGGAAATGCGGGTTTCCTACCTTACATGCTTGCAGCGCAGCTAAGCGCATGGATCCCGATGGTTGGTGGGCCAGCGCTGGTATCACTACTCGCAACACTTGTTAACCCAATGACGGTCGTCGCCGGAGTCGGAGCCTTCGGTTGGCTCGCGGTAGGCAAGGGTTCCAAGGTTGTTCGCAGTCAGATTGCCGCACGTGCTGCGGCATACCGCGGCAGTTCACATGGCAGAGGCGGGCATCTCTATGGACGAGATCGCCCAGTATCTTGGCCATTCCGATACGCGGATCACGGCGTCCACATACGCGCGCTACAGCCCGGAACACCTTCGCAATGCGGCCAATGCGCTGGAGTTCGGCTAGCACTCAGGTTCAACGAACCTTGGACCACTGTCTAAAAAACACCAAAGGCGCCCTTGGGCGCCTTGTTTACTTGGTCGGAGTGAGAGGATTCGAACCTCCGGCCCCTGCCTCCCGAAGACAGTGCTCTACCAGGCTGAGCTACACTCCGACCGTGGCGGGTGATCTATACTCGCGGGCATACAGTTGCAAGAGGGATTCTGATAGTAGCTCGGGAAATTGCCTCTCTTGCCGGAAGGCGGCAATTGTCAGACGGTAGGCTCAATCGAGGGTCTGGCATGAACGGGAATTTATTCTATCTGGTTGGTGGCGTTGGCATGTTCCTTGTGGGCATGGAAATCATGACCAACGCCTTGCGCGAGGCTGCTGGCAGTCGTTTGCGCCGCATTCTTACGACGTTTACCACCACACCTTTGCGCGGCGTGCTGACGGGGGCGACGACGACTGCTGTTGTGCAATCCTCTAGCGCGACGACGGTCATGACAGTCGGTTTCGTGGGGGCCGGCTTGCTGACGATGCCCGAAGCTATGGGCGTGATCTACGGCGCCAATATCGGCACGACCGCGACCGGCTGGCTGGTCTCCGTTCTGGGCTTCAAGCTCAAACTGGGCAACGTGGCCTTGGCCTTGCTGTTCCCGGCCGCGCTGGTCGATTTGCTGGCACATGGGCCGGTGGCCCGGTTCGGGCGGGTGTTGTCCGGCCTGTGCCTGCTGCTCGTCGGGTTGGAACTGATGCAGACGGGAATGGGCGATCTGACCGAGACCGTGACGCCTGCCATGCTGCCGGGTGCAACCTTTCTGGGGTTGCTGACGCTGGTGGGAGCAGGTGCAGCCATCACCATTCTCATGCAATCCTCAAGCGCCGCGATGGCCTTGTCGCTGGTGATGCTGTCGGCGGGGGCGATTTCGATGATCCAGGCGGCCAGCCTTGTCATCGGCATGAACATCGGCACCACGTTCACCGCCCTGCTTGCCTCTCTGGGTGGATCGGTTCCGATGCGGCAAACGGCGATTGCCAACCTGATCTTCAACATTGCGACATCCGTGATCGCGTTTCCGTTATTGTTCCTGTTCCGTACGAATCTGGAGCATATCGCGGCGTCAACCGACGAAATGACCTCGCTCCTGGTTTTCCACACCGGGTTCAATCTGGCCGGAACAGCGTTGTTCCTACCGATAACACGCCAGTTTTCTGGTCTGGTTGCGCGCATTCTGCCCGACAAGCGGGAGCGTCTGATCGACCTTGACGAACGGCTGCTCAGCGATCCGGGTACCGCCATTCTCGCGGCGCAGACAGCCGTTTCGTCCATTGCGGCGCGGTTGTTCACTGCAATCGGATCGGCTCTGCAGCCCGAACCGGATTTGCGCCCTCTCGCGGCTCTTGGCGTATGCGCTGACGCGTTGGAGGAGTTGAGGAAATACCTTGCCGCCATTCGTCTCACCGAAGGGCGAGCGGCCGAAGAAGAAGCCTTTGCCGCCTTGCTCCATCAAATTGATCATCTGGACCGTCTGTTGCGCCGGGCCGGACAGAGAGGCCGGATGGAAACGCTGTTGTCGGACCGCCTGTTGCGCAGACCCGGCTTGGCTGCAGGCGTGGCGCTGTCGCTGGCGGCCGGCGATCTGGCGTCTCCGACGGTCGCGGTCCGCCTGCTGCGCTTGCAAGCGCTTGTCCAGCGTCGGGCCAAGCGCCACCGCCGCGCGATGATGCTGGGGGAACATGCAGGGCTTTATTCTCTGGAAGAGGTCTTTGCGCATACCGACGCGATGCGCTGGCTTGACAGGATACTGCATCATGCCGAGCGGGTGGCGCACTACCAGCCGCACAGCCCGGTCGCAGAGCCTGCGGCAGAAACATCCGCCGCAGGCCAGTAGAAATTACAGGCTGTTGTCCAACGCGGCGATGATGGCAGCGCCCATTTCCGTGGTCGACACCGGTTTGACGCCTTCATCGGCCAGCAGATCGCCGGTGCGAACACCATCGGCTAGCACCTTTTCAACCGCCGCTTCCAGACGGTCAGCCTCGGCCCCATTATCAAAACTGTAGCGCAGCGCCATGGCGAAGCTCAGGATACAGGCGATGGGGTTGGCCTTACCCTGACCTGCGATGTCAGGGGCCGAGCCGTGTACGGGCTCGTAAAGCGCCTTGGGGCGGCCATTGGCCATGGGGGCGCCCAGCGACGCCGAGGGCAGCATGCCCAGGCTGCCGGTCAGCATCGCGGCGCAATCGGACAGGATGTCACCGAACAGGTTGTCGGTCAGGATCACGTCAAACTGTTTCGGCGCGCGCACCAGCTGCATGGCGCCGTTGTCGGCGTACATGTGGCTCAATTCGACCTCTGGATAATCTTTGGCCACGCGGGTCACCACCTCGCGCCACAGAATGCCCGATTCCATCACGTTGGCCTTCTCCATAGAGCAGACCTTCTTGTTGCGGCGCATTGCCAGTTCGAAGGCCGAGCGGGCAACACGTTCGATCTCGCTTTCGGTGTAGCGCTGAGTATTGATGCCCACGCGCTCGTTGCCTTCCTCGAAGATGCCACGCGGTTCTCCGAAATAGACGCCTGAGGTCAGTTCGCGCACGATCATGATGTCGAGACCCGCGACGATGTCCTTTTTCAGCGACGAGAAATCGGCCAGCGCGTCAAAGCACTGGGCGGGGCGCAGGTTGGAATAGAGATCCATTTCCTTGCGCAAACGCAACAGCCCGCGTTCGGGCTTCACACTGAAATCCAGGTCGTCATATTTCGGCCCGCCTACGGCACCCAACAGCACAGCATCCACGTCCTGCGCCTTGGCCATGGTCTCGTCCGCCAGCGGCTTGCCGTGCACATCATAGGCTGCACCGCCCACCAGGTCTTCGCTCACGTCAAAGTGAAGACCGCGGTTTGTACCAAACCAGTCGATGATTTTGCGCACTTCGGCCATAACTTCCGGGCCAATTCCGTCTCCGGGCAGGATGAGGAGCGAGGGGTTGGGCATGAACGGTCTCCTTGCGTTTCGTTGCCATCGCCCTAGCGTGTGCGCGGCAACGGGTCAATGAGACGATCCGGCCAAAACACGAGGAAAATACATGCTGATACCGGGAAATGCGGTCCCTGAACTGAAAATCGAAATCGTGGCGCACGGAAGCTTCGACTTGGACCGGGACAAAGGGAAAAACGGAACGCTGGTGATTCAATATCGAGGCGTGCACTGTCCGATCTGCGTCCGGCAGATGGGCGAGCTGGAGGCAGCGCTGGATGACTTTGCCGAACTTGGTGTCGAAGTCATCATGCTCAGCACGGATACGGCGGAACGCGCGGCGCAAACCGTCGAAAAGGCCGGAACCTCTCGCTTGCGCGTCGGGCACGGTCTGCCGCTGGCGGCGGCGCGGGATGATTGGGGGCTGTATATGTCGAAAGGCCGTGAAGGCACCGCCGAGGCGCCCTATTTCGCCGAACCCGGCCATTTCTATGTCGCCCCGGATCGCTCTTTGTATTTTGCCTGGCAGCAATCGACACCGTTTGGTCGTCCGTCCGTGGCGGATATCAAGGGTGGCATCAAATACGCGCTGGATAACAACTATCCACCACGCGGAACTCATACTGGCCCGCTTCCGGCCTAACGGTTCAACCCAAGCAAACCCTCCGCCAACAGGTTCCATACACGGCGAATGCGGGGGGTTTGCCGCATGGCTTGCGGCGCGGCCAGCCAGACCTGCAGAGGTGGGATGGGCAGATCGAACGGCAGCTCTTGCACTGTCGGATCGGCCTGTCCCACAGAGCGCTGCGTAAAGCCGATGCCGCATCCGGCGCGCACCAGTTCCCAATAAGCGCTGTGGTTGTCGCACCGCACGACGAACATCCTGCGCGTGGCAGGCCATCCCATTTCTCGCATCGTGGTGATGATCGCCTCGTCCGCATCCAGCCCGACGAGATCATGGTCCATCAAATCTTCGATTTTCTCAGGCATTCCTGCACGTTTCAGATAGGATTTGGCGGCAAATGCGGCCAGTTCGATATCCGTGATGTGCTGTGCCACAATGTCGAGTTGCCGGGGCGGGTACATGCGAACGGCGATATCCGCCTCGCGAAACAACAGGTTTTCGGTGGCGTCGGTCGGCACCAATTCCAACTGAATTTCGGGCTCCAACTCTCGGATGCGGGCAAGGATTGGCGGAAGGTTGTGGTGGGAAGCATAGACCGAGGCTGTGATCCTGACCGTACCTGCAAGGCTCTTTGCTTCGCCTGCGGTGATCAGTGAAATCTCCTGCATGGCATCGCGCATGCGGATTGCCATGGGTAACAGTTGTGCGCCAGTATCGCTCAGCCTCAGACCACGGGTGTGCCGGTGGAACAGCGACACGCCCAGGGATTGCTCCAGAGCCTGAATCTGACGGCCCAGAGTTGGCTGGCTGCTGTTCAGATTTCGGGCTGCGGCAGACAGGGAACCGGTTTCGACGACAGCCAGAAAGCTTTGAATCAGGGACCAGTCAGCGGAAATGAGCGACTTATCCATTCAGAAATGAATACATGATCTGCGTTTTTCTGCAATTCAATAACGTAATCGAATGGGTATCTTGCCCCCGAGAAGAGGAGAATATTCATGACACAGACAGTACTTGTTCTCGGGGCCTCGGGACGGTTTGGCCGAAATGCTGTATTGGCGTTTGCAAAGGCTGGCTGGACCGTGCGCGGATTTGACCGAAAGTCAGACGACTTGCTGATTGCAGCACAAGGTGCGGATGTGATCGTAAACGCCTGGAACCCGCCCTATACAGAGTGGGCCAAGCAGGTTGTCCCCCTTCATGCAAAGGTGATCGAGGCTGCGAAACTCAGCGGTTCGACGGTGATTGTGCCGGGAAATGTTTATGTCTTCGGTGCAGATACGCCGGGGCCGTGGTCGGGCGCGACACCACATCTGGCGACCAATCCACTGGGACGAATTCGCAGGCAAATGGAAGAGGCCTATCGCGCCTCGACCGTGCGTACGATCCTGTTGCGGGCAGGGGATTTCATCGACACCGAAGCTTCGGGCAACTGGTTCGATCAGGTCATGATCAAGCCTTTGGCAAAGGGCAAATTCGTCTATCCCGGCGATCCGGACATACCGCACGCCTGGGCCTATCTGCCCGATCTTGCCCGTGCAGCCGTTGCCTTGGCGGAAATCCGGGGTGAATTGCCGCGGTTCGCGGAGGTGCCTTTTGCAGGGTTCACAGTGACCGGGCGAGACATTGCCGAGGGGTTGTCGCGGGTTCTGAGGCGACCGGTTTCGGTAAAGGAAATGTCGTGGTGGCCGCTTGAACTGGCGCAGCCGTTCTGGCCAATGGCGCGGCACCTGATCGAGATGCGGTACTTGTGGAACACGCCGAATTGTCTGGATTGTACGCATTTTGAGACCCTAGTTGGCCCATTTGTACAAACCGATTTCACGACCGCGCTGGCATCGGCGGTCCCGGCGGGACTACTCGGCCAAGAGATCCACCCAGACCAGCCGGTGACGGCTGGCGCGTGACGCGGCCTCATGCCCGTCCACATCGGGGGCGGGCCAATACACCCCGGCATCTGCCACCGACCAGTCCGAGGATGGCAAGACGTAATCGACGCGAAAGCGACCGATCCCGGGCCAGTCCACTGTGTCATGTGCGTCAGGCGAGCGGTGGTTCTGGTTTCCGGCACGCGCAGCACCGGCGCTTTGTGGAGCGGGGTCTTGCAGGCGTGGGTCGGACAGCAGGGTGCGGACGGTCTCGGTGCGACCATCGCTGTCGTGCGGGTCAAGATTTGCATCACCGGCGAGGACGAATTTCGTAGCATGGGCAGGGCCAAGCGCGCCGTCCAGATAGGCTTGCCACAGCCGGATTTCGTCACGGTTGCGAAGGCCGTTGCGATCTTCGGGGCCGTCGAAGACCGGCGGTGAGGCATGGAAGGTCATCAGATGAAACCGACCCGCTGGCGCATCGATTGGAATCGCCCAATGCGCGGTGGAAGACAGGCGTTGTTGCGCCTGTGCCTCTGCCGTGGGGAAGGGACCCGAAGCCGTCTGCGGCAGTTGCGCGCCGGGCAGGTCGCGCCACAGGAGGTTGGTGAATTCAACGACCGCCTCGTTTATGATCGGGTAACGGGACAGGACGGCCAGACCGCCTTGCCCGGAAAACTCGCCCCAACCCTGCGCGTCACCGGGGCCAAAGGTGCGGCCGTCGCCGTCAAGGTCGAGGGCGGTTTCGATGCCGCTATTGGGTTGGCTGGAATAGCGGTGGGGATAGTCGATACCTGCCTTGCTGAGCAGGTCTGCCAGGGCGTTCAGGGCCAAACCGTCATGGTCCCAGTCGATACCTTGCAGGGCAATCACATCCGGCGAAACGGTTGAAATCACCGTGACAACATCCGTGACTTGCGGGTCGCTTCGTTGAATGTCGCGCAGCAACAGGCCAGGGCCCTTGCGGCTGAGTTCGGTGTTGTAGGTTGCGATACGCAAAACATCTGCCTGTGCCAGCGATGGCAACAGCAGAAGCAGCAGAACGGCCCGGATCATGCGGTCTGGGCGGCCTCGGCGGTGGAATAGGCGCGGCGGCGTTTTTCCTCGATCAGGCCGGCGATTCGCATCATGGCCATGCCTCGCATGATGATGCTGGCGGGCAGAAAGGCCCAGGCGCTCATGGTCCAGATCAGGGTTTGCGGATTGCCCAGCGAAATCGGGTCGATGACATCGGACGCCAGCTTGATCACTGCCGGAATAAGGAAGGGCAGCAGCACGCCCACCGTGACGTTGAGCCGACCGTCGCGTTGCAACCGGGTGACGACATCGCCGCCGGTTGTCGGGTCGAAAAGAGGAAGGTTCACCCAAACGTTGAAGGCGCCGTTGCCCAGGGGCCAGCCGCGAAAGCGCAGCGCGTAGGCAAAGGTGGCCACGGTGACCAGCGCGGCGATATAGGCGATTCCCGCCGACATCCGCACCAGATTGACCAGACCGGAACTGGCATCCGGCGGCAGCATCAAGACCACCAGACGCACGGGCGAATAGGGGAAATCGACGACATTCGAGATCAGTATGCCGACACCGGCAAACAAGGTGGTCAATCCTGTGGGCGCGTAGACGTGTTTGCAGACCAATGTCAGGAAGGTGACCATCGACATCAGGCCGACGAACCGCAGCCGGTTCAAAGGCGGCGCATCACGGAATTCGATGAAGCTGGGAAAGGCGGAGTTGTATTCGGCAAACGTCAGTACAAATGCGAGAATCGCGAGGAACACCACGATCTCTGTCGCATTCGAAGCTGAACCAGGCAGGTACAACGCAGGTGTGAGCACCAAAAGCGCCACAAGCAACCCACGTATCGCCGCCCCTGTTGTGCGTGCAAACACTATCCGAATCCCTTCAAACTGGACAGGCCGGTTCTTTGCCGCACCCTTGTTCCAACTTGTGCCCGCTTTGCAAAGCGGATGCCTCTTATAGGCATATTTGTGCCGACAACAGACATCCCTCTCAAGACACTAGGGCAACAAACACATGATTTGAGGCAAAAAGATGGCAAGAGTGGTGCCGCAATGCATCAATGGTGACTCAAATTCGACGTGTGTTCATAATTTTGCACTACATTTTGTGGTTGTGTAAAATTCGGCCCCAAATGAACAAAGGCCGCGCAGGGCGGCCTTTGTGGTTAACGTAGGGTCAGTCTTACACCCAGGGACGGGATTGGGCCGCTTCTGATTCGAATTTTGCGATATGTTCCGCCTTTTTCATCGTCAGCCCGATGTCATCCAGCCCGTTCAGAAGGCAGTGTTTTCGGTGCGGATCGATGTCAAACTTGATGACCGCGCCGTCAGACGTGGTGATTTCCTGAGTTTCCAGATCGACCGTCATTCGCGCGTTCTCGCCCTTGTGCGCGTCCTGCATCAGAACCTCATGCTGGTCGGGGGTGACCACGATCGGCAGGATACCGTTCTTGAAGCAGTTGTTGAAAAAGATGTCGGCGAAGCTGGTCGAGATGACCGACTTGATGCCGAAATCCTTGATCGCCCACGGTGCGTGTTCGCGCGATGATCCGCAGCCGAAGTTGTCGCCCGCGACCAGAATTTCAGCCTCGCGATAGGCAGGTTTGTTCAGCACGAAATCGGGCTTTTCGCTGCCGTCATCGTTATAGCGCATCTCGTCGAAGAGGACGACGCCAAGGCCCGACCGTTTGATGGTTTTCAGGTGGACCTTGGGAATGATCATATCGGTGTCGATGTTGATCAAAGGCATTGGGGCGGCCACCCCGTGGACTTTTTCGAACTTTTCCATTTTTTCACTCCTGCGGGAGAGGGCCAGCCCCGTTCCCCGCGCTATCCTTGTTTGATTTGGTTTCCGGCGCCCTTGAAGAACAGCGCCATGAAGATCAGGCCGAACCCGTTGAACAGCATCTCGATACCCAGAAGGATGCCGAGCAGTTTCAGCAGCCAGGTGGGGTCTTCCGCCGCGTAGTTCCAGATGATGGCGGCGAGAACCATCGACAGAATGCCCGAGATCAGTGTGGGCCAGAAAAACTGTGTTCCGCGCATCTGGAACGACAGGATGATGCGGGCGATACCGCCGGCCATGAACAGGATCAGAACCAGCATGGCCAGCGAAATGACGCCCTGCAGCGGATGAGACAGGAATGACCAGCCCAGAAACAGCATGATCGCGCCCATGATGATGGACAGGATCTTGGCACCGGTGCCTTCGACGGTGAAGCCGCCGATGACCTGAAGCCCGCCGCCGATGAGCAGCAGGATTCCGGTGAGCGTCGCGATGGCCACGGATGCCACGACAGGCGCGCCCAGGACGATGACCCCGAACACGATGAACAGTATTCCCAAAAGGAACAGTTTCAGCCAGTCACTCATTTCAGTCTCTCCCTCAAAAATTCAATTATGAGGGCAGCTTACATCAACTCGCGCACGTCTGTCAGCCGTCCTGTGATTGCCGCTGCGGCAGCCATTGCCGGGCTCAGCAGGTGGGTGCGCCCGCCGCGGCCCTGACGGCCCTCGAAGTTGCGGTTCGAGGTGGCGGCGCAGCGTTCGCCGGGGCTGAGCTGATCGGGGTTCATGGCAAGGCACATCGAGCACCCGGCCAGACGCCACTCGAACCCGGCTTCCTTGAAGATATCCGCCAGACCTTCTTCCTCGGCCTGGGCGCGGACAAGGCCCGAGCCGGGCACGACCATGGCACGCATACCGTCCTTGATCTTCTTGCCCTTGAGGATCGCGGCCGCGGCGCGCAGGTCTTCGATGCGGCCGTTGGTGCAGGAGCCGATGAAGACGGTGTCGATTTCGATATCGCTCAGCTTCTGGCCAGCGGTCAGCCCCATGTATTCGATCGAACGGCGGGCCGCGTCGACCTTGCCGCCGGTGAAATCCTCGGGGTTTGGCACGGTTGCGGTGATCGGCAGCACGTCTTCGGGCGAGGTGCCCCAGGTCACGACGGGTGCGATGTCCTCGCCCTTGAGGGTGATGACCTTGTCGAAATGCGCGTCGTCGTCGGAGTAGAGCGTTTTCCACCAGTTCAGCGCGGCTTCCCACTGCGCGCCCTTGGGGGCGTGGGGGCGGCCCTTGACGTATTCAAAGGTGGTCTCGTCCGGCGCGATCAGGCCGGCGCGGGCACCGCCTTCGATCGCCATGTTGCAGACGGTCATGCGACCTTCCATCGACAGATCGCGGATTGCTTCGCCGCAATACTCGATGACATAGCCGGTACCCCCGGCGGTGCCGGTCTCACCGATCACGGCCAGAGTGATATCCTTGGCGGTCACGCCCGGCTGCAACTTGCCGGTGATTTCCACCTTCATGTTCTTGGACTTCTTCTGGATCAGAGTCTGGGTGGCCAGAACGTGTTCGACCTCGGACGTGCCGATGCCATGGGCCAGCGCGCCGAATGCACCGTGGGTCGCTGTGTGGCTGTCGCCGCAAACCACGGTCATGCCGGGCAGGGTCCAGCCCTGCTCGGGGCCGACGATGTGCACGATGCCCTGACGGACGTCATTCACCGGGTAATAGTGAATGCCGAAATCCTTGGCGTTCTTGTCCAGCGCTTCGACCTGGATGCGCGATTCCGGGTTTTCGATCCCGTTCACGCGGTCCGGCGTGGTGGGCACGTTGTGGTCCGGTACGGCGATGGTTTTATCCGGTGCGTGCACCTTGCGGCCCGCCATGCGCAGCCCTTCGAAGGCCTGCGGGCTGGTGACCTCGTGCACGAGGTGGCGGTCGATATAGAGAAGGCAGGTGCCATCGTCGGCCTCGTGCGCGACATGGGCATCCCAGATCTTGTCATAGAGTGTCTTGGGGGACATCGGTCCTCTCCCGTTTTTTGAGAATAGCTGGCAAATGGTGGCTGGACGCCGATTATAGGCGCGCCAGAACCGTGCGGGCAGCCCCGAAAAACCGTTCACGCAACCGCGCGCGGTCCTGAAGATACGGGTTCGGAGCCGGGTAGTGTCTCATGTGCACCAGATATAACGGGGCACAGTGGCAATCAAGGTTGATCTTGGCATCACGACGGGCCTTGCGCTTGGCCGCCCGGCCCGGCCATGCTGAGGGCAGGAGGTACGC
This sequence comes from Ruegeria sp. CI1, assembly GCF_056536925.1. Taxonomy (NCBI): domain Bacteria; kingdom Pseudomonadati; phylum Pseudomonadota; class Alphaproteobacteria; order Rhodobacterales; family Roseobacteraceae; genus Ruegeria; species Ruegeria sp. CI1. The sequence goes on along the minus strand of NZ_JBQFQP010000012.1, from coordinate 30,530 downwards.
GAATGGACCCAGACCTGTTGCCGACCACGTTCACGGACGTGATCAACGCGTTCACGACGCAAGGCGCGAAACTTGTCGATCTGTTCCTGACCCCCGGTTGGCGGCAATACCAGATGCTGATTCTGCTGGTTCTGCTGGCGATCGCCTATTGCCTGAAGGTACTGACAAAAAACCGCTGGGATGCGTGGGCACGCACCCGCGAGGGTTGGCCGAAATGGCGGCTGCGCGTGCTGGTGCAGATCATGCGCCGTCTGACGCTGGCCTATTTCGCGTTGTTGTCCTGGGCGGTCTATCTGGTGATGCAGCAGGCGACGTGGCCATCGCGGAGTTACATCATCGGGGTTTTCGCGACCCTCGCGACGGCGTGGCTGATCATTGGTTTTCTGGCGCGGCTGGTTCGGAACCGAACACTGAGGCAGATCTTCAAGTGGTCCATGTGGGTTTATGCGACACTGGTCGCACTGAATCTGACTGATGATGTGGCCGGGTTCCTGGATGGCGTCGCCATTTCTATCGGCGATCTGCACATTTCCATATTGGGTATTCTAAAGGCAACGCTGCTGATCGGTGTCCTTTTGGTGCTGACGCGACTGGTTACTCAGGCAGCCGCGCGCGGGCTTGAGCAGAATGACGACCTTACACCGTCAATGCAGGTGCTTTTGACCAAGGCGATTCAAGTGGCGCTTTATGGGTTGGTCCTGATGGTTGCGATCAGGACTCTCGGGTTCGACCTGACCGGCATAGCCCTGCTATCGGGTGCTGTGGGTGTCGGCATCGGCTTTGGGTTGCAGAAAGTGGTGTCGAACCTGATCTCGGGCATCATCATCCTGATGGACCGCTCGATCAAGCCGGGCGATGTCATCTCGTTGGGCGACACCTTTGGCTGGATCAATGCGTTGGGCGCGCGATATGTGTCGGTGGTGACGCGGGATGGCCGCGAGTATCTGATACCGAACGAGGATCTGATCACAAACCAGGTGGTGAACTGGTCGCATTCGGATCGGTTCGTGCGGTTGGACCTGAATTTTGGCACCGCCTATGATGACGATCCGCATCAGGTGCGCGCGGTGGCAATCAAGGCGGTCAAATCCGTTCGTCGGGTGCTGTCCGGGCCGGGGCATGAGCCGGTCTGTCACATAACCGGGTTCGGGGACAGCAGTGTCGATTACATCCTGCGGTTCTGGATCAGCGATCCGACGGCCGGCCTGACCAACATACGGGGCAACGTGTTTCTGGCGCTTTGGGACGCGTTCAAGGCCGAAGGCATCTCGATTCCGTTCCCGCAGCGAGAGGTTCGCCTGCTCAACGATGACGCCGGAAAAGAGACGGTTTCGCAACAACTTGCTGAAGAGTGAGCGCCCGTGACGCCGGGTTTCATTGAAATGACAAAATTTGGTTGCTAAATTCAACTTACCCCCGCGCCGGGGGGTTGGCCGGTGCTTTTCAAAGGAGGACTATGTCCTGTCTCTCAGTACACAGGCGGGTTTGCCCGCCGATAACGGGGCCGCAATGATGGCCCACTCTCAGCTTACCAGCGAAAAGCTGCTTGAGCGCATCCTTTCCTCACTATCCGATGACAAGGCCGAAGACGTTGTGCAGATCGATCTGCGCGGCAAGTCGTCGGTAGCGGATTACATGGTGATCGCGTCCGGACGTTCGACACGTCAGGTCTCGGCCATGGCGGAAAAGCTGATGGACCGCATCAAGCAGGAGTTCGGATTCACCTGCAAGGTCGAAGGCAAGGATGCCGGCGACTGGGCGCTGATCGATACGGGCGACGTGGTCGTTCATATCTTCCGCCCCGAAGTGCGGGAATTCTATCAGCTGGAAAAGATGTGGCTGCCGCAGGGTAGCAGCGCCTCGGCGAACTGAGGCGCTATCCCGGCCTGCGATTTCGGGCCGGAAGCGAGAGTTGAATGCGCGTTAGCATCTGCGCGGTCGGCCGATTGCGGGCCGGACCGGAGAAATCCATGATTGACGATTATCTGACCCGGTTCGACCGGACGGGGCGGGCGCTGGGCCTGGGCCCGGCATGTGTGATCGAGGTCGAGGACAAGAAGAACGCGGGCATGGGCGCCGAGGCGGTCTTGCTGCGCAAGGCGCTGCCCAAGGGCGCGGTGATCTGCACATTGGACGAGCGGGGCAGGACGCTTTCATCGCCCGATTTCGCGGACAAGTTGGCCGGGTGGCGTGATGCCGGGCGGCAGGATCTGGCGCTGATCATCGGCGGGGCCGACGGAATCGACGCGGGCTTGCGGGCCGAGGCGGATTTCTCGATATCCTTTGGCGCGATGGTCTGGCCGCACATGCTGGTGCGGGTGATGCTGGCCGAACAGCTGTACCGGGCGGCCACGATACTGGCCGGAAGCCCCTATCACCGGGTATGACGGGGTCATGGCACAGCTTTTGATCGTCTACCATTCACGCACGGGCGGCAGCCGGCAGATGGCCGAGGCCGCCGGGGCGGGTGCGCGCGGCGAGGCGCAGGTGGTGCTGAAACCCGCCGATCAGGCGGGGCCGGATGATTTGCTGGCGGCAGACGGTTATGTCTTTTGTTGCCCCGAAAACCTGGCGGCGATATCGGGCGTGATGAAGGATTTCTTTGACCGCTGCTATTACCCGGTTCTGGGCCGGATCGAGGGGCGACCCTATGCGCAGATGGTCTGCGCCGGGTCGGATGGCGAAAATGCGGTGCGCCAGATCGCCCGGATCGCGCAGGGCTGGCGTCTGAAGGAGGTTCAGCCCGCCATGATCGTGTGTACTCACGCGCAGACCCCCGAACAGATACTGGCGGAAAAGGTCATTCCCGAAGCCGAACTGGAACAGTGCCGCGAGCTTGGCATGGCGCTGGGCGCGGGGCTGAGCATGGGGGCGTTCTGACGTTCAGTCGAGGCTCAGGGTATAGGTCTGGCCGCTCCACCCGTCGACGAGGCAACGGGACTGGATCCGAACCTCGGTGACACCCGCAGGGATCGAAACACCGCTGAGCGAGCGGGTGAAGGGCTGTTCGTGTTCATGCGGATGCAGCAGCACGCGCAGGCTCAGTTCGTTTCCGTCGGGGTCAAGCACCCGCCAGCCGTCGGCATAATGATCCCATCCGGTATCGGGGTGGGAAAGTGTCACGTCGATTCGCCATGTGTCGCCCGAGCGGTGGGCGGTGGCGTTTTCGATGACGGGTTCATCGGCAAGGGCCGGTTGCCCCAGTAATGCGATCAGGATCAGGTATCTCATGCGGCAACCATAGGCGTGTCCGGCTGACATGGGGTTCACGACTGCGTGTGAGGTGGGCGGGTCAGCAGGATTGCGCGGGAATGCGAGGCGAATTCTCGGCGATAGAGCACCGCCAGCGTCGCCAACGTGGCAAGGATCAGCGCCAGCGGCCCCAGCAGCCAGGCGACCGTGGCCAGCGCGAAATAGGTCGTTCGCAGGGCCCGGTTGAAACTGCGGGCAGCGGTGACGCAGATCTCGGCGGCTTGCCCGGCGCGGGGATAGGCCTCGGGATGGTCCGGGTCGTTCGGGACCGCCGCCATCAGGACGGCGCAATAACCGAACAGACGATGCGCCCAGACATATTTCAGAAACGCGCTGGACAGAAACAAGAGCGTTATCAGGATCTTGATCTCCCACACCATGTCGGGTGCGGTTCCAATCGCGAGATCCTGCGCGACGCCCGCCAGCCGGTCGGTGTTGCCGATCAGCGCCAGCCCGCCGCCGATGGCGATCATCGAGGTCGAGGCGAAGAAGGTGCTGCCCTGCCGCATGCTGGCGACCAGTTGCGCGTCGAACATCCGGGGCTGGCGGGTGACCATCTCTTTCATCCAGCCGCGGCGAAAGTCGTCCATCATGCGGGCCACAGACGGTTTGCCGGGTGCGGGATTCTCGATCCGCCAGCCGATCCAGACCCATGCCCCCAACAACAGCGCGATGGCGGCATAGTCCAGCGGTGAAAACAGCAGGGCGCGGTCGATCCATGTCATGGCTGCGACAGTAAGGCTTACCGGTTGAACTTGCCAGATCGGTAAATTGGTAATATTAATTTACCAAACGGAGGAGATTGCCATGGAAATGCCGAAACCCGATACCGCGGTGCTGGCGCGCAAGGATCGGCTGCGAGAGCGGTTGGTCCAGGTACTGCCGGAGGATGCGGTGATCCATGACGAGGCCGAAACCCGCGTTTATGAATGCGATGCGCTGACCGCGTACAAATGCCCGCCGATGCTGGCGGTTCTGCCCGCCTCGACACAGGAGGTCTCGGACGTCTTGCGCATATGCCACGAGGAGGGGGTGCCGGTGGTGCCGCGCGGCTCGGGCACGTCGCTGGCGGGTGGCGCCTTGCCGACGGCGGATTGCGTGCTTCTGGGCGTTGCCCGGATGAACGAGGTACTGGAGGTCGACTATGACAACCGTTTCATCCGGGTTCAGTCGGGCCGCACCAACCTGAGCGTGACCGGGGCGGTGGAAGAGGAGGATTTCTTTTATGCCCCTGACCCCTCCTCGCAGCTGGCCTGCGCCATTGCGGGCAATATCGCGATGAACTCGGGCGGCGCGCATTGTCTGAAATACGGCGTGACCACCAACAATCTGCTCGGCGTCACGATGGTGCTGATGGATGGCTCGGTCGTCGAGATCGGTGGCGCGCATCTGGATGCGGGCGGGCTGGATCTTTTGGGGGTCATCTGCGGCTCGGAAGGGCAGTTGGGCGTGGTGACCGAGGCAACCCTGCGCATCCTGCGCAAGCCCGAGGGCGCGCGGCCGGTTCTGATGGGCTTTGACGACAACGCGGTGGCGGGGCAATGCGTGTCGGACATCATCAAATCGGGCATCCTGCCGGTGGCGATAGAATTCATGGACAAGCTTTGCATTCAGGCCTGCGAGAATTTTGCCCATGCGGGTTATCCGGACTGCGAGGCGCTGCTGATCGTCGAGGTCGAAGGATCGGAGGCCGAAATCGACAGCCAGTTGGCCAGGATCATCGAGATTGCCCGCCGTCACAACCCGGTGGAACTGCGCGAAAGCCAGTCGGCGGAGGAAAGCGCCAAGATCTGGCTGGGGCGGAAATCGGCCTTTGGCGCGATGGGACAGATAAACGATTACATGTGTCTGGATGGCACCATCCCGGTTTCGGCGCTGCCCATGGTGCTGCGCCGGATCGGCGAGATGAGCGAAGATTATGGCCTGCCGGTGGGCAACGTGTTCCATGCGGGCGACGGCAACATGCACCCGCTGATCCTGTTCGATGCCAACAAGCCTGGTGATCTGGAGAAATGCGAGGCGTTCGGGGCCGAGATCCTGAAGCTGTGCGTCGAGGCGGGCGGGTGTCTGACCGGAGAGCATGGTGTGGGGATCGAGAAACGCGATCTGATGGTGCATCAGTACGGGCGTGAGGATCTGGAGGCGCAGATGGCAGTCAAGGACGTGTTCGATCCGGCCTGGCTGTTGAATCCGGCCAAGGTGTTCCCGCTGGACAGTTCGGCAGCGCGGCGGATGGCGGCGGAATGACCGGGGCTTTGCCTCCAAACCCCCTTTGCCCCAACACCCCCAGAGTTTTTTCGAAAAGATGAATGTCATGAGACCAGAGACAGAGACCGAACTGGCCGGAATGGTGGCCGGGCTGAGTGCGCCGGTGCGGATCGTTGGCGGCGGCACCCGTGGGGTTGGCGGGCCGGGCGCGGAATTGAGCGTGGCGGGGTTGCGCGGGATCACGCTTTATGAGCCGGGGGCGCTGACGCTGGTGGCGCGGGCCGGGACACCGGTGGCCGAGATCGAGGCGGCGCTGGCGACAGAAGGGCAGCGCCTGGCCTTTGAACCGATGGATTATCGCGGGCTGCTGGCAACATCCGGCGAGCCGACTATCGGCGGGGTCGTGGCCGCCAATGTCTCGGGGCCGCGCAGGGTGCAGGCCGGGGCGTGCCGGGATTTCCTGTTGGGGGTGCGCTATGTCGACGGGCGCGGGCAGGTGATCAAGAACGGCGGCCGGGTGATGAAGAATGTGACGGGATACGATCTGGTCAAGCTCATGGCCGGGTCCTGGGGGGCATTGGGCGTTTTGAGCGAGGTGTCGCTGAAGGTTCTGCCAAGGGCAGAAATCGCCGAGACGCTGGCCGTGTCCGTGCCGGATACCCAATCGGGTGTTCAGGTGATGTCGGCCGCGCTGGGCTCGCCCTATGAGGTGAGCGGGGCCGCCTATGATCCGGTCGCGGGGAGGGCGCTGCTGCGGGTGGAGGGGTTTGCGGAGTCGGTTTCCTATCGCCTTGGGCGGCTGGCCGAATTGCTGGGGGGCGAAGCCGGGCCATTGGCGGATAGCGAAAACACCTGGCGCGGCATTCGGGATGTGGAAGCCTTTCACAAGCGACAGGGTGACGTCTGGCGGATCTCGGTCAAGCCGACAGAGGCGTCCGAGATTGCCGCGCGGGCCGGGGCGGAGGGGCTGCTGTTAGACTGGGGCGGCGGGCTGATTTGGGCGCTGGTGGCCGAAGGCACCGATCTGCGGGCGCGGCTGGGCGCGATTGCGGGGCACGCGACGCTGGTGCGCGCCTCGGCAGAGACGACCGGGCGGTTGGGGCGGTTTCAGCCGGAACCGGCGGGCGTCGCGGCATTGAGCCGTGGGCTGCGGCAGCGGTTCGACCCGAAGGGGCTCTTCAATCCGGGACTGATGGGGTAGGCGATGCAGACGACATTCACGACGGAGCAACTGCGCGACCCGGCCATCCGGCGGTCGAACGAGATATTGCGCAATTGCGTTCATTGCGGGTTCTGCACCGCGACTTGCCCGACCTACCAGGTGCTGGGGGACGAGTTGGACAGCCCGAGGGGCCGGATTTATCTGATCAAGGACATGCTGGAAAACGAGCGTGTGCCGGATGAAAGGACGGTCAGGCACATCGACCGGTGCCTGTCCTGTCTGGCCTGCATGACCACCTGCCCGTCGGGGGTGCATTACATGCATCTGGTGGATCATGCGCGCGAATACATCGAAGCGCATTACCGGAGGCCCTGGCGGGACAGGGCGCTGCGCTGGGTGCTGGCACAAATCCTGCCTTATCCGACACGGTTCCGGCTGGCGCTGCTGGGGGCGAAGATCGGCAAGCCGTTTCGGTTCCTGATGCCGGACGCGCGGCTGAGGGCGATGCTGGAGATGGCGCCCAAGGCGATCCCGCCGGTCAGCCGCAATGACGATCCGCAAAGCTTTGCGCCCCAAGGCGCGCGCCGGATGCGGGTGGCGCTGATGACGGGTTGTGCGCAAAAGGCGCTGAACACCGACATCAACGACGCCACCATCCGCCTGCTGACCCGGCTGGGCTGCGAGGTCGTGGTGGCCGAGGGGGCGGGCTGCTGCGGCGCGCTGACCCATCACATGGGAAAGACGCGCGACAGTCACCGCACGGCAGCAGCAAACATCAAAGCCTGGGCGCGCGAAATGGACGGCGACGGGTTGGACGCCATCGTGATCAACACCTCGGGGTGCGGCACGACCGTCAAGGATTACGGGCATATGTTCCGCAACGACCCGCTGGCCGGGGATGCCGCGCGGGTGTCAGGGATCGCGATGGATGTCAGTGAATTGCTGATGCGGCTGGAGGTGCCGGAGGGCGAGGAGAAAGGGCTGACAGTTGCCTATCATGCGGCTTGTTCGCTGCAGCATGGGCAGAAGGTCAAGACCTTTCCCAAGGACCTGCTGAAGAAGGCGGGGTTTAGGGTGGTTGAACCGGCAGACAGTCACCTGTGCTGTGGCTCGGCGGGAACCTATAACCTGATGCAGCCCGAGATTTCCGGCAAACTGAAGGCACGCAAGGTGCAAACGCTGGAGGCGAAGCGGCCCGACGTCATCGCTGCGGGCAACATAGGCTGCATGATCCAGATCGGGTCGGGTACCGGTGTTCCGGTGGTGCACACGGTCGAGTTGCTGGATTGGGCCACAGGCGGGCCGAAACCGCGCGCAATGTCGGAAATGGCCGGGGTGCCGAACCTTCGCTGAGCAGGATCGGCCACTGATGCAGCGCGGCATCAGTTGCGGGCCTTGATGGGCGCGCCCTATTTTTGCCGCAGCTCTTCGGTATCACTCTGGCCTTGTGGCAAGGCCGGAGGAACAGGTGAGGAACTGGGTCAAAGCTTTCATCGTGGCGCTGTTGCCGGTGGCAGCGGTGGCACAGGATTCGGCGTTGGAAAGCCTTGAAACCTCGGATGCGGGACGCGAATGGTTGGGGGTCGGGCGTCTGGATATCGGGGGCACGGGGTTTTGCACCGGCTCGCTGATCGGCCCGAATCTGGTGCTGACGGCGGCGCATTGCCTGTACGACAAGGAAACCAAAGAGCGAGTTGATCCGGCGCGGATCGAGTTCCTGGCGGGCTGGCGGCGGGGTCAGGCCTCGGCCTATCGGTCGGTTCGGCAGGCGGTGGTGCATCCGGCCTATCGCTTTGATGGTGAGGCCTCGACCGCACGGGTGCGCCATGACGTGGCGTTGATCGAACTGTCGCAACCTATCCGGAACACCACGGTTTTGCCCTTTGACACCGGCCGCAGGCCCAAGCGCGGCGAGGGCGTCGGCATTGTTTCATACGCCAAGGACCGGGCCGAGGCGCCATCGCTGCAGGAGGTCTGTTCCGTCATGGCGCGGCAGCGCGGCGTGCTGGTGATGTCGTGCGACGTCGATTACGGCTCGTCCGGGGCGCCGGTCTTTTCGTTTGATGGCGAGCGTCCTCGCATCGTGTCGGTGGTCTCGGCCAAGGCCGAACTGGATGGCCAGCGGGTGGCGCTGGGCACCGCGCTGGAGGAATCGCTGGAATTGCTGCAAGCCGAGTTGTCGGCGGGACGCGGGTTCGCAAAAACCCCGGTCAACGGTGCCAGCCGGATCAGTGTCGGAAGCGTGCGCAACCAGAACGGGGCCAAGTTCCTGAAACCATGACCCGTCTGATTTCTGTCCTGATTGCGATTTGCGTCCTGTCCACGCAAGGCCTTGCCCAGAACAGCGGCCAGCGCCGCCTGTCGGATCGCGAGGATCTGCTGGGCTGGGAGGCCGTCGGGCGGCTGGATCTGGGGGATACGGGGTTTTGCACCGGAACGCTGATTGCGCGGGATCTGGTGCTGACCGCAGCCCATTGCGCGTTTGACGCAAGAACCGGAAAACCGTTTGAGTCCGGGGCCGTGACCTTTCGCGCCGGGCTGCATGACGGCAAGTCGGTGGCCGACCGCAAAGTGGTGCAGATCGCCGTGCCGCCTGATTTCACGGCCCGGGCCGGGGTGTCGGCAGAACGGGTCAAGCGGGATGTGGCGCTGATGCGGCTGGACGCGCCAATCGGGTTTGGCGAGGCGAATGCCTTCGCGCTGCATCAGGGCGATATCTCTGGCTCTGAGGTCAGTGTGGCCTCTTATGGCCGGGGGCGGTCCGAGGCGATTACGCGGCAGCGGTCCTGCAATATTCTGCGGCGGGGCGAAGGGCTGATCGCCTTTGACTGCAACATCACTTTTGGGTCTTCCGGGTCTGCCATATTGGCCAGATCCGGGCCGCGATGGCAGATTCTGTCGGTGGTGTCGGCGGGCGGGTCGATTGGCGGGCGCACCGTGGGGTTCGGCATGGAACTGCCCCGTATCGTGTCCGAGTTGAAAGCGATCCTGCGCCGGGACGCGCCGCGGCCACAGCCCACGATCAAGCGGCTTGGCGTGGGGGCGGAAAAATCCCTGGGCGGGGCCAAGTTCATTGGCTCAAGCGGGTCTTGAACTCGATCATCTGACTTCCCATTTCCTGAGTATCGGATCGCCGCTTTCGGGGTCCGGTATATCGTAACCGCCCGTCCGGACGGAGGGCACAACTCGGAAATCGCTCCAGAGATGAGGATGACGAATATGCGTACGTTTGATTTTGCACCCCTGCACCGCGCCACCATCGGTTTTGACCAGATCGCCGACATGATGGATCGCGTTATGAGCAGCGACGTGGCTCAACCGAGCTATCCCCCTTACAACATTGAAAAAACTGCAGCAGACGCTTACCGGATTTCGGTGGCGGTCGCCGGTTTCGCCGAGAATGACCTGTCGGTCGAGATGAAAGAGAATTCACTGGTAGTTGCCGGTCGCAAGGCCGACGAGGACAACGAGCGCACCTATCTGCATCGCGGTATCGCCACCCGCGCGTTCGAGCGCCGGTTTGCACTGGCCGATCATGTACGTGTGACCGGGGCCAGCCTGGAAAACGGCATGCTGCATATCGAACTGAAGCGCGAGGTGCCCGAGGCGCTGAAACCGCGCCGGATCGAGATCGCGTCGGCCAAGGCCATCGAGAAGGACGTTGTGGACGCCAAGGCCGTGAACTGAGGGTCCATCGAACCCAAGGCGTAGAGATCGATCCCTTCCTCGATTGACGCCTCATGCGCCCCGCGCCCGGAAAGCGTGGGGCGCTTTGCGTTTGCGGGCGGGTCAGGGCAGGGGATCGGTCCGATAAAGGCGGATCTTTGTACCACCGTGATCGACAATTGGCCCCGGCGCCAGCAGCGGCAGCCGGGTCGACCGTGCCAACCCCTGATTGCTGGTCACAATGCCCACGCGCCAGCCCTTGAAGCGGTCCATCAAGACTTTGCCCAGCGCGCCATAGAGCGAGCGCAGGCGCTTTTCGTCCCCGATCCGTCCGCCATAGGGCGGGTTGACGATGACCAGGCCGGTGGGGCCTTCGGGCGGCTTCAGATCGCTGATGGTGCGGTTGTGAAACCGGGTGATCCGGGCCACCCCGGCGCGGTCGGCATTGGCGCGGCTGGCCTCGATCGCGCCTGCGTTGCGGTCCGATCCGTGGAACAGTTGATCGGTTTGCCGCGCTTGGCCGGCGGCGCGCATTTCGGCCCACGCCTGAGGCTGAAACGAGGCAAGCTGTTCGAAGGCAAAGTTGCGGGAGCGTCCGGGATCAAGCCCCAGCGCGATTTCCGCTGATTCGGTGACGAAGGTGCCCGAGCCGCACATCGGGTCGAGCACCGGTTCGGTGCCGTCGAAGCCGCATTCCCGCAGGAACATCGCCGCCATGGTCTCGCGCATGGGGGCCTTGGCCACGGCCTCTTTGTGGCCGCGCTTGTGCAGCGGCTCTCCGGAGGTGTCCAGCGAGAAGGTGCACAGGTCTTTTTCGATGCGCAGCATGACCCGGACCCCGGCTTCGGGATCGATCGGCACGCCCAATGATTCGGAAATTGCCGTTTCCACCCGCTGGCGCGCGGCGCCGGCGTGGTAGATGCGCGACTTGCGGCTTGTCGCCTCGACCCGGACCGGCATGTCGGGGCGCAGAACGTCGGCCCAGGGAAACTTGCGGGCGCGTTTGTCGAGTTGCGCCAGATGGACGGCGGGAAAGGCGCCGATACGCGCCAGCACCTTGTTTGCACCGCGCAGTTGCAGATTGGCGCGCCAGATTTCAGACCAGTTGCCGCTGCAGACCACGCCGCCGGGCACTGCGCGTGGCTTGGCGAAGCCCTTTTCGGTGGCCTCGGCGCAGAGCGGCTGTTCCAGGCCGGGTGTGGCCACCAGAAAGATTTCCATGTCGTCATCTGTTGTCATGTCCGCTGCATATACCGGGCCGGATTGCCGTGCGAGGGTGATTTGCGTTGGGGCGCGACGAAAGCGCCCGATTGCGGCGCAATTCGCCAAAAAACGGCGGCCGAACGATTTGTTGAGCGGTAACAGGTTTGCGTTCGAGAGCGTCCCCGCGTAAACGGACCCCCAAACCAACGCGATACCTGCGGATTCCCGCCCGTTTCTGGCGGATTTGACAGGCCTTTGGCCTGCGCTTCCCGGTATCAGCATTGCTGACATCGACCAGTAGGGACACACTGGCTTGGAACAAAGGCTTGGAAGAACGTAGCGACATGCAAACTTTCAAACTGAAAAAGGGGCTGGACCTGCCGGTCGAAGGCGCGCCCGAACAGAAGATCCACGAAGGCCCCGAAGTTTCGACGGTTGCGGTGGTGGGGGCCGATTACATCGGACTGAAGCCGCGCATGCTGATCGAAGAAGGGGACGAGGTACAGCGCGGTACACCGCTGTTCTGTCACAAGGATGCCCCCGACGCGATGATGGTCGCCCCGATGAGCGGCAAGGTCGTCGCCGTCAACCGGGGTGCGCGGCGGGTGCTGCAAAGCGTGGTGATCGAAGTTGGCGACGCCAGTGACGCTGGCCTCGATTTCTCGGGTGTGGGCGATGCCGACACGGCCCAGGGCGTGACCGCCAGGCTGTGCGCCGCCGGCCTGTGGACGGCGTTCCGTACCCGTCCCTATTCCAGGATGCCACAGCCGGGTGCCGCGCCCGAGGCGGTCTTCGTCACCGCGATGGACAGCGAACCGCTGGCCGCCGACGCGGCCCTGATCATCGGCGAGGCGCAAGAGGCGTTTGCCGCCGGTCTTGCCGCCGTATCGAAGCTGACCGAGGGCAAGACCTATCTGTGTCACAAAGACGGGGACCAGATCGCCGGCGCTGACTTGCCGGGGGTCGAGGCGGCCGCCTTTGCCGGGCCGCACCCGTCGGGGCTGGCCGGCACGCATATCCATTTTCTGAAACCGCTCAGGGCCGAGTCGCAGGTCTGGACCATCGGCTATCAGGACGTGATCGCCATTGGTCGGCTGATGTTGACCGGGCATCTGGATCCGAGCATCGTGGTGGCCCTGTCGGGCCCCGCCGCGCGGCAGCCGCGTCTGATCCGTACCGTCATGGGTGCCTCGACCGAGGAACTGACACGGGGAGAGGTTGCCTTGGATGGCCCGGTACGGGTCATTTCGGGGTCGATCCTGTCGGGGCGTCATGCCGAGGGTGCGTTTGCCTATCTGGGCCGGTTTGCGCGGCAGGTGGCCCTGATCCGCGAGGATCGCGAACAGATCCCGATGGGCTGGATCCGTCCGATGCCGTCGAAATACGCGGTGCAGCCGGTGCTGGGGTCGGCCTTTGCCAAGAAGGTTTATGCCTTCACCAGCAACCTCAACGGCGGTCGCCGCGCGATGGTGCCCACGGGCACGTTCGAAGAACTGATGCCGCAGGACTACCTGCCGACACAGCTTTTACGCGCACTTCTGGTGATGGACACCGACACCGCGCAGGCGCTGGGCGCGCTGGAGCTGGACGAAGAGGATCTGGGCCTTGTGGGCTTTGCCTGTCCGGCCAAGTACGAATACGGGCTGGCGCTGCGCGACTGCCTCAGCAAGATTGAAAAGGAGGGCTGAGCCGGATGGGATTGCGCAGCTTCTTTGACCGGATCGAGCCGCATTTCACCAAGGGCGGCCGGTACGAAAAACTCTTTCCAGTCTACGAGATGGTCGAGAGTTTCATCTATACGCCGAAAACCGTGACCTCGGTCGCGCCTCATGCGCGGTCTTACGTGGATATGAAACGGATCATGACCTATGTCGTGATCGCCACCATCCCGTGTATCCTGTGGGGACTGTGGAACACCGGCTATCAGGCCAACTCGGCGCTTGCGGTGATGGGGCCCGAGGCCGCGACCGGCTGGCGGATCGCCCTGTTGCAGATGTTCGGCATTTCGCTGGACCCGACCAGCATGTTTGCCAATTTCATGCACGGATTGCTGTATTTCCTGCCGATCTACATCGTCACGCTGGTGGCAGGCGGGATTTTCGAGGTGATCTTTGCCACCGTGCGCGGGCACGAGGTGAACGAGGGGTTCCTTGTGACCTCAATGCTTTATGCGCTGATCATGCCCGCCACGACGCCCTTGTGGCAGGTGGCGCTGGGGATCATCTTTGGCGTCGTGATCGGCAAAGAGGTGTTTGGCGGTACCGGCAAGAACTTCCTCAACCCGGCATTGGTGGGGCGGGCGTTCCTTTATTTTGCCTATCCTGCGAACATGTCGGGCGATGCGGTCTGGACCCCGGTCGACGGGTTTTCCGGTGCGACGGCTCTGGCGGTGTCGGCCGCCGAAGGATATCAGGCGCTGGCCGCTGACGGCATTACCTGGTGGAGCGCGTTTTACGGCACCATCCAAGGCAGCATCGGGGAAACCTCGACACTGGCCTGCATGATCGGTCTGGCCTTCCTGCTGATTACCAAGATCGCCAATTACCGCCTGATATTGGGCTGTCTGGCGGGCACCATCGCATTCACCTGGCTGCTGAACCTGATCGGGTCCGAGACGAACCCGATGTTCGCAATGCCGTGGTACTGGCACGTCGTGCTGGGCGGCTACGCCTTTGGCCTCGCCTTCATGGTGACCGAGCCGGTTTCGGCCAGCCACACCAATGTGGGCCGATACGTCTATGGCGCGCTGATCGGTGTCATGGTTGTGTTGATCCGTGTGGTGAACCCGGCTTTCCCCGAAGGCATGATGCTGGCCATCCTGTTCGGCAACGTCTTTGCGCCGCTGATCGACTATTTCGTGGTGCAGGCCAATATCAAACGGAGGGCGCGTCGCCATGTCTGATACGCAATCCCCTGAACCCAAGGGCGCGATTGCCCGGTTTCTGGCGGCCTCGCCGGATTCGGTGGGCAAGACGATCTTCATCGCCGTGGCGGTCTGCCTTGTTGCTTCGATGATTGTGTCGGCCGCGGCAGTGAGCCTGCGCCCGGTGCAGGAGGCCAACAAGCTGAAGGACAAGCAGGTCAACATCCTGCAGGTGGCGGGGGTGTATGAACCCGGCGTCAATATCACCGAAGCATTTGCCGCATTCGAGCCGCATGTGCTGGATCTGGCAACGGGCGATTTTGTGGACGATCAGTTTGACCCGGCCACCTTTGATGATCTGGCCGCTGCCGGTGATCCGGACCTGAGCGTCGCGCTTGACGACGACCCTGCAAGCATTGGCCGCAAGGCCAAATACCGGGTGATCTATCTGCTGCGCGACGACGCGGGGGCGTTGGACAAGGTGATCCTGCCGCTGCATGGCTATGGGTTGTGGTCCACTCTGTACGGTTTCATCGCGCTGGAGAATAACGGCAACGATATCTATGGCCTGCAATTCTATCAGCATGGTGAAACGCCCGGTTTGGGTGCCGAGGTGGACAACCCGCGCTGGAAGGCACTGTGGAACGGCAAGAAGCTGCGCGACGACGCGGGTGTGTTGCAGATCACCGTCGCCAAGTCGCAGCCTGCGGCCGGGCCGGATTATTACGTCGACGCCCTGGCAGGTGCGACCCTGACCACTGTCGGTGTCGACAACCTGGTGAGATTCTGGATGGGCGACGCGGGTTACGCGCCGTTCCTAGCCAAACTGCAAGCAGGAGAGATCTGATGTCGCAGACCAAGAAAGAGCTGTTGGTCGACCCCCTTGTCGACAACAACCCGATCACCCTGCAGGTTCTGGGCATCTGTTCGGCGCTGGCGGTGACTTCGTCGTTACAGGTGGCCTTTGTCATGGCGCTGGCGGTGACCTTTGTGACCGCGTTTTCGTCGATGTTCATCTCGATTTTGCGCAACCAGATCCCGGGCTCGATCCGGATCATCGTGCAGATGGTGATCATCGCGTCGTTGGTGATTCTGGTGGATCAGATCCTCAAGGCCTATGCCTTTCAGATTTCCAAGACGCTGTCGGTGTTCGTTGGCCTGATCATCACCAACTGCATCGTTATGGGCCGCGCCGAGGCATTCGCCATGAAGAACCCGCCGGTGGCGTCGTTCATCGACGGTCTGGGCAACGGCATGGGCTATGGCCTGATCCTGATGCTGGTGGGCATCATCCGCGAGTTGTTCGGATCGGGCAGCCTGTTCGGCGTTACGATCCTGCAGACGGTAAACAATGGCGGCTGGTACGTGCCTAACGGGTTGCTGCTGCTGCCGCCGTCGGCGTTTTTCGTGATCGGCCTGCTGATCTGGGCTTTCCGTACGTGGAAGCCGAACCAGGTCGAAGAACGTGATTACAAAATCCAGCAGGTAGAGGCGCACTGATGGAAGGGCTTATCTCTCTGGCCGTGAAGGCCGTCTTTATCGAAAACCTTGCGCTCAGCTTTTTCCTTGGCATGTGTACCTTCATTGCCGTGTCGAAAAAGATTTCGACGGCGCTGGGGCTGGGGATTTCGGTCATGGTGGTGCAGGCCATCACCGTGCCGGCCAACAACCTGTTGCTGTCCTTCCTGCTGAAACCGGGCGCTTTGGCATGGGCCGGGTTCCCGGATGTGGACCTGACTTTTCTCGGGCTGATTTCCTATATCGGCGTGATCGCGGCGATGGTTCAGATCCTCGAGATGATCCTCGATAAGTATTTCCCACCGCTCTACAACGCGCTGGGGATCTTCCTTCCGCTGATCACGGTGAACTGCGCCATTCTGGGCGGGTCGCTGTTCATGGTCGAACGCGACTATAACTTTGCCGAGGCGGCCACCTATGGCGTATCGTCCGGGTTCGGCTGGGCGCTGGCGATTACCGCGATGGCGGGGGTGCGCGAAAAACTGAAATACTCGGACGTGCCGGACGGGCTGCAGGGGCTGGGCATTACCTTTATCACCGCCGGGCTGATGGCGATGGCCTTCATGTCCTTCTCGGGCGTGAAACTGTAAGGGGGGCGTGAGAATGGAAACCTTTTCGCTCGGCGTTGTCCTGTTCACCCTGATCGTTCTGGCGCTTGTGGCCATCATCATGGCCGCACGGTCCAAGCTGGTATCGACCGGAAACGTCAACATCACCATCAACGGTGAGAAAACCATATCGGTTCCTGCGGGCGGCAAGCTGTTGCAGACACTGGCGGCCGAGAAACTGTTCGTGCCATCGGCCTGCGGTGGTGGCGGTACTTGCGCGCAATGCCGTGTGCGTGTGCATTCCGGTGGCGGTTCTATCCTGCCGACCGAAGAAAGCCATATCACCAAGCGCGAAGCATCCTGTGGCGACCGTCTGTCGTGTCAGGTTGCGGTCAAGCAGGATATGGAGATCGAAGTTCCCGAAGAGGTCTTTGGCGTCAAGAAATGGGAATGCACTGTTCGCTCGAACGACAACGTTGCGACCTTCATCAAGGCGCTGACGCTGGATCTGCCCGAGGGCGAGGACGTGAACTTTCGCGCCGGGGGCTATATCCAGATCGAAGCGCCCGCGCACCAGCTCTCCTATACTGATTTCGACGTGCAGGAGGAGTATCGCGAGGATTGGGACAAGTTCAATCTGTGGCAGTACAAGTCGGTGGTGAATGAGCCGATCGAACGTGCCTATTCGATGGCGAACTATCCCGATGAGCGCGGCATGATCATGCTGAACGTTCGCGTCGCCTCGCCGCCGCCGGGGGCCGAAGGCATCCCGCCGGGGCAGATGTCGTCTTATATCTTCAACCTGAAACCGGGTGACAAGGTCACCATTTCCGGCCCGTTCGGCGAGTTCTTTGCCCGCGATACCGACAAGGAGATGGTGTTCATCGGCGGTGGCGCGGGT
This sequence comes from Ruegeria sp. CI1, assembly GCF_056536925.1. Lineage (NCBI taxonomy): Bacteria > Pseudomonadati > Pseudomonadota > Alphaproteobacteria > Rhodobacterales > Roseobacteraceae > Ruegeria > Ruegeria sp. CI1. The sequence goes on along the minus strand of NZ_JBQFQP010000012.1, from coordinate 13,209 downwards.
ATGGCGCCGATGCGCAGCCACATCTTCGACCAGCTCAAGCGACTTGGTTCCAAGCGGAAAATTTCGTTCTGGTACGGCGCGCGGTCCCGAAAAGAGATGTTCTTTGTCGAGGATTTCGACACGCTGGCCGCAGAGAACCCGAATTTCGAATGGCACGTGGCGTTGAGTGATCCGCAGCCGGGCGATGACTGGGAAGGCTATACCGGCTTCATCCACAATGTGCTGTTCGAGGAATACCTCAAGAACCACCCGGCACCCGAGGATTGCGAATATTACATGTGTGGTCCGCCGATCATGAACCAGTCGGTCATCAACATGCTGCTGGATCTGGGCGTGGATCGCGAAGACATCATGCTCGACGATTTCGGCGGGTAAGAAAGGACACCGGCGCGACATGCGCCGGTTTTTCGTCGTCGGCGACGGAACCTCTGTTTACGACCGCGCCGCCATTTGATTCCGGTGCGTCGATACTTTCTGGTCAATTTGATCTGGCTCAATACGAGACCTTGAAAATCTCCCTAGCACTCCGAATGCGAACAGGAGATTCACACGCATGGCAAGTTATGCGCCGCAAGGTTCTATTTTCGAACAACTTTCTGCAAAGGTCAGGGATTGCCTGCTGGCCAAGGCGCGCACGCGAACCTTTGATCGCGGCTCGACGATCTGCCTGCAGGGCGAGGCCACAAGAACGCTCAAGGTCGTGCAATCGGGCTGGGTGAAGCTGTATCGAATCTCTCAAAACGGCGGCGAAGCCATCCTTGCGACTCTGAAGGAAGGGCAAAGCTTTGACGAGATCGCCTCGCTGCAGGGCAGGCACAGTTCGGCATCGGCTCAGGCTGTCAGCGATTGCACAATTCTGTATCTCGATCCGTCGAGCGTCTTTGCATGTCAGGACGCGCATCGTGAGATCATGACCGTCGTGCTGGCGGCCGCATCGGGCCATATCGAGGCGCTGATGGACGATGTCGAGCGGCTGAAGGTCAAAACAGGTGTCGAGCGGCTGTCCGACTATCTGCTCAGCCTGGCCGAAAGCTCGGCAGAGAACGGGGACATCGAGCTGCCGTTCGAGAAAAACCTGCTTGCGGGCAAGCTGGGTATGAAACCGGAAAGCCTGTCGCGGGCGTTCGGTCGTCTCAAGCCGTTTGGCGTGGCGATTCAGCAAAGAAAAGTGACGATCAAGAGTGTCGATGCGCTCCGGTCATTTTCCGAAGGCGTGGAAGGCGGGATGCTTTCGGTGCATTGACCTCTGAATGCACCGAACCTTTGGTTCCCCGCCGAACCGGCGAGAGGGGACTATTTGCCGTAATAGTCGCGATACCAGTCGACGAATTCGGCAAGTCCCTTGCGGATATTGGTCTCGGGCCGATATCCGGTCAGGCGCTGCAGCAGGCTGGTATCGGCCCAGGTGGCGGGCACGTCGCCCTTTTGCATCGGCATATAATTGCGAACGGCCTTCTTGCCGAGCGCATCCTCGATCGCTTCGATGAAATCCAGCAGGCGCACCTTGTCGGAATTGCCGATATTGACGATCCGGAAGGGCGCGATAGGCGAGAGGCTGTCGCCATCCTCGATATCGGCAGTGCTTTCGGGGCGCACCGGCACCGCGTCGATCAACAGGCGGATACCGCGCACCAGATCTTCGACATAGGTAAAATCGCGATACATGTCGCCGTGATTGTAGACGTCGATGGGGCGGTCGTTCAGGATTGCGTCGGTGAACTTGAAATAGGCCAGATCGGGGCGGCCCCAGGTGCCATAGACGGTGAAGAACCGAAACATGGTGGTGGGCAGGTTCCACAGATGGGCATAGGAATGGCCCATCGCCTCGTTCGCCTTTTTGGTCGCGGCATAGATGGTGAGCTGATTGTCGGCCTTGTCCAGTTCGGTGAACGGCATGTCCTCGTTGGCGCCATAGATGGACGAGGTCGAGGCCATCAACAGGTGTTCCACCTGAAGGGTGCGCGCCACTTCCATCACGTTGAAGGTGCCGACGACATTCGATTCGACATAGCTGCGCGGGTTTTCAAGGCTGTAGCGCACCCCCGCCTGGGCGGCGAGATGGATGATGACATCGGGATGAAATTCCTCGGCTACCCGCATCAGGCGCTCGTGATTTTCCAGCATGTCTTCGGTCGCGGTAAATCCCGGTGTCTGCATCAGCATCTGGTGCCGACGGCGTTTCAGGGCGACATCATAGTAATCGGTCATTCCGTCATAGCCGTGCACCCGGAATCCTTCGGCCAAAAGGAGCCTGCACAAATGAAAGCCGATAAACCCCGCAGAACCAGTAACCAGTATGTTTTTCATTTTGTCCCTCATGCCATTGGGCAACCTTGTGAGCCAATTCCTGCGGTTTGGTCAATGTACGGTCGAAATTTTCTTCAGATGTATCCAGCGCAGCGGCGGACCCGCCGTGGCGTTTCACGGGCATTTGGGGCGCAATGTCAGCAGGCTTGCCACAACAGAACCGGACTGCCACTATGGCGGGACTGGTTACAGGTGTTTTCGCCCGAGACAGGAGGTCGGAGCGATGATTGCGTTGCTTTTCGCGCTTTTGGTTGTTTGCATGATCCTTTCATTCTTCGCGCTGAACCGCGTTGCCTATTCCGTGTTTGCGGTCACGTTTCTGCTCAGCCTCTATTGGTTGAAATACCACGCAACTTCTGTCCTCACGATTCAGTTGTAGGGTGTGCGTATGACGTTGAGTTTTGAAACTTCACGCAATCTGAACGCAGTCGGGATGCTGGCGGTTTGCCTTGTGCTGGCGCTGGCGCTTATCTTTCAGCTTTGGCTTTATGAACTGCCATGCCCCCTATGCCTGTTGCAAAGGGTCGGATTTGTTCTGGTTGGGTTCGGGATAGGCCTGAACCTTCTCTACGGTCCGCGCGCGCGCCACTATGCGCTGATGCTGATCGCCGCGGTCTATGGTGGCAGCGTGTCCATCCGCCAGATTCTGCTGCATATCGTGCCGGGCACCGGGCATTACGGGTCACCGGTTCTGGGGCTGCACTATTATACCTGGGCGGGGATCGCGTTCTTTCTGGTCATTGTGGGCACATCGGTGATGTTGTTGTCCGAAGGGCAATATGAACGGCCCGCCGATCCGCAATCCGCAAAGCGCTTTGGCGGCAACAGGCTGGCAAAGATTGCTTTCTTCACGATGCTTGCGCTGGCTGTGCTGAACGCAGGCTCGGCGCTTCTGGAATGCGGGCCGACGGTCTGTGCCGATCCGCCGACGGATTACAAGCTGCTGGAGGATGCGGGCACAAGCGGGTCGTGACGCACCCAGGACAAAGAGGAGGAGACGGATGGGATTACTGGGACAACCGTTGGGGTATTATGACTACCTGACCTTTGCGGCGCTGATCCTGTTGCTGGTCGCGTTCATGGCGCTGGTGCTGTTCATCATGGGATTGCCCGGCCGCATCGCCATCAGCCGCAATCACCCTCATGCCGAAGCGGTCAAGATCATGGGCTGGATGGGGTTTCTGGCGGTGGTGCCGTGGGTGCATGCCTTTATCTGGGCCTTCCACGAGGGCGTCACCGTCGATATTCGCCGCAACCCCGATCAGGAGCGCGACGCGATCCGCAAGGAAATCGAACGGCTTGGCGGAAAGGTGAAGCCTGAATATCAGGACCCGCCAACCGACGAAGAGTCCAAGGCGTAACCAGTAGTGAGTTGACCCCATATGTTCGTCGCCGTTGGCATCACCCTTTTCTACATCATTTTCGTCTGGTTCATCTTCTTCAAGGCGAAACTGCTGACATTCAACATCTACTGGGGCGTCGTCTCGTTCTGGGTGGGTGCGCATCTGCTGTTGATCTTTCTGGTCGCTCTGCGGTTTTTCCAGCCCTTCTCGGTCGATGCGCATGTGGTGCGTTCGACGATCCAGATTGTGCCCAAGCTGACGCAACCGACGATCCTGAGCGAAGTGCTGGTGACGCCGAACCAGCCGGTCAAGAAGGGTGATCCTCTGTATCGGTTCGACAAGACGATCTTTGAGCTGGCGGTGAATTCGGCCAAGGCGCAACTGGCCGCCGCCGAGCAGAACGTCAAGATCATGGAACAGGATGTAAAGGCCGCGACCGAGGCGGTCGAACGGGCGACGGCACAATTGGGATATGCAGTCAATCAGCGTCAGCGGTACGAGAAACTGGTGCCCGCCGGTGGCGCGCGGCAGGATGAACTGGAACGCTGGGTCGAACAGGTGACCGAGGACGAGGCGCAGGTTCGGCAGGCCGAGGCCAACCAGAAAAAGGCCGAATTGGCACTGGAATCCAATATCGACGGGGTGAATACCGGGGTGGCGCAGGCCCGTGCGCAACTGGCCGAGGCCGAGTACTTTCTGCAGAACACGACGATCTATGCGCCCGAGGATGGAATGATCGTGTCGCAGCAGGCCCGGCCCGGTCTGGTGGTGGGCGACGTCCGCCTTGGGGCCATCGCCAGTTTCGTAACCGACGACAACCCGTACATTCTGGCCACATACCGCCAGCAAAACCTGAAATTCGTGGAGCCGGGGCAGGAGGTCGAGGTCGCCCTTGATCTCTATCCGGGCGAGATACTGCCCGGCAAGGTCGAAGCGGTCTGGTGGGCCACGGCGCAGGGGCAGTATCTGCCGTCAGGGCGTCTGCCCGAGTTTGTGCTGCCCAAGCTGCCGGGCCGGATTGCGGTGCAGATCACGGTGGACCTGCCCGAGGGGCACGAGCTTCCGGCGGGCGGCCATGCGGCGGTGGCGATTTACACGGGGCAGGGGAAAAGCTTTGAGTTTCTGCGCCGGATCAACATACGCTTGTACAGCTTTGCCAACTTTATCCGGCCACTGGATATCTGATGGAGTTTTTTTCGGATGAACCTGGGATGGTGAGACGCGTTCGGGTCAAATTAGCGGGGCTGTGCCTCATGGCGGCGGTGGCCTGTACCCCGGTGGGTCCGAATTTCGTTCGTCCGAACTCGCCGGTCATGAAACAGTGGATCGAGGCCAACAGTCCCGGCGCCAGCCAGCAAAGCGGTTTGACCGCCCGCAGCGCGCCGGTGGTGAAATGGTGGGAGACGTTCAACGATCCGACGCTGAACAAGCTGGTGGCCGAGGCCTATGCCCAGAACCTGACGCTACAGATTGCCGGCGCGCGCGTGTTGCAGGCGCGGGCGCAGTTGGGCATCGCCTTTGGCGAGCTTTACCCGCAATCGCAGGTCGTCGGCGCCTCGGCCACGCGGCGCGAGATCAGCGACAATATCGGCCCGGTGCGCGATATCCGCCGCGTCATTCCGCTGGATACGGAATTTGCGACCTCGGAAGTCGGGTTCGACGCACAGTGGGAACTGGATGTCTGGGGCGCGCAGCGTCGGGGCACGCAGGCGGCCAAGGCCAATCTGGCAGCACAGGTGGCCAATTACGATGATGCGCTGGTAACGCTGACCGGTGATGTCGCGGCGATCTATGTCAACATCCGTGCATTGCAAGAGGCGCTGGCGGTTGCCCGCAGGAATGTCGAACTGCAACAGCAATCCTCTGATCTGGCGCAGCTGCGGTTCAACAACGGCGTCACCACGGAACTGGACGTGCAGGAGGCCACGGCGCTGCTCAACAACACCAAGGCGCTGGTGCCGGGGCTGGAAAGCGATCTGCAGCAGGCCAAGAACGCCCTGGCGGTGCTGCTGGGGGCGCCGCCGTCGCGGATGACCGGCCTGTTGGGCAATTCCGGTCGTATCCCTTCGGGCCGGGCCAATGTGGCGGTCGGCGTTCCGGCCGAGTTGCTGCGCCGCCGCCCTGATATCCGCGCGGCAGAACTGGAGGCCGCCGCGCAATCGGCGCAGGTCGGCATCGCGATGGCGGACCTTTACCCGCAATTCATCCTGACCGGTTCCATCGGCTTGCAGGCGTCGTCGGGCAATGACCTGTTCAGTTCCTCCAGTGGCACCAGTCTGGCAAGCGCCGGGGTGGTGTGGAATGTGCTCAACTATGGCCGGATCAAGAACAACGTGCGGGCGCAGGACGCAGCGTTTCAGGCCTTGGTGGCGAATTACCAGAACACGGTTCTGGTTGCGTATTCCGAGGTCGAAAACGCCATGGTCGCCTATAGCGAGGCGCGCAAGCAGGTGGGGTTCTATCAGAAAAGCGTCGAGGCGGCGAAACGCGCCGCCGACATTGCCGTGGCGCAATACGGCGACGGGACGGCGGATTATTCGCGGGTGCTGAACGCGCAGACGGCCCTGCTGCGGTCCGAGGCGGATCTGATCGATGCGCGGGCCTCGGTGTCGGAGAACCTGATCGCCATCTACAAGGGATTGGGCGGCGGCTGGCAGATCCGGCAGGGGCGCGAGTTTTTGCCCGATACGGTTCTGGCCGAGATGGCCTATCGCACCGACTGGGGCGATCTGTTGGAGAAAACCCCGACGGGGGTGAGTTTTGACTGAGGCGGGTGCGGTACGTGACCGGGTTCCTGTCGGGAAAGTGAGGCTTGGATGTTTGCCAATCTGACCGCCGAAACCCTGGCGCGGATGCAGTTTGCCTTTACCGTCTCGTTCCACATCATATTTCCGGCTCTGTCCATCGGGCTGGCGAGTTTTCTGGCAGTGATGAATGCGCTCTGGCTGACCACAGGCGAGCAGGTCTATCGCACCCTGTTCGATCACTGGCGACGGATATTCGCGGTTGCCTTTGGCATGGGCGTAGTGTCGGGCGTGGTGATGTCGTTTCAGTTTGGCACCAACTGGGCCGGGTTCGCCGACAAGGCCGGCCCGGTGATCGGGCCGCTGATGGCCTATGAGGTTCTGACCGCCTTTTTCCTCGAAGCCGGCTTTCTGGGCATAATGCTGTTCGGGCGCGATCGTGTGGGCAACGGGCTGCATATGTTTGCAACGGCCATGGTGGCGTTTGGCACGCTGTTGTCGGCCACGTGGATTCTGTCGGTGAATTCCTGGATGCAGACGCCTGCGGGGTTCACTACCAACGACGTCGGGCAATTCGTGCCGACCGATTGGGGAGAGGTCATTTTCAACCCCTCGTTCCATTACCGGCTGAGCCACATGGTGCTTGCGGCGTTCCTGACCACCTCGTTGGTGATTGGTGGTGCGTCGGCCTGGGTGTTGCTGCGCGACCGGGCCGACCCGGCGGCGCGGCGCAGTTTTTCGATGGCGATGTGGGCGGTGATCATCCTGGCACCGCTGCAGATGTTTGCGGGCGACGCGCAGGGCCGCAACACGCTGGTTTATCAGCCGGTCAAGGTCATGGCGATCGAGGGGCATTTCGAAAGTTATCCGGATGGCGCACCGCTGGTTCTGTTCGGCATTCCCGATCAGAAGAATCAGCGCATCGACTATGACATCTCGATCCCCAAGCTTTCGAGCCTGATCCTGAAACACGACCTGAACGCGCCGCTGGACGGGCTGGACACGGTGCCTCTTGAAGATCAGCCGCCGGTCGGCATCGTCTTTTTCAGTTTCCGCATCATGGTGGGGCTGGGCGTGACGATCCTGCTGCTGGGTCTTTGGGGCGTGTGGGCGCGCTGGCGCGGGGGGTTGTTTCAGTCCGCATGGCTGCTTCGTGCCGCAGTAGCGCTGGGGCCCGCCGGGTTCGTGGCAATACTTGCGGGCTGGGTCACGACCGAGGTCGGGCGGCAGCCTTATACCGTTTACGGGGTGTTGCGCACGTCGGATTCGGTGTCGCCGGTCGAGGCTTCGGCGGTTGCCTCCAGCCTGACGGGGTTCATCGTCGTCTATGGTTTGGTATTCGCCGCAGGCGTCACCTATATCCTCCGCCTCATGTCCTCAGCGCCCGATGTGGGTCTGCCGGAACATGCGGGCAAGCCGGTGAACGTGGCCAGCCGTCATCCGCTGGACAGGAGGGGCTGAGATGCTGGGGATCGAGCTTTCGACCATCTGGGCCGCGTTGATCGCATTCGGGGTTCTGGCCTATGTGGTGCTGGACGGGTTCGACCTTGGGGTAGGAATCCTGTTCCCGGCGGCAAGATCGGCGCGCGAACGGGCGCTGATGATGGATTCGGTCGTGCCCGTCTGGGATGGCAACGAAACATGGATCGTTCTGGGCGGAGGCGGTTTGTTCGCGGTGTTTCCGCTGGCCTATTCCGTGATCATGCCCGCACTTTACCTTCCGATTTTCGGGATGCTTCTGGGGTTGGTTCTGCGCGGCGTCGCGTTCGAATTCCGCTGGCGCACGCAGAACTGGCGCTGGTTCTGGGACGCCGCGTTCTGGTGGGGGTCGCTGCAAGCGGGCTTTCTGCAAGGCGTCGTTCTGGGCGGCCTGGTTCAGGGCATATCCGTTACGGGCCGCAAATTCTCCGGGGGGACGTTTGACTGGCTGACTCCGTATTCGATCCTGTGCGGGGTGGCGGTGGTCACGGGCTATGCCCTGCTGGGATCGACCTGGCTGAACCTCAAGCTCGAAGGGGAGTTGCAGGCCCGGATGCGCCATCTGGCGCGCCGTCTGACTTTTGCGGTTCTTGCCTTTATAGCCCTGGTTCTTTGGCGCACCGCCTTGCTGGAGCCGCAGTATCTGGACCGCTGGCTGAGCTGGCCCGCCGCCGCTTATTCGGTTGCGATGCCGCTGCTGGTTCTGGGCACGGGCTGGCGGTTGTTGCATGGCCTTGCGAGCGGGCGGGACCTGAGGCCGTTCCTGTCGGCGCAGTTGTTGTTCGTGATCTGCTATGTCGGGGTCTGTATCAGTTTCTATCCCGACATGGTGCCGCCCTCGCTGAGCATCGCCGAGGCGGCCGCGCCGGACAAAAGCCTGAGGTTCGCGCTGATCGGGGCGCTGATCCTGGTGCCGGTCATCCTGGCCTATTCCGGGTTTTCCTATTGGATCTTCCGGGGCAAGGTCGATCCGTCAAAGAGCTATGACTGATGGGCAGACGTCGTACGTTCACCCGTCTGGGCTGGTTCGCTCTCTATTGGGCGGGAGGAGTCGTGGTGCTGGGAGCGGTGACGCTGCTGATCCGCTGGGCGATCGGCTGACATTACTGAGATACGTGCAGCGCAAAGGCGCCAAGCAGGCCAAACAGGAACACGATCAAAAGCAGCAGCAACGCATCTGCCACCAGCGTGTCGTCCTCGACGTTGTCCTTCGATGCGATGTTCCTTTTGATGTGTCGCATGCGCAAATAGGCGAGCACCAGAACCACACCTCCGGCGCCCAGCATCGAGGCCTCGGACCAGAAGGCCGCCTTGTCGCTTCCCAGCCGCGCGGCAACCAGTCCAAATCCGATGATCCCGATGACCGTCCGAACCCAGGCCAGAAAAGTGCGCTCGTTGGCGGCGTGGTCGCGAAATTTGTCGATCATCGCCGCCTCCTATTTGGCCAGTCCGCGCAGGCCGCCGGAAATCAGGATATTGACCTCGTACAGCACCTGCGCGGCGGCCAGACCGCCGGGACTGGCCAGATAGTTCGGCGTCCATTCCGGGTCGAATTTCTGTTTGAAGGCGCGCAGCCCCTCGAAGTGATAGAAATGCTCGCCATGCTCATAGACCAGCCCGCCGATCCGATTCCAAAGCGAGGCCAGCTGCCGGTTCTCGATCCCGGAGAACGGCGCGGCACCCAGCGAGAACCAGTGAAACCCCTGCTGTGACCCCCACAGCATCATTTCGGCAAACAGTGCGTCCATGACAAAGCTCGGCGCGTCGGGTTCATAGCGCATCAGGTCAAGCGACAGCTCGCTTTTGTGCCCGCCCTGAAACAGGTTGGCAAAGGCTACGATCCTGCCATCCTCGCCATTGCGCAGGACCGCGTGGTCGAAATTGGACATATAGGCATTGGTGAATGCCCCAAGGGCAAAACCCTTTTCCTGGCCTTGCTTGTTGGTCAGCCACCTGTCCGAGATACCGTGCAGTTCGGATAGGATCGCAGGCACGTCCCTGCGCGGCACCACTTCGAACACATAGCCTTCACGCTCGGCCCGGTTGCGGGCTTGCCGGAACCGTTTCTTGGACGAGCCGTCCAGCGTGAACCCGGTCAGATCGACCCGCGCCACCTCGCCGATTTTCAGGATCGACAGCCCGAGGTCGAGGAAAGTGGGCAGGTACCGGGGCGATACGCTGTAAAAGGCGCATTTCTTGCCTTCGCGGTCGGCCATTTCGCGCAGCTGCCAGATCAGCTGACGCCCGGCCTCTTCGTCGCCGACAGGTTCGCTTTTGGAAATCAGCGAGGCGCCGGTATCGGCATAGGCTAGAAAGGCCGTTTCGTCTGGCGAAATCAGGAACAGCTTGTCGCCGGACAGCGAGATCTGCGACTCGGTATCGGGGCTTTCCAGCGCCAGTTTCCGCACCACCTCGGGGATTTCCGCCGGCGCACTGGTCTTGACCGGCTTGCTGAGGAACGAGTTGAAGGCAACCGCAACCAGGATGATCGCCACTACAAGGCTGGAGCGCAGGAACCGGGAGGCATCGCCGTGCCACGCGAAATCCCACCAGAGCGCATTCTGATAGGCCACGTGGCCATAGGCATACATACCGATCCAGAAGATCGCCGCCATCAGGGCGAGGATGCCGATGAACCACGGGATGTTCAGGCGAAAGATCGACGCGCCGGACACCCGATAGAACGCGCCTCGAAAAAGGCCCAGCAGGGTGATGCTGAACAACATGCAGATGGCTTCTTCGGCATCCAGCCCCTTGTTCAGAGACAGAACAAACCCCACCGCCATCAGCAGCATCGCCACCACCCAGGCGCGGTAAAGCTTGCGGTAAAGGCCGCGCGATACCAGAACCAGCAACAGGCCGACCACGCTGCCCAAAAGGTGCGAGGCTTCGACAAAGGACAGGGGCAGAAAATCGCGCAGCACACCCAGCCGACTGGTGTCGGCGGGCAGCGCGCCGGAAATCAGCAGGATCACTCCGGCCAGCATCGCCACCGCCGCTGCCGCCATCGGAACCACCGGGCGGGTCATGCGATAGGCCCATGTGGCCGCGCCCTTGACCGCATGTCGTCGGGCGATGGCGCTGGTTATGGCGATGGTAGTGCAGGCCACGAGGAAGGGCACGAACGTATAGACCAGCCGGTAGAGCAGCAGCGCGGCGATCACGTCGGACCGGCCCGACGCGCCCAGCCCGGCAATCAGCGTGGCCTCGAACACGCCGATACCGCCCGGTGCGTGGCTGAGGATGCCGAGTGCGATGGCGGCAATGAAGATGGTGAAGAAATACGGAAAGCTCGAAACCAGATCTGCGGGCATCAGCACCTTGAGCGTCAGCGCCGCCCCCAGGACATCACCGATGGCCGCCAGCGTCAGCAGGGCAGCCAGCCGGAATCCCGGCAGGTCAAAGCCGAAGCCCAGAAAATCGAACCGCCGCGCGCCGCCGGTCAGCCAGCCAAAAAGCAGCGCCAGCGCCACCAGAAAGCCGATGCCGATCACGGTCTCGATCATGTCCGACAGTGGCAGGACAGTGGACAGACCGCTGGGGTGCAGAGTCAACAGAACCCCCAGTATCAGGCACAGCCCCATCCAGAACGCCACCCATGAGGTGGCGATCACCCCCGCCACGCGGCCAAGATCCAACCCGAGCGAGGCATAAATGCGATACCGGACGGCAGTGCCGGTGATATAGGAAAAGCCCAGAAAGTTGGAAATCGCATATCCGCTGGCCCCGGCGATCCCGGCCACGCGGGCCGGAACCTGGCCATCGGCCACGCTGCGCACGGCCAGAATGTCGTAAAACGAGATCGACAGGAAACTGACCGCCGTCCAGACCAGCGCCAGCGCCAATGTGCTCCATTTGCTGTCGGCGACATCCGCCTTGACGTCCGTCCATTTGACATGCGCCGACAGGTCCCGCAGCACGACAAAGGCGATGGCCACGATCACCAGCGGCATCACCAGTTTCAGCAGCGGATGTGCCAGCAGACGGGAAACCCGACCGGGCAGGTCAAGGGGCGGTGTGTCCTGTGTCTGTTCGGTGTTACTCAACGATCATACCCGGTTCCTGCGCTACAAGTGCCGCCCCTGCGCGGGCGCGAGACCTGCAAGCCGTTGGCATCGAAGGTTATCCTCGCACAGTTGACGCAACCTGCCTAGTGTTCGCCGATTGTGGTTCCGGGGGCCTGGTCCGCCGAGACAAGCCGCTGTCGCTGAACGCCCAGGCCTTCGACACCCAGTTCCACCACATCGCCCGGTGACAGATACACTTGCGGATTTTGTCCCATCCCGACACCCGGTGGCGTGCCCGTACTGATCACGTCGCCGGGATGCAGGCTCATGAACTGCGAGACGTAAGAGACAAGCTCGGCCACGCCAAAGATCATCGTGGCCGTGTTGCCGTTCTGGCGGGCCGTCCCGTTGACGTTGAGCCAAAGCTTCAGGTTCTGCGGATCCGGCACTTCGTCAGTTGTCACCAGCCACGGGCCGATGGGGCCGAATGTGTCGGCGCTCTTGCCTTTGACCCACTGGCCCCCGCGCTCCATCTGAAAGCTGCGCTCGGATAAGTCGTTGGCAACGCAATAACCGGCGACATGGTTCAGCGCCTCGGCGACAGGCACATATTGCGCCGCGCGGCCGATCACCACCGCAAGCTCGACCTCCCAATCCGTCTTGACGGATCCCCTCGGGATGATCACGTCGTCATTGGGCCCGCAGATGCACGACGTGGCTTTCATGAACAGAATGGGTTCCGTCGGTACCGGCAGCCCCGATTCCGCCGCATGGTCGGAATAGTTCAGGCCGATGCCGATGAACTTGCCCGGCCCGGCAACACAAGGGCCGATTCTTTCGGTATTCGGCAAGACGGGCAGTCCTGCCAGCACCGCCTGACCCAGTTCCGCGAGTTTGGTCGGCTCGAGGTTCGATCCCCCCCAATCCGCCACCAGAGATGAGGCGTCCAGCCGCCGCCCGTCATCGTCCAGAATCGCCGGCTTCTCCTGCCCCGGCTGCCCGATACGCATCAGTTTCATTTCGTCATGTCCGCCTTGCTGTCGACTGTCCCGGCAACCCTAGGGAATTAGGGGCGTCTGGCAAATACTTCCGGGCGCATGCGGGGCCGAAACCGACAGGCCCGATGCAAAGTGCTGCGGTAAAACCGACTCGCGGTACTTGCAGGTGGAGTGGATTCTTGTGCCGCCAAGATGGGCGTCCACAACATATGGTGCGATGGTCCGATTGTTTGGGGTTTTGTTTTGTTATTTTTTGGGCTGTGAGTTTTTGGTGTTTGTTTTTTTGGTTTGATTTGGGTGGGTGTATTTCTTGTAAGGTTTTGAAAACAGG